>DUSF01000037.1 GCA_012842745.1 Bacillus sp. (in: firmicutes) | reverse complement strand
ACGTATTTCCTCTAAGCAATGAAAATCTTAGCGGATATACTCTTTGCTATACTGGTTCAGTTTTTTCTGGCGTTGAAGGCAACTGGAGAGTAGCAGCAAATGTAAGTGATTCTAACCAAAATATGCGCACTTGGACAAATGATATTTCAGTTGAAGGTCATCTCTTTGAATATATAACTCTTAGTCCTTTAGGACTGCAAGTAATCGGAACCTATCAAGGAGAGGAATGCATGGTTGGTGATATGTCAATTGGGATTGAAACTGTTGATGGAATTATTCCATTGGAAGGTGTCGGGGGAAGCCAAAAACCTGATAAGCATACTTTCAATTCAAGTTGGAATACAAAAGCACCTTTAGATGTTACCAAAGTTACAGCTATAATTATAAATGGCACCCGAATTCCGATTAAATAGCAAGATGACATTACGCTTTTCTTTAACAAAATTCATTTAGGGAACTATGTGAATATAATTAATCAAAAGATTAGGAAAAGCTTACAATCCATTATTCATTTATGGATATATATATATTGAAACAATAAAAGTAAACTTATACCTAATGGTGTAATATACAATATGAGGAAGCTTACAAGGTGTGATTTAATTTTTTAATAGAGCAATATTGTTGGAATGAGAAAAGGTGAAGGGGTTTCTCACCTTCCTTCACCTTTTCTCATTATCGCGGACCTTTTACATTTTTACTTTTTGTACCTGTAGGCTCATCGCCACGTTCACGTCCTTGTTTGGCTCGCTTTTTAGCAATTTGATTTTCCTCTTTAACATCGGTTACAAATTCTGAAGCAATCTCCTGTTTTGTGTTGCGGGCCATTTGTTGCTGGGCATTTTGCTGGCTTTCAGAATTATGAGTTCTTGCCATTATGAACACACTCCTTTGATATAGTATTTTTTACAAAAGCAATCAAAGATAGTATGTGATAAAACAGCAGAAATATAAGGAGCCAGCCCTTAATCATCAGCGGGGTCTGGCTCCAAATTGTACAAATTGCCGTTCATCTTCAATTAGCCCGCATACACCACATTGAACTCTAAAGGAAGGTCCGCGGTATGGGGTATGAAATGGGTCAAGTGCTTGATTAGAATAGTCTTGAATAATCTCACCTGTTTGCGGGTCCATTTTAACAGGCTTTGGAACTTGTTCGATAATATTAAATCTAGAGCGGTTTGTACCGCAATTTGGACAGCAGTATGGTTCTGTCATATGCATCCCTCCAAATAAGTATCTACTTGTAGAATGCCCATATTTGGAAGGAATTATCGGCTTTTTATTAAATCCCCAGCAACCAGCAATGCTTGCTCAAGGTCAGCGATTAAATCGTCAACATGCTCTAACCCAACTGATAGACGTAATAATCCGTCTGTTATGCCTCGTTTTTCTCTTTCATCCTTTGGCATTGCCGCATGGGACATTGTGGCTGGGTAGGAAAGAATGGATTCAACTGCGCCAAGGCTAACTGCAAAAACAGGAATGCGGATTTGTTCAACAAATGCTTTTGTTATTTCTTTATTCGGTAACCTGAAAGATAAAACGGCGCCAAATCCTTTCGACTGTTTAACATGGATGTCATGTCCCGGATGGAATGACAAGCCAGGGTAAAACACTTTCTCAACCAAAGGATGGTTATGAAGATAATCAGCAATCTGCGCTGCTGAATCAGATGATTGCTTTAATCGTGCTGCTAATGTTTTCATCCCCTGAATTACTGTATAGGAGTCCTGTGCACCTAAAATAGCGCCAAAGGAATTTTGGATAAAACCTAGCCTATTACCAAGCTCTTCATCTTTTGTGACAGCCAGTCCGGCAATAACATCACTGTGCCCTGATAAAAATTTGGTTGCGCTATGTAACACAACATCCACCCCTAATTCAAGTGGATGTTGGTAAAGTGGTGTCATAAAAGTATTATCAAGAAAAGTTAAGCAATTATGGCTCTTGGCTATTTTTACAACCTCTTGAATATCAGTGATGCCTAAACAAGGGTTAGAAGGCGTTTCAATATAAATGACCCTTGTATTTGGTTGAATGGCTTCAGCAATCTCATCTAAGTTCGTCATATTAACAAACGTGTGGGCAATGTTGAATCTCTCTAATACTTTGGTAACAAAACGATATGTACCACCGTAAACATCTTCCGTAATCACGACATGGTCACCAGCTGACAGCAGCATAAAAGCCGAAGAAATAGCAGCCATACCAGAAGCAAAGGCAAATCCTCTTGTGCCACCTTCTAGTTCAGCAATTTTTTGCTCCAAAACCTGCCTTGTCGGATTTCCTGAGCGACTATAATCGAATCGTCCGAACTTGTCAAAGCTTTGCTGGTGAAAGGTCGATGAAAAATAAATTGGGATATTTACAGCACCAGTTTCTTTATCACCATGTCCGTCTATGCCAGCATGAATGAATTTTGTTTCAAGTTGATTATTTTTTACGCTCATAACAATTAAACCTCCTGTTGTAATTTTAAAAAGACTTGCTTTAAATCTGCAATTAAGTCTTCTGCTTCTTCAATACCGACAGAAAAACGTAATAAACGGTTGCAAACACCGCGGCGAATCCGTTCTTCTTCAGGGATGTCTGCATGTGTTTGTGTCGCTGGGTAAGTAATAAAGCTTTCGACACCACCAAGGCTTTCCGCAAAAGTAATTAATGAAAGATTTGCCAAAAACGGTTGAACTAGTTCGCTATCACTTACACGAAACGACAGCATGCCGCCCATGCCAGGATATAAAACATCTGTAACGAGCCTTTCGGTTTTTAAATAGCTGGCAATTTTTTTGGCATTTTCATCATGCTGCTTCATCCGTAAATGAAGAGTTTTTAAACCACGAATTAAGATCCATGAATCAAAAGGTGAAAGAACCGCCCCAGCAGCATTATGGGTAAATGCAAGCTGCTCGCAAAGTTTTTCCCCCTTGGCAACGACTAGTCCAGCTAACACATCATTGTGGCCGCCGATATATTTCGTTGCGCTGTGAATAACGACATCAGCTCCTAGTTCTAGTGGCCGCTGAAAATAAGGTGTGTAGAAAGTATTGTCCACAATAAGTAATAGGTTATGTTTATGAGCAAGTGCTGCAAACTGCTCAATATCAATTTGCTGCATTAATGGATTCGTTGGTGTTTCAATCAATATTGCTTTTGTATTTTCAGTAATTAACTTCTCTGTCTCGTTTACATCTATAAAATCAGTATAGGAAGTTGTGATATTATAGCTGGCTGCATATTGACGAAGTAATCGGTATGTGCCGCCATAAATGTCTTCTGAAACAATCAGCTCATCACCAGAACGAAATAGCGATAATACTAATTGAATCGCCGCCATCCCAGAACTACAGGCATAGCCCCCATCGCCACCTTCTAAATTAGCAATTCCTTCTTCCAAAATTGTTCGAGTTGGATTTTTAGTCCGCGAATAATCATAACCTGTGGACATGCCAAGTCCTTGGTGCTGGAAAGCAGTTGATAAATAAATTGGTGGATTGACTGCACCTGTCTTCTCATCGCTCTTATTACCCAATTGTACTAATCTAGTTTCTAAACTATTAATTGTCATCTTTATACATTCCTTTCATAAAAAATAAGGACCTACATAAGAAGAAGGTCCTAATCGCGCAACATTCTTCTTATCTTCTAGGCTTAAATTGCCTAAAGGAATTAGCACCGTGTCCTTATAGGCCGGTTGCTGAGACTTCATCGGGCCAGTCCCTCTGTCTCTCTTGATAAGAATATATTATTTTTTCAAAAAAGTTTAATTTATATCAACATATTATAATTTTACAAAAAGAGCAATAGTTAAATTTCAAAAAATTTATTTCTTAGTTTTTTGGTAGGAATACTTAAAATAATTCTTGACATTCCATTCCTCACCTTGTAATGTATGGATATT
The DNA here is from genome assembly GCA_012842745.1 of Bacillus sp. (in: firmicutes). Classification (NCBI taxonomy): domain Bacteria; kingdom Bacillati; phylum Bacillota; class Bacilli; order Caryophanales; family Bacillaceae; genus Bacillus; species Bacillus sp. (in: firmicutes). Next base: position 351,286 of record DUSF01000037.1, on the reverse strand, counting down.
GATATTAACAAGTCCGACTAATCAGGGATGAATTATTAATTTTGTTTGTAAATAGGGGAGATGTTGCATGAACAATAACTTATTAAATTATGAGAATTTTAATAGCGAAAAGGGGGTTGAATTTCAAGTTGACAATGATACAAAAGGGGCAATTGAGGTTCTGACTTGGGCCTACTCCCATTATGGCGAGGAAATCGTCTATGCTTGTAGCTTTGGTGTCGAAGGGATGGTTTTAATCGACTTGATTTCAAAAGTAAAACCGAATGCAAAGATTGTTTTCTTGGATACCGATTTGCATTTTGAAGAGACTTATCAATTAATTGATAAAGTGCGCATACGCTATCCTGAATTAAGAATTGAAATAAAAAAAACGAGCCTTACGCTTGAAGAACAAGCGAAGCAATATGGCCCGAATTTATGGGGAAATAATGCAAATAAGTGCTGTGAGTTAAGAAAAATAATTCCTTTGCAAGAGGTGTTATCAAGCGCGATGGCATGGCTTTCTGGTTTAAGGCGTGATCAATCAGAATCTAGGATAAATACCGAGTTTATTAATCAGGATCACAAATTCAAATCCATCAAAGTGTGCCCACTTATTCATTGGACTTGGAAGGATATATGGCGTTATGTACATAAAAACGGTTTGCCATATAATGAACTCCATGATAAAGCATACCCGAGTATTGGTTGCAAAACTTGTACCCAACCAACATTCAATATTGATGATTTGCGGTCTGGCAGATGGACTGGTACAGGTAAAGTTGAGTGTGGTTTACATCAATCATAAACGGGGTATAAAATATGATTCTACTATATGCGGCTTTCATAATTGCCTTATTTTTTGCGATGAATATCGGTGCTAGTGGTGCTGCAGCATCAATCAGCATCGCCTATGGCTCAGGTGCAATAGCTAGTAAAAGGAACGCATTGTTACTATGTGGAATAGCGATTTTTGCTGGTGCAGTTATCGGTGGAAGTGAGGTTGTTAAAACGATAGGTACAGGGATTATTCCCCAAACACTTCTTTCCAATACGATAGTATTAATCATTTTGTCATCGGCGGCATTATCGCTTTTTATCGCGAATATTTTGGGAATTCCTTTATCGACAAGTGAAATCACAGTTGGCTCAGTTGTCGGAGTAGGGGTTGCCTACAAGGCACTATATATAAATAATATTTTAATTATCGTTAGTTTTTGGATTGTTATTCCAGCAATCGCCTTTATTTTGGCAATTACAGTCGGAAAAATCATTATTAAATTAGAAAAAAGGTTTCCGGGACTAAAACAGGCGAAAGCACAAAAAATCATTTCTGTTTTTGTAATTATTGTAGGCTTCTTTGAAGCATTTTCAGCGGGAATGAATAATGTAGCCAATGCAATTGGTCCATTGGTTGGTGCAAATTTAATTTCCATTGATAAAGGGACTATTATTGGCGGTTTATTTGTTGCCTTAGGGGCTGTTTTTCTTGGTGGGAAAGTGCTGGAGACGAATGGAAAGAAAATTACGAAATTCTCACTTCTAGAGGGAGGAGCAATTTCAGGAACAGGAGCGTCTCTCGTGATTATATCTTCGATTTACGGTTTGCCTGTTCCGTTGACGCAAGTGACAAGCACAGCAATTATGGGGATTGCCGTGGCACAAAAAGGTGCAACTCAAGTTCAAAAAAATATCATTATTAAAATTTTGAAAGTATGGCTCGTTTCACCAATCTTTTCTTTAGTTATCTCATATGGACTTGTGAAGCTGATTGTCAATTTGGATATTTACGCAATAGTCGTTTTATTTAGCGTTTGTGCAGCAACACTAGGAACGATTAGTTTGATTAATACGATTAACGAAGACCGACGGTCATATCAGGAAAATGGCGGCGGCATTTAACTACTAAACCAACTAAAAACATTCGATTAGGAGGAATTTTAAAATGGCATTAAGTCAACCACATGGCGGAAAATTAATTAATAAAAGGAATCCAAATTATGATATAAGCGGAATTACAAAAGAAATTGAGATTGATACAACAGCTTTAAGTGATTTGGATTTAATCGGCAATGGCGCCTATAGCCCAATTGAAGGCTTTTTAGGAAAAGAAGACTATGAATCGGTTATAGAAAATATGCGTCTTTCCAGTGGTCATGTTTGGAGTATTCCAATTACATTACCAGTTACAAACGAACAAGCAGACACTCTTTCGACCGGGGACGAGGTTAAACTAACGAATAACGGTGAAGTATATGGCGTCATTTCAGTTACAGATATCTACAAACCAGATAAGAAAAGAGAAGCATTATCAGTTTATCAAACAACCGAAGTAGCCCATCCAGGTGTGAAAAAGCTGTTTGAACGAGGGGACGTATATGTAGCTGGTCCGATTACACTCACAAAGCGAATTAAAAGAGAAAGATTTACGGATTTTTATTTAGACCCAGCTGAAACAAGAGAAATATTTAAGTCAAAAGGCTGGAATACAGTCGTTGGTTTCCAAACGAGAAATCCAGTACACCGCGCCCATGAATATATTCAAAAAGCAGCTTTAGAAATTGTTGATGGCTTATTTTTAAACCCGCTTGTTGGCGAAACAAAGTCAGATGATATTCCTGCTGATGTTCGCATGGAAAGCTATCAAGTTTTACTGAAAAATTACTACCCAGAAGACCGTGTCTTTTTAGCTGTTTTCCCAGCGGCAATGCGCTACGCTGGCCCAAGAGAAGCTATTTTTCACGCAATGGTACGTAAGAACTACGGCTGCAGTCACTTTATCGTCGGTCGTGACCATGCGGGTGTTGGCAATTACTATGGCACATATGATGCCCAGCTTATTTTCAACAATTTTACAGCTGAAGAGTTAGGGATTTCCCTATTATTCTTTGAACATAGCTTCTACTGCAAAAAGTGTGAAAACATGGCGTCTACGAAAACATGCCCACATGGTGTGGAGGACCGCGTCATTTTATCAGGTACGAAAGTTAGAGAAATGCTTAGTAAGGGAGAAATTCCACCAAGTACGTTTAGTAGAAAAGAAGTTGTTGAAGTATTAATTAAAGGATTACAAAAACAACCGCTAGAGGTTTAAATATATATTTACACGGAAAAAGGTGAATGAAATGAGTAAAAGTACGAATATTACATGGCATGATTCCTCAATTGCGAAAGAAAATCGCCGTGTCCAAAATAAGCACCATAGCTTCGTACTATGGTTTACGGGATTATCGGGCTCAGGCAAATCAACGATTGCTAATGCTGTTGCCCGAAGGCTTTATGAACAGGATGTAAAAAACTATGTATTAGATGGAGATAATATTCGCCATGGCTTAAATCGTGATTTAGGATTCTCAGATGCGGATCGTACCGAAAATATTAGAAGAATCGGGGAAGTTTCCAAGCTGTTTGTTGATAGTGGTCAGGTAGTCTTGACAGCGTTTATTTCACCGTTTCAATCTGATCGTAATTTAGTACGGGAGCTACTTGAAGAAAACGAGTTTTTTGAAATTTATGTGAAATGTCCATTAGAAGATTGCGAAAAACGTGATCCAAAAGGTCTTTATGAAAAAGCAAGAAAAGGGCTCATTCCTGAATTTACGGGGATTAGCTCCCCTTATGAAGAACCAGTTGTCCCTGAACTCGTTATTGAGTCTAGCAAGTTTACGGTGGACGAATGTGTAAATCAAATTATAAACTACTTATCTAGTAAAAAGATTATTTAGGAGGTACCACGATGGCATACGAAAAAACTTGGGCAAATAACCCTAATCTAAATAAAATGGAGCTACAGAAGCTTGAAAGAGATGCATTAAAGATTTTTGATGATATCGCCTACCATGCAGAGCATGGATTTGATTCAATCCCGAAGGAAAAATGGGATCTCTTTAAATGGGCGGGCATGTATTTGCAGAAGCCAAAAGAAGCTGGTTATTTCATGATGCGTGTTGTGATTCCATCTGGAATCATTACAAATGAACAGGCAGTGGTGATGGCGAATATTGCCAAGGACTTTGGACGAGATCTATATGATATAACAACACGCCAATGTGTCCAATTCCATTGGCTCACAATTGAAAATATTCCGGAAATCCATCGCCGCCTTGCAGAAGTAGGGATGACGACTGCTGGTGCATGTGGCGATATTACGAGAAATATTGTCGGAAATCCATTGGCAGGCCTTGATCCGAATGAACTATTTGATACAACGTCGATTGTGAACGAGGTTTATGAATTTTTCAAATTTAATGAGGATTTTTCCAATTTGCCAAGAAAATTCAAAATCTCAATTAATGCTAACATAAACAATGCCTCCAATTCAGAAATAAACTGCGTTGCTTTTGTACCTGCCGTAAAAGAAATCGATGGCGAGAAAGTAACCGGCTTTCATGTAAAGGTCGGCGGTGGATTATCAACTGTACCAATGTTAGCCCAAAAATTAGATGTCTTCGTTACAAAAGAAAGAACAAAAGATGTTGCAGCGGCAATTACGACGATTTTCCGTGATTATGGAAACCGTGAAAAGCGCCATCGCAACCGTATGAAGTTCTTAGTCGCTGATTGGGGCTTAGATCAGTTCAAAGAGAAATTACTACAATTAACAGGCCCACTTCCAAGTGCAGGGGAAGACGTAACGGCTGAATGGAATGCTGGTTATTTCTATGGTGTTCATAAGCAAAAACAAGCTGGATTAAATTATGTCGGTATTAATATTCCAATTGGCCGCATTAGTCCCGATGATGTGCTTGAACTAGCGCGAGTTTCTAAAAAATACGGAAATGGTGAAATCCGTCATTGTAATTCGCAAAATATTATGATCCCGAATATTCCTGATGAGAATATCGACGCTTTAATAAAAGAGCCGATTTTCGAGAAGTTTCCAATTAATCCAAGCAAATTTATTGGGTACTCAGTTGCATGTACAGGTAATGAGCTTTGTAATTTAGCTTTAGTAGAAACAAAAGCATTAATGAGAAAAATCGCTCATTATTTAGATGAAGAAATTACTATTGATGTTCCGGTCCGCATTCATATGGTTGGTTGTCCAAATTCCTGTGGTCAACGAGCTATTGCCGAGATTGGCTTGCAAGGCATTTTGATGAAAAATAAAGATAAACAAATGGTCGAAGCTTTTGAAATCTATGTTGGCGGCACATTGAATAATGGCGGCAAATTCAATGAAAAATTAAAAGGAAAAATCGAAGCGCCACAATTACCAGAAGTTTTAAAAGAGTTCATCCTGTATTTCAAAGAAACAAAACTTCCTGGCGAAACGTTCCTGCAATATGTTGAACGTGTTGGACTCACGCCGCTAAATGAAAAACTAGCTGGCATTTTAGCTACAAAAGCTGAAGTATAATCTCGTTATGGAAGGTGAGAAGGTATGAATTTATATCGATTTGAAGTAACTATCAATAATCAATTGCTTCATGCGGTTGTTGCAGCTGAGAATGACGAAACTGCCTTTCGCCTTGTTGATATCGAACTAGAAAAAAAGTTTATTAATGTAAAAGATGTGCAAAATGTTTCATTATATGAGAAGAAAAAAATTGAGAAAGGGACTGGTTTTGTTTTATCTTCATTTGAAACCATCCTTTAATGAAAGAGGTGAAATACGGTGGGAAAAGTTTATTTAGTAGGTGCTGGCCCAGGTGATCCAGATTTAATTACGGTAAAAGGATTAAAATGCATAATGGAAGCAGACGTTATTTTATATGATCGCTTAGTAAATAAAGAGTTATTAACGTATGCAAAAGCAAATGTAGAGCTACAATTTTGTGGGAAATCACCAGAGTCGCATTTTTTACAGCAAGAAACGATAAATCATTACCTTGTTAAATATGCAAAGCAAGGAAAAATCGTGACAAGGCTGAAAGGCGGCGATCCCTTTGTCTTCGGGCGCGGCGGGGAAGAGGCAGAATTTCTTGCAAGTCATCGTATTGAATTTGAAATTATTCCAGGGATTACATCAGGAATAGCTGCACCAGCCTATGCCGGCATTCCGGTCACGCATCGTGAGCTTGGGTCATCCTTCGCTTTTGTCACCGGGCACCGCAAAAATAATGAAGAAGACAACATAAAATGGGAGGCACTTGCCAAAGGAGTCGATACATTGGCCATTTATATGGGAGTGAGTAGCCTCCCGTATATTCAAGAAAAACTTCTATACTATGGAAAAAATCCCGAAACACCGGTTGCGCTTATTCATTGGGGGACTTCGTCATTTCAGCATACTGTCGTTGGGACATTACAGACGATTGTTGATGTCGTAAAAAAAGAAAAAATAACAAATCCTAGCATGATTATTGTTGGGGAAGTTGTGCAAATGCGCGAAAAAATAAATTGGTTTGAAAAGCTTCAAGTGGCACAAAACTCCAATGTAAACGAAGCGTTTTAATTAATCAGTTGATGGAATAATAGAAAGGAGGACGCCTACTTGAAGGCAATTCTTTACATTGGCCATGGCACACGATCAAAAAAAGGTGTCCAAGAATTAAAAGCTTTTATGCAGCACTTAATAAAACGAAGTGAGGCTCCTATTCAAGAAATCAGTTTTCTAAAGCTAACAGAACCATCGATTGAGGTAGGATTCGAAAGATGTGTAGAAAGAGGGGCAACAGAAATTACTGTTATACCGTTATTCCTATTGGCTGCAAGCCATATTAAGGAAGATATCCCCCAAGCGCTTTCATCTCTAAGTGAAAAGTATCCTACTATTAAAGTAAATGTGAAAAACCCGCTTGGAGTACAGGACAAAATTGTTCATATGATTGCCGATAGCGTGAAGGAAGCTGTACCTGATTTGGGTGCAAGAGATTCCATTTTAATCGTTGGTGTGGGAGGAAGTGATCCGAGTATCCCGCTTGCTTTCGAAAATATCATTACAGTGCTAGAAAAACGTTTAGGCCATAAGGATATTTCTATCTGTTATTTGGCAGCTGCAAAACCAAGCTTACAGGAAGGCTTCGAGATTATTTCAAAAAAGCCTCCTAACCGTTTGATTGTCATTCCTTATTTATTCTTCCCAGGTCAACTATTAGCTTTAGTTAATCAACAGATTCGTGAGCTCGAAAAACATGGTCAATCTATTATTGCTATAGAACCTTTATCAAGCCACCAAGTCATTTTAGACCTCGTATTACAGAGTACTTTTAATGAAGAAAGGCTCAACATCTGCCTCTAGAGGCAAGAAGTTGAGCCTTTCTTAATTTTGCACTTCTTCAGTCGGTGTATCTGCTTGGTCCGGTGATTTAATTAAAATTTCTACACGGCGATTGGCTAAGCGCCCTTCAGGTGTATTGTTAGAAGCAACAGGTCTAAATTCACCATACCCTTTCGCACTAAACCATTTTGCATCTAAATTGTTATTTTCTAATAAAATTTTCATAAAGTTAACGGCCCGCATCACGCTTAAGTGCCAGTTTGAATCAAATTGGGCGTTGTGAATCGGAACATTATCGGTATGCCCGCTAATAATAACTTCTCTTGGATGATCCATGACAAGAAGCTGAGAAATTTCCCTAGCTATTTGGTAATCTTGCGGTCTAACTTGGGCTGTACCAGAATCAAATAATATATCATTTCTAATTGTTAGCATTAAGCCTTCACTTGATAAGGATGTTTCTAATTGAACATTGAGGTCTTTAGATTCAATATAGTTATCCATGTTTTTTTTGATTTGCTGCATTTCTTGTTCTTCTATTTGTGCTTGCTGATTTTGCTTGTTTTTTGCATCCTTTGCATTTAATGACTGTAACTGCCTTTCAGGGAGAGGACTTGGGTACTTCATGACCCCTGTTCCTCCTGTGAAGGAACTGCTAAATGCTTCCGCCATTTGTTTAAATTTTATCGAATCAACTTCACTCATTGCAAAAAGTACAATAAAAAGTGCTAGCAATAATGTCAACAAATCTGAGTATGGAATGAGCCATGTTTCGTCAATATGCTCCTCAACATGCTGCTTGCGCTTTTTTTTACTCATCGCTCTTTCCTCCTGAGTTATCTGCTAGAAATGCTTCTCTTTCTTTAATTGGCAAGTAAGCAACAAGCTTTTGTTGAATTAAGGTTGGCGCTTGCCCTTCTTGGACAGATAGAATGCCTTCCACTATTAACTGCTTTATTTTCTGTTCTTCCTTTGATTTCATTTTTAACTTATTAGCGAATGGATGCCAAAGAACATATCCAGTGAAAATCCCCAATAGCGTTGCAACGAAGGCAGCGGCAATAGCATGACCAAGCACTTCAATGTCATTCATATTTCCAAGAGCAGCAATTAAGCCGACAACAGCTCCTAATACTCCGAGTGTCGGGGCATATGTACCAGCTTGAGTGAAAACCATTGCGTTTGCCAAATGTCTTTCTGACATCGCTTCAATTTCCTCGGTCATTACATCACGAATGTATTCTGAACTTGCTCCATCAATTGCTAAGTTTAAACCATTTTTTAAAAATTGGTCATCGACCTCGCCAATTTTTGCTTCTAAAGCTAAAAGCCCTTCTTTTCGCGCTATTAAAGCAAAATCCATAAACATTTTAATATATTCTTCTCTTGTTTTTAATCTCTGATCATTAAAGATTATTTTAAATAATGTTGGTATATTTTTTAATTGGGCTGTAGGCATCGCAATGGCTACAGCACCTGCTGTTCCGACAAGTATAATTAAGATAGCCGCTGGATTTGCAAGTGCGCTAAAAGGTACGCCCTTTAAAACCATACCTACGAAAACTCCTACAAGACCTAGTATAAGACCAATTAATGAACTTTTATCCAAATTTGCTCCTCCTCTTTTCTTCTATATTATCGTCAAATTTATGTATTTATTTTATATGAGTCTACTTATTTAATTTGGTAGAGGCATAAAATATCGATAAATTGCGTAATCTTTCCTTCACTTCCATTATAATAACAAATTTCTAGAATAGAAAGAAAGAGGTTTCTATAATTGGCTGATGGAATTTATATATTTGTACATAAAATAAGAACCGGTTGAATTTTACATTCATCGGTTCTTATTTTCTTTTAAACTGTTAAATGGGTTTAATGTTCACGGCACATGCTTTAAATTCTGCTGTACCAGAAATAGGATCAAATTCATTAATGGTTAGGATATTTGTTGGTACATCACTCCAATGGAAGCTCATAAATACTAGGCCTGGCATTACTTGCTCAGTAACCTTTGCTTTTACTGTTAAAGAGCCTCGTCTTGATGAGACTTCGACAATATCGCCATCGTTAATCCCAAGTGAACGGGCATCATCCGGATGGATATCTACCGTTTCTTCTGTTTGTTTAATTTTTACATTATCAGGATAATAACGTGTTTGTGTATGTGTATTGTATGATTCATAGCGCCTTCCTGTTGTTAATGTAAAAGGATATTCTTCATCAGGCAGTTCAATCGGTGCTGTATAATTAACCGGAATAAACGGTGCTTTTCTTATTGTTTCTGCATTCTCATCATGTAAGTGACCGTGTAAAGTGAACGTACCTGGATGATCCTCTGATGGGCAAGGGTAGTGAAGTGAATACTCCTTATCCAAACGTTCGTAAGACATACCACCATATTTTTCATGGGCTAATCTCCGTAGTTCGTCCCAAATTTGCTCACTAGTTTCATAGCTCATTTCATAACCCATTAAAGTTGATAGCTCACAAAGAATTTGCCAATCTTCCTTCACATTTGGATGTGCCTCTACAGCTATGCGCACTCGTTGAATACGACGATCAGTATTCGTGTATGTGCCATCAACTTCGCCCCATGAACGAGCGGGGAGGACGACATCCGCAAGCTCAGCTGTTTCAGTTAGAAAAATATCTTGAACAACTAGCAAGTCTAAGCTTGTTAAAAGCTTTTTCGTATGTGACATATGAACATCAGCCATTAATGGATTTTCGCCAATGACATATAATGCCTTGACTTCACCATTTTCCATTCGTTCAAATGTTCGAGTTTGGGTATCGCCTACTTTTGCATTAAGTGTTACATTCCAAGCGGACTCAAAACGTCCTCGATATTCATCATTTGTTATTGGAAACGCCCCTGGTAGTTGATTTGGCAAGCATCCCATGTCACCCGCCCCTTGGACGTTATTTTGCCCACGCAAGGGCATAATGCCATTCCCTTTTTTACCAATATGACCAGTTAAAAGGGCTAAATTGGCGATGTCAAATACATTATTGACGCCACAATGATGCTCGGTAATACCTAGAGTATAGGCGATCATTGCATTCGATGCTGTCGCGTAAATTTTAGCTGTTTCGATAATTTCGTCAGCTGTAAGCCCAGTAATTTCAGCCGCATATTGTGGTGTGTAAATTTCTACCTGCTTTTGTAATTTATCAAGATCAAGTGTCGCTCTACTAATATAGTCTTCATCATAGAGCTTTTCTTTTAAAATGACATGAATCATCGCATTCATTAGGGCGATATCACTGCCTACATTGATTTGCAGGTGTCGTTCGGCGACTTTGACCATATCAATTTTTCGTGGGTCAATGACAATAATTTTCAAGCCGTTTTTAGCCGCTTTTTTCATTCGGTTTGAAATAATAGGGTGGGCTTCAGTTGTATTAGAGCCCATCAGTAACAATACATCTGTTTCATCAAAATCTTCGAGCGTACTCGTTGGTGAACCATCACCAAATACAGTTGCCAGACCGGCAACGCTTGGAGCGTGTCAAGTACGGTTGCAGCCATCGATATTATTACTGCCAATAGCTGCTCTCATAAATTTTTGGGTAATGTAATTCGATTCATTTGTCGTCCTAGCACAAGCAAACATTGAAATTGCATTTGGCCCAAATTGATTTTTAATAGTTGTCAGTTTTTCAGCGATAAAATTCAGCGCTTCCTCCCATGTTGCTTCTACAAACTGACCCGCTTTTTTGATTAGCGGCGTTTTCAACCTTTCATTAGCATGTACATATTTGTATGCAAAAGCACCCTTTACACATGTTTGTCCTTTATTTACAGGAGCATCCTTATCACCGCGAACTTTGACTATTTTGTTATCCTCCACTTCGAGGATAAGACCGCATCCTGTTCCGCAATAGCCGCAAATGGTGCGAACTTGTTTCACTGCCTCCATTGTTCCCTCTCCTATTCTATAAACTTTATTCTATATTACCAGATTTGACACTAATCTTGGAGATGAATTTCGAAATTCAAATAATTATCTCAGGAAAATCATTATGGTTTTTACTATGTATATAGTGATTAAAAACACACCCTACAGGTGTTTTAAATCACATATGAAGAATTTGAGAAGTGCTATCATTTGAGATGTGTAAGGCGCGCCGTATGAATAAGTAAAAATTGGAGTGAAAAGAATGGGAGTAAAGAAGATTGATACGTATGGGGCTTCCAAACCTACGTCAAAGAATGCTCTTTTGAAATCTATTTTAGTTTTCACATTACTAATTAGCTTTACGATTTTATTAGTAGGTGGTTATGGAATTTTTAAAGGGAATGCTCCTAGACCTGTAGCGGTAACAAATGCTAACGGTGATGTGCTGCTTACGAAGGAATCAATCATGGGCGGTCAGGCTGTATTCCAAAAGTATGGCTTAATGGATTATGGTACTGTATTAGGTCATGGATCATATATGGGACCAGATTATACTGCCGAGGCTTTAAGAGTATATACTGAAGGAATGCAAGATTTTAAAGCGGAAGAGGAATATGGTACTCCATATAAAGAATTGAGTTCAGATGAACAAGCAATTATCAAAGATCGTGTAATTAAAGAAATGCGTGAAAATCGTTATGATGCGGGAACAGATACATTACCATTAACAGATGCACAAGTATATGGTCTTGAACAAGTTCGTGCTTATTATCAAAATGTATTTACTAATGGTGATAATTGGGGTATACAACCAGGTTTAATTAAAGAAGAGCATATGCCAGCAACTAATCGTGCATATGTAGCAGAAGGAGACCAAATTACACAAATCTCTGACTTCTTCTTCTGGACAGCTTGGTTATCAAGTACTTTACGTCAAGGCGATGAAATTACGTATACAAATAACTGGCCTTATTATGAAGATGCCGGTAATACAATGGGACTATCTGCAGTATGGTGGTCTGGTGTTAGTGTAACCTTATTAATTTTGTTTATTGGTATCATTTTATTCGTATTCTATCGTTATCATTTAGATATGCATCCCGCATATGGAGATGGCAAGTTTCCACAGATTGATTTACGGAAGCAGCCAGTAACAATTTCGCAATTAAAAACTGGTAAATACTTTGCGGTTGTTGCAATTTTATTCTTTGTCCAGTCCATGTTTGGTGCGCTACTTGCTCACTATTATATTGAGCCAGATAGTTTCTTTGGAATTAAATGGATTCACGATGTTTTACCTTTCTCAATTACAAAAGGATATCACTTACAATTAGCAATATTCTGGATTGCAACAGCATGGCTTGGAATGGGCTTATACATTGCTCCATTAGTTGGTGGACATGAGCCGAAGAAACAAGGCTTATTAGTAGACGTTTTATTCTGGGCATTAGTTGTTCTAGTATTTGGATCTATGATAGGTGAATGGTTGGGTGCAAATGGTAAATTGGGTAACCTTTGGTTCCTATTAGGACATAATGGTTGGGAATATATCGAACTTGGCCGTATTTGGCAGCTTGTTTTAATCGCAGGAATGGGTATTTGGTTATTCCTTGTCTTTAGAGGTGTTAAAGCTGGCTTAAAGCGCGAAACTGATAAGGGTGGTTTAATTCACTTACTATTCTACTCTGCAATTGCAGTGCCAGCATTCTATGTATTCGCTTTATTGATTAATCCAGATACACATTTTACAATGGCTGATTACTGGCGTTGGTGGATTATCCATTTATGGGTAGAAGGTATTTTTGAAGTATTTGCGGTTGTCGTAATTGGTTTCTTATTAGTACAACTTGGTTTAGTAACGAAAAGTTCAACTGTAAAAGCTTTGTATTTCCAAATTACATTATTACTTGGCAGTGGTGTTATCGGTATTGGTCACCATTTCTACTATAATGGATCAGCTGAAGTTTGGATTGCATTAGGTGCTGTTTTCTCAGCATTAGAAGTAATTCCATTAACACTATTAATTTTAGAAGCATATGAACATTACAAAATTGTCAAAGATGGTGGCATTGACTTCCCGTACAAGTCAACATTCTGGTTCTTAATTTCAGTAGGTATTTGGAACTTAGTTGGTGCAGGGGTATTAGGATTTTTAATTAACTTACCAGCAGTAAGCTACTTTGAACATGGACAATGGTTAACACCAGCACACGGTCATGGATCGATGATGGGTGTTTATGGATTCTTTGCAGTTGCTGTTCTAGTATTCTCATTGAGAAATATCGTAAAACCAGAGAAATGGAACGACAAGATTATTAAAGTTTCTTGCTGGTTAATGAATATCGGCCTAGCTGGTATGATTGCCATTTCACTACTTCCTATTGGTTGGTTACAATTAAAAGAAGCATTTATGAAAGGCTACTGGGTTTCACGTTCACCAGAGTTTTTACAACAGGAGACAATTGTGAATTTAATTACAATTCGTGCCATTCCAGATACAATTTTCTTAATTGGAGTTGTGTTAATTATGTATGTCGCTGTAAAAGCTGTCTTTAACTTACGTAAACCGACACATCAAGACGGGGAAGCATTACCAGTTAAAGATTTAGCAGTTACTGAAGATTAATCAAATTTAGTTGGATATTTTTTCTGAAAATGTGCAAAATAATGACAAACTAGTAATATCCAGATGATTAATTAAACTTTCCATATATTTACTAAAGGAGGAGCAACAATGACACAATTTGCAGCAAAAGTAAATGCACCTGATTATCCGCCAAGAGAAAAGCATCCTGTAATTTTCAAAACTTTTGATAGTTTGAATTCAGGTGAATTTATGGAATTAACAAATGATCATGACCCTCGTCCATTACAATACCAATTTATGATGGAAAGACCAGATCAATTTACTTGGGAATACCTTGAAGAAGGTCCTGATGTATGGCGCGTGGCAATTGGTAAAAAATAATAATAAAAGGAGGCTGACATCATTATGTGTCAGCCTTTTCTCTGTTATAATGTCTTGAAGATAAGGGGGATTGATTTTATGAAAGGATGGTTAATTAGTAATGCAGCTTTTATTTTACTAGTTATTTTTTGGAGCTTTTGGCATCGTGAATATTCATCACCCATTATTGTTGCTGGACAAACCTTTGCAGTCATCGCTGTGATTTTATTTCTAATCAATATCAATATGTATTTTATCTTTTTAATTATTCGGAAGAGTAAGGTGAAAGGTGTTAAAAAGACATTAGCGCTTTTTTCCCGGAAGATGATGAAATTCCACGTTCCAATTGCGATTACTGCAGTAGCGTTGATATTGATTCATGCGGGTATCATGATTTCTTTTCATCCAATTGCACTAAGTGATATTAAAAAAGTAACGGGTTTGTTTACATTGGCAGTTTTGACTGTTCATTTATATAGTGGCTGGCTACGGAGGAAAAAGGCGTCAGGTTTTAGAAGAATGTTTCATTTAAGAATGGCGTTTGTTTTTCTATTTTTCTTTTTAGTTCATGTTTTTATGTAGGAAGCGGGATACGCTCCTTGCTTCCTACATTTTTACGGAAAATAAATTCGCAAAATATTTGCTCCATTTTTCAGTTCGTAATAGTTTTTGAAAAATTCAGTGGAGCGTTCAAACGTTTTATATTGCGATAAATTAATCGTTTCTTTTATTCTATCCCCAACTAAAAATTGTATCTCACTGCCAGTTACATGAATGGTTTCGAAATCGAGCCCATCTCTTTGTACTAATTCCTCATCCTCATAATAATTTAAGATGGCTTGACGATTTTTGTACTCACTTAAACTAGTTTTGATTGTATTTATTTCAGTTTCCATACTCTTAATACGTACCCCCCACAGCCACATTGGTCGATAAATTTTGTTTTTATTGTATCACCAAAGACCTCTTTTAAAAGTGGAGTAAGATATTCCTCAGGGTCCCCAAAGTTATTCGAAGTAACTAAATTTACAGAATAGCCCGGGGCAGTTTGTTCAACTGCTTTTATTCCATCTTCAATAATAAGGTCCACATTCGTTTCATATTCATGATGCTCTAAATCCATCGACCAGTCTTTATTCATCATTTCCATGATTTTCACTCCTTGTACATTTTTTTATTTTAGCGGAATTTCTACTAGCATTAAGTGAGTCATGTCACTTTTTCAAATAAAAATAACTTCTTTTATATGTATAAATTCGTCCAGTTGGAAACACTATGAGTATTGTCTAAAAATTGCCAAGTATAGGTGGCGACAATATTATTTTTAGCATTCATTCGTGCACAGAAATGTATGCACAAATGTTAGAAAGGAGTAAGGCGATGAAGAAAAAAATTCCTCCATTACTAAAAAAAATGACGTTTTTTGGTAAGACGACAGATATAACGAATCATAGTACACTGTCACATGCAGATCGTGAGTCGGAAAAATATTATCGAAGACGGTGGCAGCATGATAAAGTTGTGCGTACTACACATGGTGTTAATTGTACAGGTTCTTGTAGCTGGAAGGTCCATGTGAAGGATGGCATTATCACGTGGGAAACACAGCAGACAGATTATCCGACAACAGGGCCGAATATGCCCGAATACGAGCCAAGGGGATGTCCGCGTGGGGCCACCTTCTCATGGTATACCTACAGCCCATTAAGAGTGCGCTTTCCCTATGTAAGAAGTGCATTACTTAAAATATGGAAGGAAGCCCTACAAAAAACAGGCGATCCTGTTGAAGCATGGAGGGTCATTTCTGAAAATCCTGATGTAAAGAAAGCATATAAGTCTGCTCGTGGGAAAGGTGGATTTGTACGGGCTGCATGGGATGAAATCAATACAATGATTGCTTCGCAAATTATTTATACGCTTAAAGAATATGGACCAGATCGAATCTTTGGATTTTCGCCGATTCCGGCAATGTCAATGGTTAGCTATGCATCTGGAGCACGATTCTTAAATTTAATCGGTGCCCCGCTTATTAGCTTTTATGATTGGTATGCTGACCTACCTGCTGCTTCACCTCAAATTTGGGGGGAGCAGACAGATGTGCCGGAAAGCTCTGATTGGTATAATTCGAGCTATATCATCGCCTGGGGCTCAAATATTCCGCAAACAAGAACACCTGATGCACACTTTTATACTGAAGCTCGCTATAACGGTACGAAGGTTGTTGCGGTCAGCCCAGACTATGCGATTTTCGTTAAGTTTGCCGATAATTGGCTTGCTGTTAATCCGGGGACAGATGCGGCGCTAGCGATGGCGATGACCCATGTTGTTTTGAAAGAGTTTTATGTTGATAACGAGACACGTTATTTTCAAGATTATGTAAAACAATTTACTGATTTACCGTTTTTAGTGAAGCTGAAAAAACGGGGAGAAAACTATGTAGCAGATCGCTTTCTCCGCGCTTCCGATCTTGGGATGAATAGTAATAAAGCTGAATGGAAAACGATTGTTTTCGATAAAAATTCCAATCAATTTGCTGCCCCACATGGTTCAATTGGCCACCGCTGGTCTGAAGGTGGAAATTGGAATTTACACTTGAAAGATACTGACAATCAGCTCGGTGATCTAGATCCAGTGTTAACGATGCTTGGTATGGAGGATCAATCCGTTATCGTACAGTTTCCATATTTTAGCCAAGATGAAAGGTATATTCTCGAACGTGGCGTTCCTGTAAAAGCGATTGAACAAAATGGGGAAACGATTTATGTTACAACGGTTCTCGATTTAATGCTTGCGCAGGCTGGCGTTCATCGTGGCAGCTTACCGGGGGATTATCCGAAAGATTATGATGATCCAAAACCATTTACACCTGCTTGGCAAGAAGGAATTACAAATGTAGACCGGAAAGTGGCGGCGCAAATTGCTAGAGAGTTTTCCCAAAATGCTATAGACAGTAAAGGCCGTTCAATGATTATTATGGGATCTGGAATCAATCATTGGTTCCATTCAGACGTCATTTACCGCTCGATTATTAATCTTGTTTTATTAACAGGCTGCCAAGGTGTAAACGGCGGGGGCTGGGCCCATTATGTAGGGCAAGAAAAGTGCCGTCCACTTGAAGGCTGGCAAACAATCGCCATGGCGCGCGATTGGGGTGGCCCACCTCGTTTACAAAATGGAACATCATTCTTTTATTTCGTAACCGAACAATGGCGTTATGATGAGCAAAAAACGCAAAACTTAATATCTCCATTAGTAGATAAGCCAAGATATAACCATATGGGTGATTATAATGTGATGGCGGCACGTCTTGGCTGGTTGCCATCTTATCCGCAGTTTAATAAAAATTCTTATAAGCTGTATGAAGAATCACAGGCAACGAATAATGATGAGGCTGTTACGTATGTTGTTAATCAAGTGAAAAATGGCAAGATGAAATTTGCCATTGAAGAGCCTAGCAACCCGGTCAATTTTCCAAAGACAATGTTCATATGGCGGGCGAATTTAATTGGAAGCTCCGCCAAAGGTCATGAATATTTTCTTAGACATTTGCTTGGAACACACTCTTATATATTGGGAAGCCAAGAGGAAACGGAAATGCCTGTAGAAATAGAGGCGCCAAAAGAAGCTGCTGAAGGGAAATTGGATTTATTAGTGACGCTAGATTTTCGAATGTCTGGATCGGCATTATATTCAGATATCGTCTTACCGGCAGCAACATGGTATGAGAAATATGATGTTAGCTCAACTGATATGCATCCATTTATCCACCCGTTTAACCCAGCGATTACGTCACCATGGGAAAGCAGGTCTGATTGGGATATTTTTAAAAAATTAGCGAAAACCTTTCAAGAACTGGCCAAAAAGCATTTTCCAAACCCTGTAAAAGACATTGTAGCAACAGCACTTTTACATGATTCCCCAGATGAAACATCACAGGCACTAGGCTTAATACCAGATTGGAAGAAGAATGGTGGAGAGCCAATACCGGGCGAAAATTTCCCAAGAATTCATGTTGTTGAAAGAGACTTAACAAAAGTGTACGAGAAGTTTATTTCTTTAGGTACAAACGTTCGTGAATCCATTGGTGCAAAAGGGTTGGCATGGAATGCAAAAGAAGAATATGACGAGTTAAAAGATATTTTAGGTGTATCAAAAAGCAAGGAATATCATGACTGCCCAGATCTTTCGTTTGATCGTCATGCTGCAGAAGCGATTTTAACACTTTCTAGTACAACGAATGGCTCACTTGCAATGAAAGCTTGGGATGCGCTCGAAAAGAAAACAGGTCAGAAGTTAAAAGATTTGGCAGAGGAACGTGCAGAAGAGCATATGTCATTTGATGAAATTACCGCCCAGCCACGAAAGGTTATCTCGTCGCCTGTTTTTAGTGGAACAGAAACAGGTAATCGCCGCTACAATCCGTTTACAACGAATGTGGAGAGGCTTATTCCATTTCGAACATTAACTGGGAGGCAGCATTTTTATCTTGATCATGAAATGATGCTTGAGTTTGGCGAAGAGTTGCCAACCTTTAAGGCACCGCTTCGAAAAGCTGCTTTTTATAGTAAAGATGGCAGACCTGAATCTAAAGGAAAGGAAATTGAATTACGGTATTTAACACCACATTTTAAATGGTCGTTCCATAGTACGTATGCAGATACATTACATATGCTTACTCTGTTCCGTGGTGGCCCGCATGTTTGGATGAATCGTGAGGACGCTGAATCCGTTGGTATTAGCGATAATGATTGGCTTGAAATGTTTAACCGCAATGGTGTAGTTGCGGCTCGTGCAGTCGTTACGCACCGCCTCCCAAGGGGTATGGCGATTATGTACCATGTTCAGGATCGATTAATAAATGTTCCCGGGACAACGATCACAAATGATCGCGGTGGTACTTTTAATAGTCCAACAAGAATTTATGTGAAGCCGACGCAAATGATTGGCGGTTATGCGCAGTTAAGCTATGGTTTTAATTATTACGGACCAACTGGCACCCAGAGGGATGAGAAGGTGATTATTCGGAAACTAGAACGTGATGAGGTGGATTGGCTTGAAGATTAAAGCACAATTTGGCATGGTCATGAATTTAGATAAATGTATTGGTTGTCACACTTGCAGTGTGACATGTAAAAACACATGGACAAACCGTCAAGGCGCAGAATATATGTGGTGGAATAATGTTGAAACAAAACCAGGGGTTGGCTACCCAAAAGAGTGGGAAAATCAACAAACACATAAAGGTGGTTGGGAGTTAAAGAACGGCAGAATTGAGTTAAAAGCGGGCGGCCGTGCTAGCAAGCTCTTAAATATTTTTTATAATCCACATCTTACAAAGATTGAGGATTATTACGAGCCGTGGACATATGAGTATGAGAATTTAATTAAGGCTCCAGAGAAAAAGCATCAGCCTGTTGCTAGACCGAAATCACAGCTGACAGGTGAGTACATTGATTTACAATGGGGGCCGAATTGGGAAGATGATTTGGCAGGTGTTTATCAGTCTGGTAAAAGGGATTACAACTTAAATGGTGTTGATCAATCCATTATCCAAGAATTTGAGCAAGCCTTTATGATGTACTTGCCAAGGATTTGCGAGCATTGCATGAATCCATCATGCCTTGCTTCCTGTCCATCTGGTGCGATTTACAAGCGGGATGAGGACGGCATCGTCCTTGTTGACCAAGATGCCTGCCGTAGCTGGCGTTTCTGCATGTCGGGCTGTCCCTATAAAAAGGTTTATTTTAATTGGAAAACGAACAAAGCTGATAAATGTACGTTTTGCTTTCCGCGGATTGAAAATGGTCAGCCAACAGTATGTTCAGAGACGTGCGTTGGACGTCTCCGTTATATTGGCATTGTTTTGTATGATGCTGATGAAGTGGAAAGAGCGGCTTCAATGAATGACCCGAGGGATTTATATGAAGCACAGTTAAAATTATTCCTTGATCCTAACGACCCAGACGTCATTAAACAGGCAAAAATGGACGGAATTCCAGAGGATTGGATTGAAGCAGCCCAAGAATCCCCGGTTTATAAGCTGGCAGTAGAGCATAAGGTTGCTTTGCCGTTGCATCCAGAGTATCGGACATTGCCAATGGTTTGGTATATCCCGCCGTTAAGTCCAATTATAAATGCATTTGCTGGGCAAATTGATGATTTGAGTCCAAATGTTATTTTTCCGACGATTAAGCAATTTAGAATCCCAATTCAGTATTTAGCAAATTTAATGACAGCTGGTGATACGAAAGTGATTGAATATGTGCTGAAAAAGCTTGTAGCGATGAGAAGCTATATGAGAAGTATGAATCTTGACAAAGATTTTGATAAATCGATTTTAGAAGAAGCAGATTTAACAGAAAAAAGGGCGATTGAACTGTACGAGCTATCAGCGATAGCGAAATATGACGATCGCTATGTCATTCCGAAATCGCACCGGGAAGAAGCAGGAAATATGTATCAAGGGCAAGGCTCTACAGGGTACGAGTTTATGGAAAGCTGTAATGGCTGTAGCCTTGGTACGGAAAATTATGATGACCTTTACGCGTTCAGTGAAGAATATTGGAGTGATTTAGGTGGAACAGCAATGGATGGAAGAGTATAAATATGCATTTAAATTATGTTCTTTGTTTTTGCAATATCCAGATAGTGAGTGGGCTGGAAACGGGGAAATAGACGAATGCATTGGGATGATTGAAAATAAGGGAATTCGTTTTTGTTTAGAGCAATTTGTCAGTTATGTTAAGCAAACACCTTTTAAAGAATTGACCGAAAACTATGTTAGGTGGTTTGATTTTAGCGAACGGACGGCCCTTTATTTAACACATAGCAAATTTGGTGAGAACAGGGAGCGTGGCCTTGCCTTTGTAAAATTGAAAATGGAATTTGCGAAGGCTGGATTTTATATTGATGGAGACGAGCTCCCTGACTATTTGCCCCTTATTTTAGAATTCGCGGCAGAGGCCGATGCAAAGTCCGTTCAGAAAATGTTGTTAATTCATAAAAAACCAATTGATGAGCTTTTATCGGAGCTAGAAAAGGACGATAACCCTTATGGTTATTTGCTGAAAGCTTGTGTGACAGCAATGGCAGCCTACTTGCCAGCTCAAGAGAAAACGGTCGATCAAAATGTAGTATAAACTGGGGTCAGGCCTCAATATTGAAAGGAGGATGATTACATGACAGCATTTGATTATTTTTTGTGGGTCATTATCCCATATTTATGTTTAACAATTTTTGTTGTTGGTCATATTCATCGTTATAATACAGATCAATATGGGTGGGGCGCGAAATCAAGTGAATTTTTACAAAAAGATAATTTATTAAGATGGGGAAGTATACTGTTTCATTATGGTGTAATATTTGTATTCTTTGGTCATGTTGCAGGAGTACTTATTCCGAAGGGCTTTTATGATGTTGTCGGAATCTCGGAACATATGTATCATTTTGGTGCGATATGGTTCGGCGGAGCAGCAGGGCTAGCGATGGTCATTGGCGGTGCCTTACTGACCATTCGCCGCTTAAATAGCACTCGATTGAAAAAACATAATTCGGTGATGGATGTTGTTGTTTTGCTTATTCTTGGCGTAGTGACAGTCATTGGATTTTCGAATACTATCGGTTACACAGCATCGGGCGGAACATTTGATTATCGGGCAGTAATCGGCCCATGGTTTAGAGGAATTCTCACATTTCGCTCGTATCCAGAGTTAATGGCAGGTGCCCCGCTCGGATTCCAGCTTCATATTTTAGCTGCCTTTGTCTTGTTTGCGGTCTGGCCATATACAAGATTAGTGCATGTATGGAGTTTGCCGTTAGAATATTTATCACGAAAATACATTGTTTATCGGAAAATGAATCCAAGAAAAGCAGTGAAATACGCGGAAAGGAAAAATTAATGCAAATGAAACACCACTTTGGTGCAATACCAAAGTGGCTGTTTATGCTACTAAGAAAGGACAAAAAAACTTTTTAATGTTCATCGAACAAATACGTTTCCTCATAGTGGTTATGAATTTCGTTTAACACAAATAATGTTTTAAAGCGGTCAATCACAGCTTCATTTACCCCGCCTTCTTCATCAATGATTTGTTTAATATCATTGATGATATCCCGAAATAATTGATGGTCTCTTTTTAGCATAATAATCAATTCCTGTAAATCGGGATTTTCTTCGCTCTTTTTTTGATAGAAACCATCTTCCTCAGATTCTGCGTGGGCAATTGTTCTCGTTTCCCAATGTTCTATGAGAGCTTGAACGGCGACGGTTGCGTGCTCCATTTGTCCTTCCCTAAATACTTGCTCCAACACTTCTAATAGCTCCTGTCCTTCTGTAAATGCTCCGTTATGAATAGACTGATGGGCAGCGCGTTTATATAATGATGGTCCTGACATTGAAAAATACCTCCTACATTTGCTTTAGTATTTAGTACCATTATTAACAATCACTGAATTATGTAACCACAAGATTAACTGTAGGCTAAATGTCGTGCTTATCTGCTGCAAGATTATTTTTTCTAATTTTTAAAATGTAACCACCATAAACGATAAGAAAAATAACAAATACTATGGAAGTAAATCGATACATTGTTGCGTAGCTAGTCATCCCAGCAATAGCTCCTAAAATCATGGCGCCACCGCCAATCCCAAGGTCAAATGCTGAAAAAAATGTTGCATTAGCAGCCCCGCGACGTCTTGGCTCTGCTCTTTGGATAAGCCAAGCTTGTAATGATGGTTGAATAGACCCAAAGGTAATCCCGAAAAACATAGCTGAAACAATAAGACCAAGAAGTGTAGTAGTAGTAGATAAAATCAGTAAACTAATGATGCCGAAAACTGCGCCTGGGAAAAGAACCCATTGATGGCCCTTTTTATCATAAAGTTTTCCAGAAATTGGCCTAACAATGAGTAAAAACAGTGCGTTGATCGAGAAAAACCAGCCGACATTTAAAATGCCCACTTCTTTGCCAAACAATGTAATAAATCCAACAATACCACCATAAGCAAAGGTCATAAAAAAGACAAGCAAGGAAGGGAATAGGGCGCTTCTTTCAAAGAGCGATGAAGTGAAATTTGCTTTTTTAGGTTCGTCCTCAACCTTTTCATGATTTATATGTAAAAGTTGACTAAGAACTAAAGAAATAATTGTACTAATGAAGGAAATGATAAATAAATAAGTAAATCCCCAATGGTTGATAATCCAAATACCTGTTACGGGGGCAACAGCCATCGCAAGCGTTGTTGACATTCCGTAATAGCCCATCCCCTCACCGCGACGTGACGAAGGAATGATGTCCGAAACAATTGTCCCGTATGTCGTCGTTGCTATTCCCCAGCCAACGCCATGAATCACACGTAAAAAAAGAATAAACATAACAGTTGCAGCAAATCCATATACTCCGATGGCAGCTAAACAAATAATTAAACCGACTACTAAAAAAAGCTTTCTCCCAAAAATATCTAATGCAGCACCAGAAAATGGGCGAACAAGGAGGGCTGAGATTGTAAAAATGCCGATGACTAGGCCAACAGCTGTTTCCTCACCACCTCGATCACTAACGTACATTGGTAATGTTGGCAAAAGTATTTGAAAGCCAAAAAATAAAAATAAATTTGATAAAGATAATAAAATAAAATCCTTCGTCCATAACTTTTCTTTAACTTTTTGTTTTTCCAGCAAAGCCTCCATCATACCATCACCCCTTTCACTATTATACACATATACCTTATGGGAATGTACATAATAAACTTGTAGAGATGATTCAAAACATGTAGAGGTGATTTTTTGGGTTTTTTTAGTAATTGGCAAATGGCAAAAATGGCAAAATATGAAGAAAGAAATATTTGTCCTGAATGCAAAGGGAAGGGGGTGCATTATTTTGCTGGCACCGAGTTTTATTTAGGGGAGCCTTTACAATGCTGTGGCTGTGAGGGCACTGGTTTGTATAGTAATTGGGTTAGTGGCTCTTGAGAAAAAAATATGTAAGATCAACAAGCCGTTTATAGACATTACCGATAATTACAATAAACGGCTTATTGTTTTTATAAAAATGTATCTTTAAATTGGTTATTATATTGTTTTAAATTCTTTTTTGCGATTTCAGTCCGCTTATAACCTTCCGTTGTTTTTTCACTGTCCCATGTTTCCATTCCTGCAATTTGCAACCGCAGTCCTTCTACATAGTGAAGGAGTTCCTTTTTGTAACTACTTATAAATTTAGCTAAACGATTATTTTCTGGGCGAATTGTTTCCAATAGTACCACGATTTCTTTTACTTCATTTTTTGCTGTTTCCAATATTTCAATCGCTTCTTCCAATTCATCAGTTTTTTGTAATTCAACAATTATAAGATCCAATTCTTCCATCAGTTGGTTTACAATTTGCATTTGTTTATAAAAGGAATTTGCCAACTCTTGATTTTCGGTAGGTAAGTCCTTCGCGGCCATGTTAGATGTAGTATTTGCTTGGCTGCATCCAAAACAAAGTAAAAGAAAAAAACTAATACATAAAGAAAAAACTAGCATAAATCTCATCCCGTGTCCCGCCTCGCTATAAAAGTAATAGTGTATCATATGAGGCTTGTCTGTAGATTTATGCATATTTATTTCATATTACATATTAATACGTTCTTCGTTAATAATAAATGGCAATGAAGGGAGGGTCCTTGATGGAGATACCGGCACGAGTAGGTAGTAAAGGTAATAAGGGGGAAGATAAAAAAATAGCATGGTGGCAGCTCTCTCTAATTGGGGTAGGCTGTATTATTGGGACAGGTTATTTTCTAGGATCAAGTATCGGGATTAAGATGACAGGTCCTTCTATTCTCATTGCTTTTATTCTTGCAGGATTGGGAACATATACAGTTTCGGACGCTCTCGGAAAGATGTCCGCAAAAGACCCACAAAAAGGTTCCTTTCGCTCCTATGCTAAGAAAGCATACGGGCCATGGGCTGGGTTTAGCAGCGGCTGGGTATATTGGTTCTCGGAAATGTTGATTACCGGAAGCCAACTTACCGCCCTTTCAATCCTTTCTCGTTTTTGGTTTCCGAATGTTCCCCTTTGGGTATTTGCTTCCATTTACGCCGTTCTTGGTGTAGTTGTCGTCGTTATCGGTACAAAGGGATTTGAACGGGCCCAAAATGTGTGTGCGGTTATCAAAGTGGCCGCCATTGTAATGTTTATAGTAATAGCGATGGCCGTTGTTTTTGGAGCTTTCGGAGGAAGTAACCATGACTTGCGAGTACCGAATACGGTGGCTGAGTTTATGCCAAATGGGGGGCTTGGGTTATGGTCAGCACTGATTTTTGGCTTTTATGCATTTGGTGGGATAGAAATTATGGGGATTTTAGCACCACGACTGAAAAATAAAGAGGATGCAAAAAAGTCAGGTGCTATCATGCTAATGATTTTAACAATCATTTATTTACTTTCACTTTTATTAGCGACAAGTTTAGTGGCAACGAACAAATTTAATACAAAAGAAAGCCCTTTTGTCATTGCTCTTGATCAATATAATTTTGATTTTTTTCCACATGTATTTAATGGTGGTATTATTATTGCTGGCTTTTCGACAATGGCCGCTTCTTTATTTGCTGTCACAAGTATGATTGTTACGTTAGCAGAAGATGGTGATGCACCCAAAATTTTTGCCAAAAAAGGCAAGATAAAGGTTCCACCATTAGCACTCTGCTTAACCATTTCCGGTCTTATTGCATCAATCGTCATGGCACTTGTCATGCCAGGTCGGGTTTATGAGTATATTACAACGGCTGCTGGATTAATGCTTCTATATAATTGGTTATTTATCCTTATATCTTTTCCGAGGCTTATTGAGGCAACTAGCTTTGATTATGTCAAACGCTTTACTGGAATGGTGTTGATTTTACTCGCAATAAGCGGAACACTTACAAATACTTCAAGTAGACCTGGCTTCTTTGTAAGTATTTTATTCGTTGCAATTGTTGTAGTTATTTTATTTATTAAGCATTTTGCGAAAGGAAGGAAAAGGAAGCGAAATCTATATCCACAAGGCATTTAACTTCATTCAACAGTAAATTTGGAGGTGTTATAAGTGACCGTCTATGTTTACCAAACGTTTGAGATTAAACAAGAAAATTTCAAAGAAGGGGTTGAAAATTTACAGGAAATTAAAAAATACCGGAATGAGAACTATGACCATAAAGTAGAAATACTAACACCGATTATAGGTAGAGACTTTACATATGCTCTACTTGCTTCATATGAAGGATTGGCGGAAATGGAGCTGCAAAACAAAAAAATGTTCGATGATGAAGAATATTTGAACTTAATCGGTGCTTTTTTTCTCGAAAACATTATCCAGGGCAGTATGGATACTCAGATTTATCGTTCGATGAGTGAAAAGAAACAACAAGGGAAGGAGAAGAATGATTAATTTATTTAGTACGATAAAATATTATAAAAAGGCGTGTCACTGATGGATTATGTTGAGAACATTCAATCTGTTAAGATAAAAAAAGGCTCTAAAGGTGATTCGAAAACGAAACGAAGTAACCAAAAATGGGCTGTATTATCGATTTCCTCTATTCCGCTTGTGATGACACTTGGAAATTCGATGCTTATTCCCGTTCTCCCTGTAATGGAAAAAAAGTTAGGGATAAGTCCTTTCCAATCGAGCATGATTATTACGATTTATTCAATTGTAGCTATTATTCTAATCCCTGTTGCTGGATTCTTATCTGACCATATAGGAAGAAAAAAGGTTATCATTCCAAGTCTAGCAATAGCGGCCATTGGCGGACTAATTGCCGCATGGGCAGGCTGGAAGATGGATAACCCTTATTCGATTATTTTAATTGGACGTGCTTTACAAGGGGTTGGGGCTGCGGGAGCCTTCCCAATCGTGCTGCCACTTGTCGGTGATCTTTTTAAAAGTGATGAAGATGTGAGCAGTTCATTAGGTCTTATTGAAACATCCAATACCCTTGGAAAGGTATTAAGTCCTATTTTAGGCGCCTTTTTGGCTGGATTGATTTGGTTTATTCCTTTCCTTTCCATACCGTTTTTTTGTTTGCTTTCGATTTTATTAATGATTTTTTTAGTGAAAACTCCTAATAAGAGACAAAAACCAATCCCTTTCAAAAGATTTATAGCCAATATGAAAGAGACCTTCAAAAACAACTGGCAATGGCTGTATGCTGTGTTTATAATTGGGATTATTTTAATGTTTGTGCTGTTTGCTGTCTTGTTTTATTTATCCGATATATTGGAAAAGGTTTATGACGTGAAAGATGTAAAAAAAGGACTTTTGCTGGCAATACCGTTAGGTGGTTTATGTATCGCCTCCTATATTACTGGCAAGCTAATTAAAGAAAATAAAATTCTCATGAAATGGATTACTTTTGGAGGGATTGTGTTACTGAGTGCGTCTATTGCCTTCCTAAGTTTTTCAAAAAATATGTGGTTTATGATTTGGTTATTTTTAGTTAGTGGTATTGGAATCGGCGTGGCGTTACCTTGTTTGGATGCGTTTATAACATCAGGTATTGAAAAGCAAGAACGAGGAACGGTTTCATCGATTTACAGCTCAATGCGTTTTATCGGCGTTGCTGCAGGGCCGCCGCTTATGGCAATTATGATGAAGCATGCTGAAAACATTCTTTTTTATATATTAAGTGCTTTAAGCATCGTTGCTGTTATTGCAACATTTAAGGCAATAAAGCCCGAAAAAAAACCACGCTGAAATTCAGTGTGGTTTAGTTAATCAATGCTTGTAGCGGAGCCGGAATTCGTCCGCCTCTTTGAATGAACTTGTCAGAATTAAAAGGATTCACACCAATAACTGGTGCGCGACCAAGAAGTCCACCAAACTCTATCATTTCGCCTTCAGCCTTCCCAGGTACTGGAATGACGCGAACGGCGGTTGTTTTTTTATTAATCATGCCAATTGCCGCTTCATCCGCAATCATTGCCGCAATCGTAGCAGGGGAGGCATCACCAGAAATGGCAATCATATCAAGACCGACAGAGCAAACACATGTCATTGCTTCAAGCTTTGATAATGTAAGAGCACCGTCAACAATGCCTCTAATCATCCCGTTATCTTCACTAACAGGGATAAAAGCGCCGCTAAGCCCGCCAACATAAGAACTCGCCATTGCTCCACCTTTTTTGACAGCATCGTTCATCAGCGCAAGTACGGCAATTGTGCCATGTGTGCCAACACGCTCTAAGCCGATTTCTTCCAAAATTTCCGCAACACTATCATTAAGAGCGTTAGTTGGTGCCAATGATAAATCCATGATTCCAAATGGCACATTCAAGCGTTCCGCAACAATACGTCCAATCAATTCACCAGCACGAGTGATTTTAAAGGTAGTTCTCTTAATAACTTCTGATACTTCACCAAGGTCTGCATCTGGATAGCGTTTTAACGCATTTAAAACAACACCAGGGCCGCTTACGCCAACATTGATGACAACCTCACCCTCACCTGCGCCGTGGAAGGCACCTGCCATGAATGGGTTGTCCTCAACAGGATTGCAAAAGACAACAAGCTTGGCACAAGCTAGTCCATTTTGATCTTTTGTGCGTTCAGCAGCTTCTTTAATAATGATACCCATCTGACGAACAGCATCCATGTTAATTCCTGTTCTTGTAGTTGCGACAGAAATAGAAGAGCATACTCGCTCCGTAACACTTAAAGCTTCAGGGAGTGCATCCAATAATGTTTGGTCACCTTTTGTGATTCCTTTATGGACTAAGGCAGAATAGCCACCAATGAAATCAATACCAAGCTGATGCGCTGCTTTATCTAGTGTTTTTGCTAATTCAACTGCTTGTTCTTTTGTAGCATTCCCCAAAATTTCCGCAATTGGAGTAATCGAAATCCGTTTATTAATAATTGGAATTCCAAATTCTTTGCTCACTTGTTCGGCGACTTCTCTTAGTCTCTCCGCATGCTTCGTAATTTTGTCAAAAACCCTTTGATTCATTTTTTCAAAATCTGAATCAGCACAATCCTTTAAGCTTATGCCCATTGTCACTGTACGAATATCCAAATGTTCCATTTGGACCATACGAATCGTTTCGATCATTTCATCTATGGCAAGATTCATTTTCATTTTGTTCTCTCTCCTTTATACGCGATGCATGGCCTGGAATATTTCTTCAAGCTGGACGTTGATTTTTAGCCCCATTTCTTCACTGATATTGTCAAACTTTTGTTGTAGGAAATCAAGGCTTTCAATTCCAGTTACATCAACAAGCATCATCATCGTAAAGAAGTCTTGAAGAATCGTTTGGCTAATATCAAGGATATTAACGTTATTGTCAGCTAACACATTTGTTACCTTGGCAATAATACCGACTTGGTCTTTCCCAATTACACTTACTACAGCACGTCTCATTGTCATTTCAATCACCTCATATTATTTTGGGAAAAAGAATTATAAAAAAAGATTGGAGATTTCTCCAATCTAGGCAAATAGTAGAATAACCACTCGTTACATGGTAGGTTACTCTTCTGTCCTTTTGCCTGAGATTGTGAATCCTTCGGCGCCGAAACTATCGGTCTCTCCAGAAGTTGCTCCAGTTATAGTGTAATCCATAACGTTCATCGCTACTTTTATTTTAAATAATATAGCGATGATATCAATTTCTAACGCAATCGTCAATAAAAAATTCGCCTAAAATTCAATCCAATCAGGCAATTTTACCAAAAATTGTTATTCGTTTAAAATTATCATAGAATGATGAATGGATGGAACAAAGGGGGGTACAAACAATGATTTCACTGCAAAATGTATCAAGAATAATAGACGGGGAGCATATACTCCAAAATATAAATTGGGACATGGAAAATGGTGAGAATTGGGTGTTATTCGGTTTAAATGGGTCTGGGAAAACAATGCTGTTAAATATTATGATGAGTGATTTCCTCGGTAAAGCCGTTATCATCGAGCAATTTAATCAACTAAACAACGGTTTGAACACTCGTTTTATAGAGCCCAAAGTACCAAAAATGGGGGGATAACCATTTCATTTATTTTTTGCCTTCATATATTACTTAAAAGGGAGGTGTTAGTAATGGGTGCAGTTTGTGGAGCTGGGGTAGGATATGCTGGTGGATTTGCGCTAATCGTAGTCCTATTTATTCTTTTAATTATTGTTGGTGCAGCTTTTGTAGGTTACGGGTTTTAAAAATATAATGAAAAATTTTTAGGAGGGATTTAATGCCATTTGGAGCAGGATACGGGTTTGGTAGATACCCCCTTGGTCGGCCATTCGGTGGATTTGGGTATGGTAGATATGGTTTTGGAGTACCCATGGCAGGATATGGCTACGGTGCACCCGTTGCTGGATTTGGTTGTGGTGCAGGCGGCGGGTTTGCGTTAATCGTCGTATTATTTATCCTTCTAATTATTATTGGTGCGGTAATTTATTAAAGAATCGATATAAAAAAGAGAACCTACCTATGGTAGGTTTTTTGTCTTATTCAATAGATTCTAAAGCATGAAGTGTTTCCTCTAGCTGTCTAATTAATTCTTTCGTACGTAGGAATTGAGCTTCCTCATCCTCTGTCCATTGCTGCTCATTTAAAAACTGTTTTGCTTGAAGGACCAAATATTGTGCATGTTGAAATCTTTCTAAATCTACATTGCCTTGCGCTTCGATTACAGCTTTTTGGGCTTCATTCACAAGATGACATACATCATTTATTTTGTTTTTAGCTGGCAAAATAAAAACTCCTTTTAAAAAATGTAGTACAAGTCTATTCCCCTGAATACAATTTTTAGACAAGATATTTTAGGGGTGTAATGATGAGTATTTTTTTTAGTT
The DNA here is from genome assembly GCA_012842745.1 of Bacillus sp. (in: firmicutes). Lineage (NCBI taxonomy): Bacteria > Bacillati > Bacillota > Bacilli > Caryophanales > Bacillaceae > Bacillus > Bacillus sp. (in: firmicutes). The sequence continues at coordinate 320,474 of DUSF01000037.1, read as the reverse complement.
ATGTACTTTTAGGATTATCTTTAGCAGCGCCAATTGGACCTGTAAATGCAGCGCAAATGGATAGAGGCATCAAATATGGTTTTTTCCATTCTTGGTTTGTAGGCTTAGGTGCAATGATTGCTGATTGTATTTATATGATAGTTGTCTATATGGGGCTTGTAACCTTTATTGATACCCCAATCGTCCAAATATTTCTTTGGCTTTTTGGTTCCTTTGTATTACTCTATACCGGCATTGAAAGTATCGTAAATGCCAGCCGAATTAATATTAAGAATTCTCGCAACAAGGAGTCATTTTATAAGGCGTTTTTTTCGGGCTTCATGATGTCTCTTACAAATCCTTTAACAATCCTGTTTTGGCTTGGTATATATGGTTCGCTATTAGCTCAAACAGCTGCAACTGCAACCAAAAATGAACTTGTGTTTTATAGTTTAGCAATTATATTGGGGTTATTGGTTTGGGATGTAACGATGGCAGCGATATCAAGCAGTTTTCGAAAAATTTCGACTTCTCGACTTTTAGTATTTATCTCAGTTGTTTCTGGTTTATCACTTCTTTGTTTTGGGGTCTATTTTGCTTATCAAGGGATCACATTATTGGCTTTCTCATTACAATAAATTATTTGAATTTGCGGCTAAATTTATGCACTATCAACCTAGTTATGAGAAAAAGGGACTAAGCATCTTAAGTCCCTTATACAAAAATAAAATATGAAGCGAACAAAATCGCAAGTATATACATAATTGGATGAACTTCCTTAAAACGCTTCTGCGATAGCAATGCTAATGGATATAGTATAAAGCCAAGTGCTATCCCTGTTGCTACACTATATGTTAATGGCATCATAATAATCGTTACAAAAGAAGGGATTACTACTTCTAGCTTACTCCAATTGATTTTGCTCATTTCCATTGCCATCAAGGCACCAACGATGATTAATGCAGGTGCTGTTACCTCAGGTGTAATGACTGATAAAATAGGCGAAAAGAATAGGGCAATAAAGAAACAAATAGAAATAATAATAGATGTAAATCCAGTTCTACCACCCACAGCAATTCCTGCTGATGATTCGACAAATGATGCTGTTGTTGATGTGCCTAAAATGGCGCCAACAACACCAGATGTGGAGTCAGCCAATAAAGCACGTCCAATATTTGGGATTTTATTATCCTTTATTAAGCCTGCTTGGCTGGCAACAGCTATTAAGGCTCCGGCCGTATCAAAGAAGGCCACAAATAAAAATGTGAAGATAACAGCCAGAAGCTCGGGACTAAAAATATTACCTAAATTGGAAAAGACAACACCGAATGTTGGCTTAAGGCTAGGGATACTGCCAACGACGGCTGATGGGACATTAATTAAGCCGACAAACATCCCGATGATCGTTGTTATCACCATCCCATAAAAAATTGCCCCATGGATGCCCCGAACTATCATTAAAACAGTAAGAACAAAACCAATCACAGCTAATGCCGTAAGGGGAGAGGTTAAGTTTCCAATTGAAACAAAGGTAGCCTCATTGGAAACGATAATGCCGGCATTTTTTAAACCGACAAAAGCCACGAAAAACCCAATTCCTGCCGCAATCGCATGCTTTAAATCTTGAGGAATCACATTGATGATTTTTTCACGGATTTTAAATAGACTTAAAATAACGAAAAGGATGCTGGCAACAAAAACCCCTGTTAAAGCAACTGGCCATTTGATGCCCATTCCGATACAAACTGAAAAAGTGAAAAATGAGTTTAATCCCATACTTGGAGCAATTCCAATTGGAAAGTTAGCCAATATTCCAATTAATAATGTTCCAACAATGGCGGAAAGGGCGGTAGCGGTAAATACAGCTCCTTGGTCCATTCCAGACTGACTGAGAATCGTCGGGTTTACAATTAATATATAAGCCATTGATAGAAAGGTTGTAATTCCAGCTAGAGTTTCTTTTTTATATGATGTACCTCGTTCTTTGAAATGAAAAAAATTTTCCATTATACTGTTCCTTTCTTTGAAAGATTCAAAATAAAAAAACTTTGGTAAAATAGCTACCAAAGTTTTTGCTATACGAAAGGAATAGGAATATTTTACATTCACTAATCCTTGTAGACAAGCTATTTAAGGTAGCTGGTAGAAACGTTCAAGCCGTATTCTTGAACTTATACAAGGGTATTAATTATATAGATATAATAGAATGAATTTTATCAAGGATAGAGATTCCCGTCAATAGTAATAATTACTATGAGCAGGAAAATGGCGAAACCCAGTCACCTTTTGTGCTTGTTGCAAGCTTTTCGCAACAACCTTTATTACAATGTCTGAATCATTTCTTACTGACAATGAAACAATATAGATATCATTTCAACAGTGAATTTATTTTTCATTACCATGTTTTCTAGGACAAAAGCAAAAGTATTTTTCAAATTATAGAAAATTTTGGAGAAAGGGGATTATTAACATGAATGTGAAAGCAATTCAGCTACCATTGCAAACATTTAGTTTAATCGCTGGATTTATGGTGTGGGTCATTTTGTCATCATTAATGACCTTTATAAAAGAGGACATCGCATTAACAGCAAATCAATTAGCATTAGTAACAGCAATTCCAGTAGTATTGGGATCGCTCTTAAGAATTCCAATCGGATTCTGGACGAATCGTTTTGGGGCGAGAAACTTATTTTCAATCAGTTTTTTACTGCTCGTATTTCCAATTTTTTTTATTAGCATTGCTGAAACTTTTATTGACCTACTAATTGGCGGTTTATTTTTAGGATTAAGTGGTGCTGTTTTTTCAGTCGGCGTTACTTCCTTGCCAAAGTATTATCCAAAAGAACGCCACGGTTTTGTAAATGGAATTTATGGCGTGGGTAATATTGGAACAGCCTTAACTACATTTGCAGCACCCGTACTCGCAAACCAATTTGGCTGGCAAACAACTGTAAAGATTTATATTATTCTTGTTTTGTTAATCACATTGTTAAATTTTATTTTCGGGGATAAAAAGGAGCCGCGTGTTGTAACGCCTCTTAAAGAACAAATTTTAAGTGTTTATAAAAATGAAAAGCTTTGGTTTTTATGTTTGTTTTACTTTTTAACCTTTGGGGTGTTTGTGACCTTTACGATTTATTTACCGAATTTCCTTGTTACGAATTTTGGCTTATCAAAAGTTGACGCTGGCTTAAGAACAGCGGGCTTTATTGCGATAGCAACTTTTATTCGCCCTGTTGGTGGATGGCTCGGTGATACATTCAATTCTTTCAAAATATTAATGCTTGTTTTTGCTGCTTTAACATTATCTGGTGTCTTACTAGCGTTTAATCCATCTTTAATTTTTTACACAATCGGCTGCTTAACGATTTCGCTTTTTGCAGGAATTGGAAATGGCGTAGTATTTAAGCTTGTGCCGCTGTATTTCGCAAAACAGGCCGGCATTGTGAATGGTCTTGTAGCGGCCATGGGGGGATTAGGCGGATTTTTTCCACCATTATTACTGTCATACTTATTTAATTTAACAGGACATTATGCGATTGGCTATATGGCGCTTTCTCAAGTGGCGTTGGCTTCTTTAATCATCGTAATCTGGATGTTCTATCAAGATAAGCTTGGGATGGCGAACGAGATTATTGACCATGCAACACAAGGGATTTTTGTAACAGATTTAAATGGCAATATTGAAAAAGTGAATCCAGCTTTTACGCTAGTAACCGGGTATAGGGGGGAGGAAGTTATTGGCAAAAATCCACGTATTTTTAAATCAGAAAAGCATAATAATGATTTTTATGAAAAAATGTGGAAGGCAGTAAAGGAAAAAGGATTTTGGAATGGCGAAGTGTGGAATAAAAAGAAAGATGGCCAGTTATATTTAGTTTGGTTAACAATCAATTCCGTGAAAAATGATGGTGGAGAAATTAAAAATTATGTTGCCATGTTTAGTGAAATGAACCTTCCACGGTTAAACTCATAATATTTTAAATGATGTCGAAACCTTGTGTTAGTGTGATAATACATGGTATTTGACATTCTTTTTTTCTATATGTAATATACCCTTATTGGTAAAAACATCAAGACCGTATGTAGGAGGAAGTTTGTTTGAAACAAATTACTGCAAAAGAAGTAGAGTCATTATTAAATGAAGGAAAGAAAATAGATATTATTGATGTCCGCGAAGCAGGTGAAGTGGCTGTTGGTAAAATTAAAGGAGCAGTTCATATTCCGTTAGGCTTGATTGAATTTCGCATGCATGAATTAAATAAGGATAAGGAATATGTTATCGTTTGTCATTCAGGTGGACGAAGTGCAGCAGCAACACAATTCCTTGAATTTCATGGCTTTAAAGCCGCCAATATGCGTGGTGGCATGCTTGCTTGGATGGGAAAAATTGAATAAATAATTGAAAGAGGCTGACTTCAAGGTCAGCCTTTTTAAATATGAATAGTTCAATTTAATAATCTGTTTGAACAAGATTTCGATCTAAATAGTTTTCAATTACTTCACTAACTTGAAAGGAAACTTGAGGGGAATCGAAATTTTCGAAGGCATGTTCACACAGATTTTTATAACCCATTATATCATCATAATGGTTTAAGTGGCGCTGTATATCTTCCTCAGAATCTTCTCTTTCCTTTTGTCTACTTATGACCGTATCACGGTCAGCGTATATAAACAAGCGGACGACTTTATTACCATACATCTTTTTAAGCTTTTCTGTTCCTTCGGGATTTAATGTTAAATAAACTAAATTATGATTTTCAAATGCTTTAATGACATCTTGTTCACGAATGCCGTATTGGTAGCCATCAATTTCTACACTTTCTAAAAACTCCTCGTGTTCCTTCATCAGAGCAAATTTATCATCGCTTACAAAATGATAGTCAATCCCATCAGTTTCGTAATGCCTTGGTTTTCTAGTCGTATAAGAGATAACAGTTTCCATATCGAAAACTGTTGAAACCATTTTCGCAATTGTTTTTCTTCCAGACCCATCTGGTCCTGTATAAATAAATAATCTTTCCTTTTCTTTTACTTGATACATAAAATACCTCCTTTTAGTTCTTTTTTAGAAATATTAAAAAAATTGTAGCATACAAAATAAATATTCGCAATTTTCAGACCGGTTGTATTTTCGTAAAAGAATTATGAAAGCCCTTTCTTTACTATATTCAAAAATTGTTCAGATATGATTAAGGCAGGAAAGATTATTACAAAATTAAGTATCAATGTCTTGCTCTAGTAAAATAAATAGCAGTTTGTCTATACACTCACCTGTTTTCATGATTTAGCCAGCTACTTGATAAATTTCAAACATACTGACATCGTAAAAAGAGACTGATTTGTTTGAGGCAGTCTCTTTTTTGCGGTAACAAATATAAGTTACTCCCCGCTTCCTGTGCTCATTTCATCTTGCTCAGTTATATGTACTAATGAGTTTTTTCGAATCCAATATTGAAAATGATCTAACGGAAAAACGCCTCTACTACTGGAATTTTCCATTTGGATCACAACACAGTGTGAGGATACTTCTACTATTTTTAATTTGTCCGAGTTATATAAGTTAGGCATAAAATTATTTTTTATTTCAAATTCCATGTTGCATTGTAAATTCACGTTAGCAAACCTCCTGAATCCTCTTTTTAATTTATAATTTTATTGTTATAGTTCCCTATTTCGTTTTTTGATATCCATATATTGGATTTTGTTATTTTGGAAACAAGTGGTTGTTCCTATTTTTTAGAAAAGTATTGTGAAATAACAACAAACAAATTAGAATAATAGAAAATAAAATTGTGGAGAGAGAAGGATTCAACTTGTCGATTGCAGCAGCGTTTGTCACCATGATTTCTTTTGGATTAAATAATATGATTTTCAAATGGAGTACAGGGAGAGATTTTTCAAAGGTACATATTCAATTTTTCTTTTATTTTGTAGCGTTTTTACTATCATTAGGATATGGATTAATAGTAGGAATAGACAATTTTGATTTACTGACAATGGTCCTTGGAGCGATGATCGGTATTTTAAATGCAAATGGAAATATTCAAATGTCAAAAGCGTTCGAAAAGGGTCCAGCAAGCTTAACATCACCATTAATTGGCACGTACGCCATTTTACCAGTATTAAGTGCTGCCCTTATTTTTCATGAACATATTGCAGTCATCCATTGGGTCGGTATTATTTTAATGCTAGGCTCTGCAGTGGTCATTCAATACTCACCGAACAAAACGGGCGGCAATACCGAATATGCAGTTTGGATCACGCGGATCATATTGGCATTTTTTTCATTTGGCATTCTGGGCATCCTTATGAAAACCTCATCTTATTTGCATATTAACTCCTTAAATACATTAATAAGCATGTATGGTGGAGGTAGTATCTACCTAGCTATTAATAGTATAGTAGGAAAAGAGAATTGGCATCTTCCTGAGGCTAAAATCGGTACAATTGTTGGACTCAATAGCGTGATTGGCTATAGCAGCTTTTTCTTTGCTTTGAATACAGGGGACTCAAGCATTGTCTTTCCGATTGTAAGCTTAAACTGTTTAGTTGTCGTCCTTGGCAGTTGTTGGCTCTTTAAGGAAAAGTTAAAAAGATATCAACTGCTTGGCGTTATAACGGCAGTACTTGGGATTGTATTTACGAAAATATAACAAAGGGCCCAGTACCTTGGCTAATACTACTTTCACTAAGGGCTGGGCCTTTGTTATTTTATGAAAAGGGCGAAAAACTATTAAAAATAGGTATTTCCATTAGTACATGTACCCTTTCGATTTCATAGGTTATTAGTGTACCTTATAAAAAAGAAAGGAGATAGGAAGATATGTTTTATAATCGACCACCAGTTGTGTTGCCCCCAATTGTGAGTCCGACTAAACAATTTAATGTGCATGATACGGAGGTGTTCCAAGTACCGCATATCCATCCTTCCCATACAACATTCCACCATCATAAATTATTTGAGCATGTGCACACTTGTCCGCACACTTGTTCACATGTATGCGATGTATGCCATCAGCATGTTAACTGCTGTCCAGATCCAATGGCAGGTGGTATGATGGGAGCAGGGATGGGAATGGCACCTGGAATGATGGCAGGCCCACGCCCATATTAGTATAATCTATCTAAACAGTAAAGGACACGACATGTCCCCTCATAGAGGCGCTGTCAGTGTCCTTTACTCTGAGGAGGTAATCATTAGCTAATGGAATACGTATAAAATGGGAAGGTGAAAGATTTGGCTCTGTATGCAGTAACTGGCTACAAGTCCCATGAAATTGGGATTTTTAATAACAACCATCCAGGCTTGAAATTTATTAAAAAAGCATTAAAAAAATCTATCATTCAATTAATAGAAGATGAAGCCTTAGAATGGGTGCTTATAAGTGGTCAATTAGGTGTTGAGCTGTGGGCTGGAGAAGTGACGTTGGAGCTGCAGGAGGACTATCCAGACTTAAAACTTGCTGTCATCACGCCATTTTTAGAACAAGAAGTAAATTGGAAGGAAGAAAGTCAAGAATATTACCAGTCTATTCTAGCGCAAGCAGATTTTGTTGATAGTATTACAAAAAGAAAATACGAGAATCCTTCGCAATTTCGCAGCAAAAATCAATTTTTTATAAACAAAAGCGACGGTTTATTACTCTTATTTGATGAAGAAATAGGAGGGACACCAACATACATGCTTGAGATGGCAAGAAAAAAGCAGCAGAGCGATGAAGTTTTTAAAATACGCATGATTACTCCTTATGATATTCAAGTATTGGCTGAGGAGGAACGAATGGATAATGGTGATTATTGGTCCCAGTAGTGTTGCAAAGCCCATTGACAATTTACATATATTTTGAAAAAATAGAAGAAAATAATATTGTATGGTTATTTTGTAGAGGTGAATAGTTATGCTTTCAGATAAAGTGAAATTAACGGCAAAGGAAATTTTAGAAAGAGATTTTAAAAGTGGGTTAAAAGGTTATAACAAGGATGAAGTAGACCAATTCCTTGATTTAATAATTAAAGATTACGAAACCTTCCATCAAGAAATTGAAGCTCTGCAGCAAGAGAATTTGCGATTAAAGAAGCAGCTTGAGGAGACACAAAAAAAGGGTACAACTCAGGCCCCAACTCCAGCTTCAAGCGTTGGCAGCGGCAATACAAATTATGATATTTTAAGACGTCTGTCCAACTTGGAGAAGCATGTTTTCGGAAGTAAATTATTTGATTAAGCTGAGATTATAAAGTCAAGCTCTTTCTAATCACTATTTTATTAGAAAGGGCTTTTTCTTTGACCAATAAGTTGTTTGCGAATAGTGGAATTTGTTGCTAGACTTACTACATATGAAAATTAGGATTTGGTTAGTAGAGTTTATCGAGTAGGAGTAAAAATCATGAATAAAATTACGTTAATTGCCACAGCAGCCATGGGAATTGAAGCATTAGTAGCGAAGGAAGTAAGAGATTTAGGGTATGAAAATGTAACAGTTGATAATGGAAAGATTATGTTTGAAGCAGATCCATCGGCTATTTGCAGAGCCAATCTTTGGCTTCGGACAGCGGACAGGGTGAAAGTAAAGGTCGGCGAATTTAAAGCAACAACATTTGATGAGCTTTTTGAAAAAACAAAAGCCTTGCCATGGGGCGACTTTATTCCAGAGGATGGTGAGTTTCCAGTAATCGGCAAGTCCGTTAAATCAAAGCTTTTTAGTGTTTCGGATTGTCAAGCTATTGTAAAAAAAGCAGTTGTTGAAAAGCTAAAGCATCACTATAATCGTACAAGCTGGTTTGATGAAAATGGGCCATTATATCGGATTGAAGTTGCTTTATTAAAGGATGTCGTGACATTAACAATTGATACAAGTGGAATAGGTCTACATAAACGGGGCTATCGTGCAGATCAAGGAGTGGCCCCTTTAAAAGAAACTTTAGCAGCAACACTTGTATTATTGACAAATTGGACACCAGACCGGCCGTTTGTCGACCCTTTTTGCGGATCTGGAACAATCCCATTGGAAGCAGCACTTATCGGACAAAACATAGCTCCAGGATTCAACCGTGAATTTGTCTCGCAAGCTTGGCATTGGATTGATTCAAAACATTGGGATCAAGCTTTCGAAGAGGCAGAGGATTTAGCTAAATACGATCAACCGTTAGATATAACAGGTACTGACATTGATCATAAAATGGTAGAAATGGCCAAAGGGAATGCGTTGGAAGCGGGTCTCAGTGATGTGATTCAATTTAAACAAATGCAAGTTAAAGATTTTACAACGAAAAAAGAATACGGCGTTATTGTTGGCAATCCTCCTTATGGAGAACGCCTTGGTGAAAAGGAAGCAGTCGAACAAATGTATAAAGATATGGGCCATGCATTTGCGCCATATGATACATGGTCTGTCTATATGTTGACTTCACATCCAGCCTTTGAAAAATTATACGGTAAAGAAGCCACGAAAAAACGAAAGCTTTTTAATGGCTTCATTCAAACGAATTACTATCAATATTGGGGCAAGCGCCCACTAAAAAGAGAGTAGGTGTGTGAGTAATATCATGCGCCTACTTTCTTCTCTGTGTAGTTCCTGCGCCTCTAGCGCAGCATATTTACATATGTATAAGCAAGAAAAGAAAAGAAGAAAACAAAGACAGCCATACCTCCAATAATCGAAGCAATATCCTTCCCCATAAATATTAATACATCAGCCAAATCAGTCATATTTCAAACCTCCTACCATTATTTTAGTATTATCATTAACAATTATTTACATTTTAATCCGTTGAGCAATAGTGCAAGCATAATACAAGGGGATAATTAGCAAATGACCTGCCTATAATGGGAATACATGGGGAAATTTGCTTGGAAAAAAGATTATTGACAAGGGAATAGGAGTAATAACCACTGATGTAGAATATATATTGTGAAACTGGAAAATGGGGGTACACCGTTATGGGCCAAACAATACAAAACGTCGAAGCAGATTTTTTAGAATATGTAAAAAAAATGTCGGCATACAATGAAGCATTGTCTTTAATCTTTTGGGATATGCGTACAGGAGCGCCGAGAAAGGGGATTGAGCAACGTTCAGAAGTCATCGGGATGATTTCACAGGAAGTGTTCCAAATGTCAATTTCTGAAGAAATGGAAAGCTTTATCTCTACTTTAGAGAATGCAAATGGACTTTCTGAAATTACAAAAAAAGCAGTCGCAGAATGCAAAAAGGATTATGTGCATAACACGAAAATTCCAAAAGATGAATACAAGGAATATGTTATCCTGCAATCAAAAGCGGAATCGGTGTGGGAAGAAGCGAAAGCGAAAGCAGATTTTGAAATGTTCCGCCCTTATTTAGAAAAGCTCGTCGAATGTAATAAGAAATTTATCAGTTACTGGGGTTCAGCAAAAGCGGGAGGAAATAACTACGATATTCTTTTGGATCTGTATGAACCAGGTATGACGGTTGAAATATTGGATGAAACATTTGCAAAGCTACGCAATAAAATTGTTCCGCTCGTACGGAAAATTTCTGAATCTCCAAATAAACCAAGGACAGATTTTTTATATAAGACATTTCCGAAAGAACAACAAAAAGCATTTAGTATCGATGTTTTGAAGCAGATGGGTTATGATTTTGAGGCAGGCCGACTAGATGAAACAGTTCATCCTTTCGAAATTACTTTAAATCCAGGTGATGTCAGGGTAACGACAAAATATGTTGAAAACGATTTTCGAGTGGCTGTCTTTGGAACCATTCATGAAGGTGGTCATGCATTGTATGAACAAAATATATCAAAAGATTTAGTTGGTACACCACTCTGTGAAGGTACATCAATGGGGATTCATGAATCGCAATCACTATTTTGGGAGAATTACATTGCAAGGGACTATCATTTTTGGGAGTATTTTTACGAAAGGCTACTATCCTACAATGAGGGCCAATTTGATGATGTTTCAATCACCGATTTTTACAATGGTATTCATGAATCGAAACCGTCTTTAATTCGGATTGAAGCAGATGAATTAACATATCCGCTCCATGTGATGGTCCGTTATGAAATTGAAAAAGGTTTATTTAATGATGAAATTGAGGTAAAGGATTTGCCTACGATTTGGAATAAAAAGATGGAAGAGTATTTAGGAGTGAAACCAAAGCATGATGGGGAAGGGGTCTTGCAGGATGTTCATTGGGCTGGCGGCAGCTTTGGTTATTTTCCTTCCTATGCATTAGGATATATTTATGCGGCTCAATTTAGAGTAGCGATGCTAAAGGATTTTCCAAACTATCATGAACTATTGCAGACAGGAAATTTGCATCCAATTAAGGAATGGTTGACGAAAAATATTCATCAATATGGAAAATTAAAAAAACCACTTGAAATTTTAAAAGATGTAACAGGAGAGGGATTAAATTCTGATTATTTAATACGCTATCTTGAAGAAAAATATACAACTATTTATCGATTGTAAATAAAAATGTAAAAGGGCAGATTCTACAAATTTTTGTAGAATCTGCCCTTTTGTGATTTATTTCATAGTATTTCTTAGTTTCTTCCGATAACATTAGTCCAACCAGGTGATCCTGGAGGTGCATTTTGAATCATATCTATAAATGGAATTGTGTATGCAAATAAGATTAATGCAAATGTTACTGCAATCCAAACTTTAATGTTATCAAACACAGCTGGTGTTTTTTCAGCACCTTCATGTACAACAGCAACTGGGAATTCTTCCTCGCCTTTAGGTGCGAAGAATGCTAGGTTAATAAAGATTGCAACCATTAATAGGGCAGCAACGAATAGGAATGTTCCGCCGACTGCTTGAGCAAGTTGGTAAGGAATCCAAGATAATGAGTCTGCATTACCAGCATATTCAGAGAACGCTGAACGACGTGGCGCACCAAGTAGCCCTGCTGCATGCATCGCTGCTGACATGAATACCATACCGATTGTCCATAACCAAGTTTGGACAAGAGCAAACTTATTCATTTTATCAGTTAATTTACGACCAGTAATAGATGGTACCATCCAGAATGTAATACCAAAGAATGTTAATGCACATGCTGATGCAACTGTTAAATGGAAGTGACCTGTAATCCAAATCGTGTTATGCACAAGTTGGTTCATTTGGTGAGAAGCGTTAACAATACCGCCAGCTCCCCCAGGAATAAATAACAACATACCCATAAATGGAGCTAAGAAACGAGCATCTTTCCAAGGTAACACTTTCCACCAGCCGAATAAACCAGTAGCACCTAATTCACGTCCTCGTAATTCAAACGTTGCAAACAAAGTGAAGGCTGTCATTAACGATGGAATAACAACTAAGTACGTTAAAACTACCTGTAAATATTTCCAGAATGGATCAATACCTGGCTCTAGCAATTGATGGTGGAATCCAACTGGCATTGAGAATAATAAGAACAATATAAATGAAAGACGAGCTAAAGCGTCACTAAAGACTTTACCACCGATGATTTTTGGTATAATTACATACCAAGCCATATAAGCAGGCATTAACCAGAAATATACTAGTGGGTGACCGAAATACCAGAATAATGTACGGCTAATTAATACATCAATTGCCGGTACAAGTTCTAATGACCAAGGAATAATCTGCACTAAAACAGTTGTAGCTAAACCTAGACCTGCTACTAACCAAAGAATAATTGTAGCTACACCCATAAAGCTTAATAGTGGTGAAATTTGACCAGGATTTGCTTTTTTCCAACGAAAATGGCGCTTAATAATAACGCCGCCTTCTATCCAACTACCAACAACAACGCATGTAAGTCCAATATAGAATAACGGATGTGCCATTAATGGTGCATAGAATGTAAATAGAACAGAAGCTTTACCTAACAATACAAATGTAGCAGCAATGGCAACACCAATTGTCATTAACGTATAACCAATCCAAGCAGTACGGCGCTCACCAGCAGTAAGTGAGCTAGTAACTTTCGCTTGAGAGGCTAGGATAAATCCAATAATAAAGAAAGTAGTAAGTACGAGACCTAATAATACACCGTGAACGGTTAAAACTTGGTAATAATTAATTCCTGCTGGTAAAGTAAATTTACCTGAGCGTACAAATACTTGTAATAGTCCAGCCAATGCACCTAATAATAATGCTATAAAAGCAACATATAGATGGGCCATCGTCAGTTTAGCATCTTTAGTATCGATACTTGCGATCCCTTTCATTATTCAACCACCTCCACTGTTGCGTACATTAAATGGTGTCCAAGACCACAATACTCATTACACACGATTGTGAATTTACCAGGTTTATTAAAAGTAGTTTCAACTGTGTTAATATAACCAGGCTCTAACATCATGTTTGCTTTTGTTCCAGCTACTTCAAAACCATGAATAACGTCAGTTGTTGTACCAATAAAGTTTACTTTTGAGCCTGCTGGAATTTTAATGACTTTGTCTGGTCCAACATCGTAGTTAAAGGCAGAAGCAACTACAACTAATTCATATTCTTTTTCGCCAACCTGCTTTAGACCAGGTTGATCAAATGGAGCTGTTGTTTTAACTTTAGCTGGGTCAACTGTTACAAGACAGCTTGGTGGTTGATTTCCCATGTAAAACGCACTTACTCCAATGGTGATTGTGAAAGCAAGTAATGCTGCAATCCCCGATAGCAACCAAATTTTTTCGTACTTATGAATGTGCATGGATTCTGATGACTCCTTTCAATTAACAATTAGCGTGTTAAGAATAAATTAAATACTCCAATCCAAGTACCAAGAAGAATGATTCCGAGAATAGCAACTGAAACTAAAGTACCTTTTAAGGAATTGCTATCCTCTACTTCAGTTTTGTGATGCGTCTCAAGTTTTGCCATTTAATCACATCCCTTCTAATAAAAAATAATTTTTAGTCAAACAAATTTGAAGTAAAACTAACATTATGCTTTTATATTACAAAAGAAACAAATCGAATCCATCACATTTTGATATTTTTCACAAAATGTTCACAAATAATATAAAAACTATCTACATAGTGAAAACATCATGTTCCTTGATACGTAAGGGTTTAAGGTGAGAAAGTTGTGAACAGAATGTGAAATAGATCATTAAGATTGTTCTTTACATGATAAATAATTCGTTATTTAATAGGTGAAAATGTAGAAATTTGTTGTTAATTAGTAGGTGTTTTTGGGGATATAATACTATAAAATAATAAATGGATCTGGGAGGTTATAATAAGGATGAAGCGATTGCATGAAGTTTTAGTTCATAACGAACAATTTGTAAAAAATAAAGAATACGAACAATTTAAGACAACCAAGTTTCCGGATAAAAAGATGGTCATTTTAACTTGTATGGATGCTAGGCTGACAGATTTGCTACCATCTGCGATGAATATTAAACATGGTGATGCAAAAATTATCAAAAATGCGGGTGCACTTGTATCCCACCCATTCGGAAGTATTATGAGGAGTATTTTAGTAGCTGTTTACTCATTAAATGCCAAGGAAGTTTTTGTTGTTGGTCATCATGATTGCGGGATGACTGGGCTGTCTGCAAATCAAATTTTGGATAAAGCTATTTTATCTGGGATTTCACGAGAAAAAATTGATATTTTACGCCATGCAGGGATTGATATCGATCAGTGGTTGTTAGGATTTTCAAATGTAGGTGAAAGTGTTCAAGAATCTGTTAATAGAATTCGAAATCATCCGCTTTTTCCAAAGGATGTAGCAGTTCATGGCTTAGTCATTAACCCTGAAACTGGGAAATTAGATGTTATTGTGGACGGATATGAATTTCAAGAGGGAACTGGAAAAGAAGAAATGAAACATTCTATTTAATTTATACTAGGGTAGATGAGGCTAACTTTAAATGGTCAGCCTCACTTTTTTATTTAGCAGCATTTTTCATTTTTCTATCACTTTACTTCGAGCATCAAAATGATTTGGATTTGACCAGTATCCTTAATCTCAACTGGAACACGAAAAGCTCGCTCAAAACCGTAAAGCTTTGAAGCTCCAACCATTACTGTTGGCGGTGTAATATCAATTTCTAAACCTTTTTGGGCTACAATCGTACATAGATTCCCTGCAATCATATTCCCAAGTTCACCTGTAAACGAATGAAGCATTTCCCCTTCCAATGGCATTCCAAACATGATTTCGCCAATTTTACCAAATGTGTTTGACTCACTTTCGATGACCAACCTTCCTCTTACATGGCCGACCATTCCAATTAGAACCCCCATCTCAGATTGCTGTAATGGTTCGGCCATTAATGAAGGCTTTCCAATTTCTAGAGGAACAGGAATCACACCTTTAACCGATTCGATGGTGCCATTTAGAACTTGTGTAATTTTTTCTCCTAAAGACAGCTTAACCACACCCTATTTTGTTTGAAATTTTGATTAGGTATATAATACCATAAAGACTGGGTATATAATACCATAAAATTGTAAAGAGTGAATGACTAATTTTGATATATTCACAAATTTTATAAGAAATTTAGGAAAGAGTTGACAATGAAATAATATGCCGAATTGGTTATAATAAAAATGCACAACAATCCTTCATAACGTCAGAATTCTATTTAGGAATTCATTTCAACCTCTCTACGATGTAGGGAGGTTTTTTTGCATGAGTAAAAATCGCCGCAATTGGAAAATATAGCTAGTAATCAAAAGAGGAAAGAGGTCCAAAATATGGCTAGGATTGCATCTGTAGGATTGTATACACCACCCTATAAAATAACTCAGGGAACAACTGTGCAATTTGTTCGAGAACTATTCAAAGATTCCTTTCAAGAAATCGACCGATTGTTAAAAGTCTTTGAAAATGGTCAGATCAAGGAACGATATTTTGCTGTACCGCTTGAATGGTTTAAAGAAGAACATTCATTTGCTGAGAAAAATCAAGTTTTTATTGAAAAAGCGGTCCAGTTTGGAATACTCGCAATTAAGGATTGTCTTGAAAATCCGACATGTTTACGAGGCGTGGTTCGTTACGAGGAAATAGAAGCCATTTTTTATATCTCTTCAAGTGGAATCGCTACACCTAGCATCGAAGCTAGAATCATGAATCAACTTCCATTTCAAAAACATTGCAAACGAATTCCGATTTGGGGATTGGGCTGTGCCGGAGGTGCAGCCGGGCTTTCAAGAGCATTTGAATATTGCACCGCATTTCCAAAAGCCAAGGTCCTTGTTCTCAGTGTTGAACTTTGCAGTTTAACATTCCAAAAAAACGATCACTCCAAAAGTAATTTAGTTGGAACTTCCCTTTTTGCAGATGGGGTTGCCTGTGCTTTAGTTTGTGGATCTGAGGCAGACATTATAAGAACAGAGCAACATCCATATTTACCGACTATTCAAGCAACCGAATCAAAATTAATGGCTGATTCAGAAGATGTGATGGGGTGGGATATAAAGGATGAGGGCTTTTTTGTTGTTTTTTCAAAAGATATACCTACAATTGTTCGAACAGCGGTGCGCAGCAATGTCGAAAAATTTTTGCTAGAGCAAAATTTATCAATCAACGATATTCAGCATTTTGTAGCCCACCCTGGTGGTAAAAAAGTGTTGGAAGCCTATCAAGAGGCCTTACAATTAGCCCCAGATAAAATAAAGATTCCGCTAGAAGTGTTATCAAGCTATGGGAATATGTCGTCAGCAACTATTTTTTATGTATTGCAGAGATTTTTAGAAAAGGAGGCACAACAAGGGGATATAGGATTGGCTGTAGCAGTTGGGCCTGGCTTTAGTTCCGAGCTTTTATTACTACGTTTTGAATAGAGAGGGATGCCGAATGTTTTTTATATTTTTTATTTCGCTCATTATTTTGGAAAGAGTAGTTGAGCTTAAGATTGCAAGAAAAAATGAAAAATGGATGAAAGCAAATGGTGGCTTTGAAGTTGGAAATAAGCATTACAAGTATATTGTCCTTGTCCATATTTTGTTTTTCATGTCATTAATTTTAGAAGTAACGCTTTTGGAAAAGCCTATTTCATCTTTATGGCCATTGTTTTTACTATTTTTCACATTGGCACAAGTCCTACGAGTTTGGAGTTTGCTATCTTTAGGTAAATTTTGGAATACGAAAATCATTGTCGTTCCGAATGTAAATATTATTTCAAAAGGCCCATATAAATTTATACGTCATCCTAATTACTTAGTTGTTGTCATTGAGATTTTAGTTATACCATTACTATTCAACGCCCACTTAACAGCAGCTATTTTTTCTTTACTAAACATGATTGCATTAAGCATTCGCATTCCAATCGAGGAAAATGCATTAATAAGAGAAACCAACTATAAAGCTGTATTTTATCAACGTCCAAGATTTGCCCCAACAAGAGAACGTTCATAGTTAATAAATTTTAAAAATGTAAACGATTAAAATCCCTGCAATTTCTTATTGAAAATGTCTATCAATGATGTTATTATAAAATTAAAGATAAATGATAATGGTTATCACTATTGATAAGGTATTAACTAAGAATGGACGGTGTTGAAAAATGGTTTTCACCTTTATTTCAGTGACATTTACGACATATGGACTCTTAATGTATTATCTTTTACACAAAGTCGACCCAAAGACACGATAAAAAAATAATTAACCTTTTAAAAGGCATGAAACCACGCGTTAATCGCTCTTCATGTCTTTTTTTATATGACAAAATTCTACCTTTTTTCGAAAAATAATTGAGCAAATGCTCTACAATTGATAACATAAGGTGAAAAGATATATTGCATAATTATGAGAGGGAAAAAATTCAACTATGACAGAAATGAATCGTTTAGTAGCTTTATATTTAGAATTACAAAAAAAAGGTGACAGCGACAATGCTGAAAAAGTAAAGCAGCTTGTTGAAAAAGTCGAAAACAACGAATTTATGATTGCTTTTTGCGGCCACTTTTCGGCTGGAAAGTCGACAATGATGAATCATTTTATGGGAAAAGAAGTTTTGCCTTCTAGCCCGATTCCAACGAGTGCCAATCTCGTCAAAATCAAAAAAGGAAAAAGCTATGCGCGCGTTTACTACAAGCATGCAGAGCCTGTTGAATTTCCGGCTCCATATGATTATGACGTCGTCAAAAGCTTTGCAAAAGATGGCGAAAATGTCGATTCGATTGAAATAAGCGACAAAGATATTCTTCTGCCTGAAGATGTTTCGATTATGGACACACCAGGAATTGATTCAACACATGATGCCCACCGCATTTCAACAGAATCAGCGCTGCATTTAGCTGATGTTGTTTTATATGTCATGGACTATAACCATGTTCAATCAGAGCTTAATTTTTCATTTACGAAAACATTAAAGGATCGTGGCAAGCCGGTCTACTTAGTCATTAATATGATTGATAAGCATAATGAAGCCGAATTAAGTTTTGAATCCTATAAAACTAGTGTTATTGAGTCATTCCAAGGCTGGGGCGTGAATTTCGATGGTTTGTTTTTTACATCGCTAAAAAATTTAAGTCACACGCTTAACGAATATGATAGATTAGAGCAATTTTTGCGAAATCAAATAGAAAATAAAGATGAACTGTTGTTAAAAAGTGTAATAACTTCAGTAAAGCCACTCATTGAAGAACACTTGCAATTCTTCGATCATGAACATGAAGAAGAGCGTCATGCTTATGAGGGACAACTGGAAGAATTGCCTGAAAACGAACGAAAACGAGTTCTTCAAGAGGTTGCAAAGCTTGGAGAAAGACAAGCCTTTTTACTTCATAAAAAGAATCATCTTAAAAGTGAGTTCGAAGCCGGAATTAAGAAAATCATGGATAATGCCTATTTAATGCCTGCAGCAACAAGGGATTTGGCTCATTCGTATTTAGAGGCATGCCAAGCTGATTTTAAAATAGGATTCTTATTTTCCAAAAAGAAAACAGAAGAAGAAAGAAACGCTCGCTTACAAGCTTTCTATGAAAGTTTTAAAAAACAAGTTGAAGCGCAGCTTGATTGGCATATAAAAGATTTTGCCGTTCGGTTTTTTAAAGAAAATAATATTGAAAATGAAGCTTTTGTAAATAGCATTTTTGAAGAAATAACAGTAGAGTTCGAAGTACAATTTTTAGAAGAGCTTGTGAAAAAAGGGGCAGGGTTAACCGGGGAGTACATTTTAAATTATACGAACGATGTATCGAATGAGATTAAACGCCTTTATAAAAATCGGGTAATGGAAAAGTTTGCAGAAGGGCAAGCTCTCGTTGATGTTGCTATTGACCGTGAGTTAAGCGAGGTAGAAGCGAATTTAGCAAACTACACACAATATAAAGATGCTGTTGATGGTTTGAACATGCTGCAACAAAAAAGAGAGGAACTTGAGGCAAATCTATTAGAACTGTTAACAGAGCCATTGCCACAAGCCGTCTTAGAACAAACAATAAATTGGCTAAAGCAGTTTGTAGTAAGCACACCTACGATTGAAATTAAGCAAATGGAAATGGCGCAAAAAACTGAACAAAATGAATCAAATGTTGAGGTGCAGGAGCAAGCTCAAAACAACCCCGAGGTGCTAAGCGATTACGTACATGCAACAGATGACTTTAACGTAAAAGAACGTTTGGAACAAACTGTTGGAAAATTAAAAACAGCGATTCGCTCCCTACAAGGGATTAAAGGAATTCATACGCTTGCCAGTGATATGGCAGCAAAAGCGAGTAGGCTCCACGACAATCGTTTTACTGTTGCATTATTTGGAGCTTTCAGCGCAGGGAAATCATCGTTTGCCAATGCATTAATTGGCGAAAAACTATTGCCCGTTTCACCGAATCCAACGACAGCGACTATTAATAAAATTTTGCCTGCAAGCGCTGAACATCCGCATGGAACGGTGTTAGTAAAAATAAAAACGAAAGAGCAAATTTTTAAGGATGTAGAACAGTCATTAGCATTGTTCCAAAAGACATGCCGTTCAATGGATGAGGCGTTATCGATTATCAATTCCTTAACCTATGGAGGAAATGATCCGAAAGAGAAACCACACTATTCCTTTTTGAAAGCTGTTCAAATTGGCTATGATTTTATTGCCGATAAGTTAGGAGAAGTATTAACTGTTGATTTAAAGGCTTTTGAAGACTATGTTGCCAAGGAAGAAAAATCTTGTTTTGTTGAGTGGATTGAACTTTATTATGATTGCCCGTTGACAGAGCAAGGTATTACATTAGTCGATACGCCAGGGGCTGATTCGATTAACGCCCGCCATACGGGAGTTGCCTTTGAGTATATCAAAAATGCTGATGCGATTCTGTTCGTAACGTATTACAACCATGCTTTTTCAAGAGCAGACCGCGAGTTTTTAATTCAGCTTGGCCGCGTTAAGGAAGCCTTTGAGATGGACAAGATGTTTTTCGTCGTCAATGCGGCCGATTTAGCAAAGTCTGAAGAAGAATTAAAGATTGTCATTGATTATGTTGGTGATGAGCTAAAGAAATTTGGCATTCGCTTCCCACGGATTTATCCGTTATCAAGTAAGCTCGCGCTTGAAGAGAAGCTTCAAATGATGGAAGGACATGCTGTTTCGAACGAATCAAAAATCGCTGTCTTTGAACAGGCATTCCATTCGTTTATCATGAATGACCTTGTACAAATTTCGATTCAATCTGCGCATGAGGATTTAAAACGCGCTGTTCTTGCCTTAAATAATATTATTGCGACTGCAAAAGAGAGCGATGAAGTCAAACAACAAAAACGCCTTAATGCGGAGCAAGCTAAAAAACAAATAACCGAAAAAATTCAGACGAAAGAATTTAAAGTAGAGGAACGTTCGTTAGCGCAAGAAATTGAAGAACTTTTATTTTATGTCGCACAGCGTATTTTTTTCCGCTTTAATGATTTTTACAATGAAGCCTTTAATCCTTCCTCCTTACGGGATGATGGACGTGACTTGAAAAAGGCAATCCAAAGCTGTTTAGAGGAACTATTAGTAAATATTGGCTTTGATTTATCACAAGAAATGCGGGCTACATCACTCAGGGTCGAAAACCATCTTAACAAATTGTTAAAAGATGTTCATCATAGTGTGGAAGGAATGATTGAGGGTATTCATCCGATTTCATTATTACCGATTGAAGCCCGCCAATTTGACACGATGGAGTTTGAAAATGCTTTTGAAGAACTTTCACGTGACCCGTTCAAATCTGTTTTGTCAATATTTAAAGGACCAAAATCTTTCTTTGAACAAGGCGGCAAAATGAAGCTGAGGGAAGAACTAGAACGCTTGATTAAAGAGCCTGTCCATTCCTACATCGAAGCGCAAACGGCACAATTTAAAACTGTATACGATGCCTATTTATTGCAGCATTTAGGAGAGGTTATGGCTGAGGCTACGGTCGAAGTAGATGACTATTTTGATGGTTATTTTGCAGCATTATCTGAAACAATTGATATTGAAAAATTAGAAAATGCCAAGGCGGAAATTGCAGCGATTATATAAGAATAAGGACACAAGGGGAAACTGAACATGGTAGTGGCGAACAGAGAAGGTTTAACAAATTCAGAGCGCTTTTTAAGTGCGTTTAACACAATATCCAGTGAAATTGAGAAAATCGTAGATGCTCGCGGTCACGTTCCATTTTATCGATTAGTTGATATGGCAAAGAAAAAAAGCGGTTTAATTATGACCTATAAAGATGATTTGAAAGAATTATCAGAGCTAAGAAATGCAATTGTTCATGGACGGTATTATCCAGCAGTTACGATTGCAGAGCCGCATCTTTCCGTTGTTGAATTAATTGAAAGAATTGCTGCTGAATTGACAAAGCCAAAAACAATTATTCCGTTTTTTTCCCGTAACGTTAAAATATTTCAAAAAACAGACCATTTAACGGAAGTATTAAAAACTATAAAAAAACATGGTTATTCCCAGTTCCCAGTTTATGATAACGATAAGTTTGCTGGCCTTTTAACAAATCAAGGGATTACGATGTGGATTTCGCAAAATATCGACAAGGCTTCAATGGACCGTTGTTTAGATGCTTATTTAGGCGATGTAATGTCGTTTGAAAAAATTAAAAGAAATTATATTTTTATGAATCAAAATCAAACGATATACGATGTTCGCGAAAAGTTTTTAAACCATTTCGATGTTTTTGCAACTAGACTTGAAGCAGTATTAATTACTGAAAGTGGGAAGCCTGACGAAGAATTGTTAGGATTAGCAACCCCATTTGACATGGTACGGATTCCGTTTATAACGTAATGAATTAAATAATTATAGTATAACAATATCAACCACCATTTCTATTTGTTATTGTAGAAATGGTGGATTTTTTTAGCTTGAGCTTATGAATATATTTATATATCTAGGAAAAATTTGATTAAATGGTAAAATAATCATATAAAATAACGTTAGTGCTACTATTTGTTCGTTATCATTTATTACATTGGAGGATCATATTGTGAATAATTCTTTTGCCACTCCAAAAGGTTTTGGAGAAATTTTGGATTCTACTTTTCGTTTGAGTAAACAGTATTTTACTAAGCTATTTATGATTTTATTAATTTTAATCGGTCCCATTTACTTATTACAAGCGATTATTCTTCTAGTTGTGGGAGAAAGTTTCATAAAAGCAGTTGGAGGGGGAGGGAATTGGTTAGAACAAGTTTTCTCTAGTTTTACTGAATCATCTTATACTTATTCTAGTAACATGACTGCGGAAATTGGAATTATTATTTTAAGTTTAGTCAGTGGTATTTTCTACATGGTTGCAATTGCAGCAATTTTGTTTGCAATAAATCATATTAGAAATAATGAAGACTTTACAGTAGGTTCTGTTATAAAGCAAGGATTTTTGCGCTTTTTTCCGATGCTTGGGAGTTCGCTTTTATTTGGTATTATCATGACTGGATTGATGTTCGTGCCAGTTTTTATTATTAGTATAATTGGGACGATCGGTGCTATTATGCATCCTGTTTTTGGCGTTTTGTTATTTATCGTTGGCTTTATCGGGTTTGGCGTTGGGATTGGGTACTTGTTAACTCGTTTGAGCTTTTATTTTTGTGTGACAGTGTTAGAAAAAAGGGCACCGGGTATTTCAAGAAGCTGGAAGCTGACACGTAAACGGGTCTGGGCATTAATGGGGCTCTACATCGCATTTTACTTTATTGTTGGAATCATTACTTTTGCTGTACAGTTTTCGTTCGCTGTTTTTTTAGGGAATAGTGTACTATTGATGACGATTGTCAATGTCATCGTATTATTCACGACGATGCTTTTCACGGTTGGGTATGCTGTTATGTATTTTGATTTAAAAATAAGAAATGATGCTGATGATTTAAAAGAAATGATTGAGGACTACAATAGTGCTCATTAATCGAGTTCCTAATGAAATTAGGTGATGAAACGATGCTAAACCCGAATGAAGCAAGAGATGATATTGAAAAAATATTAAATGATAAAGAATATCAAGCGTATTACGATAATTCGAAAAGTATACTTCAAATATGGTGGGAGAAGGCCATAAAGTGGCTGGAGGAACGATTAGGAGATGTGTTCCCCTCTTATTCACCATCAAATGAAGTAACACAATGGATATTTATCGGTATAATCGTTGGAATTGTACTTTTATTAGCGTTAATTCTTTTTCTCATTTTCCGTAACACGAATCGTTCTTATCGGTTTCGGAATAAGCCGATTCAATCTTTAAGTGAAATGAATTGGTCGTTTCAAGACCATGTAAGGGAAGCGAGTAAACAGGAAGCAATGGGGCAGTACACAATCGCAACCCGCCACATGTTTTTAGCGTTATTGCTTTATTGTCATGAAAATAAATGGTTGGAAGCAAGAGTTTGGAAAACAAATTGGGAGTACTATGCTGAGCTTCAAAAGGTTAACAAAGAATGGGCTGCACAATTTAAAAGGTTTGCTTTATTTTTTGATGAAGCGACATATGGTGAACGTAAATTGCAAAAAGAGGAGTACAGCGAATATTGTAATGAAATCATGCAATGGTTTGAACATACTGATACAACGGACGAACGCATTATAACTACGTAAAAAAGGAGAGAGAATCAGCCTTGCAAATCGTAACGACTAAAAAAAGAACATGGCTATGGCTCATTATGCTTCTCCTTTTGTTTATCTTGATTAGCTTCTTTGTTCTTACACCGGAACCAACGAAATATCCTAGCTATGTATCAAATTCACCAGCGCCAGATGGTGTTAAAGCCTTTTATACATATTTAGAAAAGGAAAAACTTCCAGTGGAAAGATGGTTTTATGCGGCGGATTTGTTACCAAAAAGTGTTGGAAATCAAGTCCTATTGATGGTAGAGCCAAACGGCGTGTATATTTCAAAAAAATCAGTACAAAAGCCATATGAGGAGTTTATGGAAGCAGGAAATACGATTATTTTATTTACAACAAGTCCGAATGGGAGATTTCATTTAAAGAGTGAACATAGTAACAAGTCTTCTTTAGATTACATTCGTGTCAAGGACCGAGAAGGAAATGAGTATAAGGCGGATTATAGAGCTACTTTTGTTTATAAAACGATAAAAAGTGATGAAGTTTTGCTGTCAAATGAAAATGGACCGATTGCAATAAAACGGCCTTTTGGAAAAGGGCAGTTAATTGCTCTTAATTCTCCAGAATGGGTAACAAATGAAAATATTTTAAAGCATGACCATATTCCACTTATTTTATCATTACTGAATGAAGGCAATGTAAAAAATGCTGATACGATTTTAATCGATGAGTATATGCATGGCTTTGGGAAAACAGCTTATTCCGTCTATCCAAAATGGGTGTTACTATTGTTTGTTCAGTGTGCCTTGGTGATGGTCCTATTGCTTTGGATGCAAGGAAAGCGGTTTGGGCCAATTCTTCTTCCAAGAGAGGAATTTGTTCGTTTTACAGATGAAAGAATCCAAGCGTTAGCGGCTTGGCATATGAGATGTCAGTTATTTAAAGACTCGTTATTCGTTCAGGCTGATTATGTAAAGGTACAGCTTCAGGAACGCTGGGGAATCCCGTATAAAACGGATTGGATAGATGCTGCGGGTACGCTTGAACGGAAGTGGATTACTGTATCTGCGCTTGAAATACGTCGGTTTTTACATGAATTGACGAAGGTTCTTGAAAAGGAAAAGATAACGAAACAAGAATATTTGCTATGGTCGAAGAAACTAGAGCAATTAAGGAAAGAGGTTGAAGAAGGATGAATAAGGATTTAGCATCATTATTAGAAAAGTACGAAGAACGTATAATCGGACAGGGCTTTAATCTTCGCCTTTTACTTTCTGCTATTTTAGTAGGGGGGCATGTCTTATTAGAAGGTGTTCCAGGGACAGGGAAAACGCAAATGGTGAAAACATTGGCAAGTCTTTTAGGTGGGAGCTTCCGACGAATTCAGTTTACCCCTGATTTACTACCGAGCGATATTACCGGCAGTATGATTTATGATATGAAAAATAGTACATTTCAAACATTAAAAGGGCCGATTTTCACAAATTTGTTATTAGCTGATGAAATTAACCGTACACCAGCCAAGACACAAGCAGCGCTTTTAGAGGCGATGGAGGAAAAGCAAGTAACAATCCAAGGTGAAACATATCGTTTACCAGAGGTTTTTTTCGTTGTTGCAACGCAAAATCCACTTGAGTATGAAGGGACATATCCATTACCAGAAGCGCAGCAAGATCGCTTTTTATTTAAGCTATTTATTGAGTTTCCATCCTTTACTGAAGAGCTAAAGGTGTTACAACAAGTGATTCATAATAGTTTTGATAGTAGTCAAGTGACAGCCGTCTTAGATATGCAAACGTTTGAAAACATAAGAGCAGAAATCGACAACATTACAATCGGGGATAGTGTATTAGCTTATATTATGGAAATTGTAAGAAAGACGAGGGAATCGAATTCGATTCGTGTTGGTGCAAGTACAAGAGCAGGAATTTCAATTGGGAAAGCAGGAAAAGCATGGGCTTATTTATCAGGCCGTGATTATGTAACACCAGACGATATTAAAATAGTGGCGAAACCTGGACTTAGACACCGTATTCAACTATCGCCGCATAAAGAATTGGAGGGTGTTACGATTGACCAAACCATTGATGAACTTGTGGGATCGATTCCTGTACCGCGATAGAGGGATTATACCAACGAAACGATTACTCTTCATCACTTTCGTTTATTCGGCTGTACTTGTATTCGCTTCCGTATTGGAATTCTCTTGGACTTTCGTTATTGTCTGCAATATTATCGCTTTATTATTAACATTATTTGACTTATTTTATTCAGCGAATAAAAAGGAAATTAGTTTTAAACGAAAAATAGCGGGAGAAATGGAGAGAGGTATTGCCTATACAGTGGAAATCGAAATAAATAACGCTTCTAGATATGCGCTCAAGTTTCGGTTCGTTGATGGAATACCACAATCATTTGATAGATCATTTCCAATCGATGGAAAAGTTTCCGGCAATAAAACAGAGCGGGTCATGTACGAAACAACAGCCCTCGTTAGAGGGCAATACGAAATTGAGAAGCTTTATTTTCGATATACAAGTGTGTTTGGGCTTTGGGAAAAGCAAATAACGGCCGAATTACCTGCTACTATTAAGGTCATACCAGATTTAACTGAGACAAAGCAATATTTAGAAAGCGCGCAGCGGTTTTTAAAATATGAAGGGTCAAAAATTCGTAAATCTAAAAGTGGTGTTGGTGAGTTTGCTAAAATTAGAACCCATGTCGTTGGTGATGACCCGCGGATGATCAATTGGAGGCAAACAGCCAAGCTCTATGAGGTAATGAGTAATGAATATGAACCAGAGCATGGGAAAGTGATTACAATTTTAATTGATTGCGGGCGCTTGATGGGAGCAGAGTTAACAAAAGGAAATAGGTTAGAAAAGGTATTAGAGAGCGCTTTAACCGTTTCTGCTGCTGCACTAAAAAAGGGTGATTCTGTTTCAGTGTTAGCTTTTTCTAAAGATGTAAAAGTGTTTGTTCCAGCCAGTAAGGGGATGGGCCATCTACAAACGATTCTTCAGGCGATTTATAATGTAAACGTGGATTCCGTTGAGTCAAATTATGCACATGTTTTGCAATATTTACAAACCGTCCAAAAAAAACGTAGTTTACTTTTATTATTTAGTGACATTCGCACGTTTCTGTATGAAGAAAGTGCACTCTATTATTTGCAAAGACTACGTCAAAGACATTTATTTTTCATGATTGGTATTGAAGATGAGATGCTGTTAACAAAATTAAAAGAAGAACCACAAAGTCTCCAAAAAGCAATGGTAAAAAGTATGGCACAGCAGGAAATGCTCTTTAAAAAACGGGAAAAAATGAAGTGGGAAAAACAAGGCCTCCTAATGGTAGAGGCCAAGGAAGAGAAGCTAGCGGTTACAGCAGTTTCACACTATTTTCAGATGATAAACCGTGGTCTTCTATAGCTTTTTTCTTAATCAATTGCTTGCCGATTATGATGTAAAGAATTAAAGCGAGAACAGTTAGACAAGCAACGAAATATTTTGCCTCTAGAGAAATCGTACTAGGGGTAATATAGCCTTCTATTAAACCAGCAATGACAAAT
Source organism: Bacillus sp. (in: firmicutes) (assembly GCA_012842745.1). Classification (NCBI taxonomy): domain Bacteria; kingdom Bacillati; phylum Bacillota; class Bacilli; order Caryophanales; family Bacillaceae; genus Bacillus; species Bacillus sp. (in: firmicutes). Next base: position 292,982 of record DUSF01000037.1, on the reverse strand, counting down.
AACGGGATTGTTCCCAATAATAATTGAACAGAACGCTTTGCTTGAAGCTTTAATTGATAGCTTCTTGAAAATGGCCCTGGAACAAAAAGCTTATAGCCCATTAACAGACCAGCCCCACCAGCGATAAAAATAGCCGTAAGCTCAATCATGCCATGCGGGACAATATAGGCCCAAAAGTCGTATGATTTTCCGTGATGCCAATACAAGGCGGCAAGTGCTCCGACAAGGATGCCATTCGTAATCAATACATAGACTGTCAATAGTCCGAATGTCACTCCGCCACTAAAGGCGAGGATGGCGACTTGAATATTATTCGTCATAATGGCCGCAGATATGACTGGCGCATTAATTTCACCGTCATTTGCCCCTAGTGAACTTGGATCAATAGAATGGGCTAGATGTGCTGGAAGAATCGAGTACATATGAAGGGGATCATGTAAAACTGATAAATAACTGGCTGTGGCCCCAATCATAAATAAAATCATCGCGATGATGACAAATTTCCATTGATCTAACAAGAGATGAATAAATGTTGTACTGAAAAACTGCCGGATTTGTTTCACACTTGAAATTTGATCCTTGTACAGGAGGTTATGGGATTTTGAAACAAGTCCATTCAAGTATAAAGTAACATCTTCTCCGGGGAAATATGTTTGGCTATAGGAAAGATGCTGTGCTGTTTTTTGATAAAGACGTTGAAATTGATGAATATCAGCGCTTGTTATTTTTTTATTTCTTTTATGTAGTTTTGTTATACATTGCTCAAGTTGTTTCCATTCTACTCGATATTGTTTTACAAATTGTTTTACATTCAAAATTGAGCACACCTTTTTTAAGAGATATTCCTTATTATAATATGTATGGAAGAAAAGAGGAATAGATTTTAAAATATGAACAAAATAGGGAGGCCCAGCCTATGGAAAAGGAACAGGTTGAAATTAAAACACCTGAATATGTATCACTACAATTTCAACTGTCTGGTCTTGGAAGCCGTGCAGTTGCCTTTATGATAGATCAATTGATTTTGACGGTAATTACCATTGTTTTGTTACTTATCGTTTATCGGATAATGTGGGGGCAATTCGTTTATTTTGATGATCATAATGATTATTCATTTATGCCAATTGCAATCACAATTATCTTGTTATTTATTTTGCAATGGGGTTATTATTTTGTTTATGAATATTTTTCAGGCGGCAGAACAATTGGTAAAAAATCGATGGGAATTCGTGTTATTCAAGAAAATGGTCATAGCTTGACATTGCTATCATGCTTTATTCGTAACCTTATGAGAATGATAGACTCATTACCAGCCTATTATTTGCTAGGAATGATCATTATCTTTTTTCATCCAAAGCATAAAAGGCTAGGGGATATCGTTGCAGGTACAATTGTTGTTCATGAAAGAGGTAAAAAGAAACAGGGAAAGAAAGCTTCAGCGCTTGAAAAAGAAATTGAAAGAAGAGGTTTGTCTAAGGATGATCTAGTGCTTGAGGATTGGGCCATAAACGCTTTAAGTAATAAAGAATGGAATATCGTGAAAACATATAGTAACCGTTTTATGGAGTTGCCGATGGCAGAAAGAAAGAAATTAACAGCGGAAATAGCTTCTATCCTGCTTCCGAAGATTGGAATTGAAATTGAGGGCATGAATGAATATGATTTAGAAAATAAGCTGTTCATACTTTATTTACGATTGAAAGACGAATGGGAATATGAATTGTAACATCAACAAAGGGGATTTGCTATGATGGGCAAATCCCCTTTGTGATTATAATTCCCCTTTATTTTCTAACGTATTGTTAAGAAGTACGTATAGGGCAGACATGTCTTGTTCTCCTAAACCGTTTTCAATGGCATCGGACAGAAGATTGGTTAGCTTTGTTCCGATTGGCAGCTCCATTCCTGCTCCACTTGCCATTTCTTCAGCGAGCTTCATGTCTTTATGTAAAAGTTTGATTGCAAATCCAGCTTCAAATTGATTTTTTGCAATAAAATTATTGTAATGGCGGTCATAAATTCGACTTTGAGCATAGCTATTATTTAAAATATTGAATAAAAAGTCTGAATCTACACCCATCTTTTTACCTAATGTAACAGCTTCACTAACGGCCTGAGTGTGGAAAGCTACCATTAAATTATTAATTAACTTAACGACAGAGCCGCTACCTGTTTCGCCAATATGATAGATGTTTTTACCCATGACATTAAAAAGTGGGAGAGCTTTTTCGAAAATCTCTTTTTTTCCGCCAACCATGATTGTTAATGTACCATCTTCCGCGCCGAAATTGCCGCCGCTTATTGGTGCATCCAAAAATTCAATTCCTTTTGAGTTAGCAGCTTGCACGATTTTTTTATTTAAGCCGGGTGCAACAGTACTATGGTCCACTAAAATGAGGCCTTCATGACCGTTTTCGATTAGCCCATCTTCCCCGAAATAAATTTTTTCAACATCGACAGGCAGTGGAAGACAAGTTAAAATCACGTCAAGCTTTTGGGCCATTTCAGCAACAGACAACCCAATTTTTCCACCAGCTTCTGCAAACAATTCTTCTTTCCCCTTGCTACGGTTTTTGCCAACCACCTCATACCCCGCGTTTACTAAATTTTTTGCCATCGGCAAGCCCATATTGCCAAGGCCAATAAATCCAACTTTCATATATACATAACCCCTTTCTATGGCCAATTATAAATACTATCTTATAATATTTTTCGCCCTTTTTATTGATAATCCTGCATTTTTTTAATATGAAGTATTTTGTACTTTTCCGCTCGTTCATATAAAATAAATATAAGGACAGATAGTAACTGTAAAAAGGGGAGACTGACATGAGTGTACATCACGCCATTAGTAAACATTCTGAAAATCAACATTATATTGTAAGCAGGTTTACTGAGTTAGACGGACTAAGGGAAGCGTATATTGAAAAAGCGATTGAATTATGTGAAAAAGGTGAGCCATTTTCGACTGATGCGATCAATGCGGTTACGAAAGAAATGAATGAACTAGGGAAAAAAGGGATTGTAACCTCTCTGCCTGTAAGAAAGCCTGTAACTGTTGAAATGGTTAAGGAGTACGTTGAAAAAATAAATAAATAGGCCTAGAGAAAAATTGCTACGATAGGGGAGTGGGAAATTTGAAAAATATTGTGAATGTAGATTGGCTATATGAAAACCTTGAAAACCCAAACGTAATTGTGATTGATTGTCGATTTGAATTAGGAAATCCAGGGCATGGTCTTAATTTATATATAAAGGAACATATTTCTGGGGCCTTTTATTTTGACTTAGAAAAAGACCTTTCTAAACGTGTAGAAGAGCATGGTGGTAGACATCCCATGCCAGAATTGGACCGCATCATTGATAAGCTCGGAGCCGCAGGAATTGATGCAAACTCGAAAGTTGTTGCTTATGACGACCAAGGCGGTATGATCGCCTCACGGTTTTGGTGGCTACTTAAATATGTAGGTCATGACGAAGTTTATATTTTGGATGGTGGCTTTAGTAAATGGGTAAGAAAAGGTTATCCAATTACAGATGATATCCCTTCAGTTCCGCGCAAACAATTTCAAGCGAATATTCAACAAGAGCTTTTAAGCAATGTGGATGAAGTAAAGCAATTCGTTGAAACAAAAAAGGGCTATCTACTTGATTCTAGGATAGAGGAAAGATACATAGGCCAAAACGAAACTATCGATAAAAAAGCAGGCCATATTCCAGGTGCACTCAATTATTTTTGGGAAGATTGTTTAAATGAGAAAAATGAATGGAAATCGGAAGAGGAGCTAAAAGAAAGATTTGAACGGTTTAATAAAAATGATCAAATCATCGTTTACTGTGGGTCTGGCGTTTCAGCTTGTCCAAATATTATTGCATTAGATGAATTAGGATTTACAAATGTAAAACTATATATGGGAAGCTGGAGCGATTGGATTACATATGAAGAACATCCGATTGCGATTGGCTTGGAAGAATAAATGAAAAAAGAGGCCTAAAGCCTCTTTTTTTTATTTTAGAATAATATATAAAAACAAGAAGAAAAAACATGGAATGGAAGAAAGATGGTGTTGAAGCTTGTATAAAAAAGTAGTTTAATATAATTTGTGAGGCACGACAGTGACATAAATCGAACTGTTATAAAATGTCTCAACTCTGAATCTATCATAAAATGGAAATAAGTTACTATTGAATGGGAGATTCGCAAATGTTTTACTAGAATAGTAAGTTGTTAACTTGTTAACAAACTCACTTGTAATAAAAAAAAGAGAAAACAAGTGATAAAAAATAATTATACCATACTAGGAGGAATTCATTAATGTCTAAACAACCAAAGAAATTCAATAAGTTTGTAGCAACAGTAGCAGGAGCAGCAGTCGTAGCATCAGCAGTCGCACCAGCAGCAAATGCAGCTTGGACAAACACTCCAGACTGGATGACTGGTTCATTACAAGATTTAGTAAACTATGGTGTGATTGACGCCAACTCAACTGTAAGTGCTACAGGCGAAGTAACTCGTGGTGAAGTAGCATTATACTTTGCTCGCGCATTAAAATTAGACATGGAAAACGTTAAGAACCCAGGATTTGCGGATGTTCCAACAACACATAAATATTATAATGCAATTGCTGCATTAGCAAATACAGGCAAAATGAATGGTACAGATAAAGGTTTTGAGCCTAACCGCGTCATTAACCGTGCTGAAATGGCTTCTTTAATTGTTAAAGCATTTGGTTATGAATATGGCAACGGTGAAAACTTAAAATTCACAGACCTTGAAAATGCAAAATGGGCAAAAAATGCGATTGCAGGTCTAACGCAGGCTGGCATTAAGCTTGGTGTAAGTGAAAATCAATTCGCACCATTATCAAAATTAACTCGTCAAGATACAGTTGGTTTCTTATGGAAAGTAATGAAAGACCAAGGTATTGATTTTGCAGCTCCAGTTGTGCAAAAAGAAGTTGCTTCAGTAACAGCAGTTACAACTAAAGGTGTAGAAGTTGTATTTGATAAAGTAACAGAAGCTCGTGAAGATGTAACAATTACTGTAACAGATCCAAATGGTAAAGAAGTTGCTGTTAAGCCAGTAAACCTTGAAATTGGTGACACTGAAATTTTCTTCACATTTGAAAAAGAATTAGACAAAGTTGAATTAGGTACTTGGATCGTAGGCGGCGTTGAATTTGATACTGCAGCTGTTGCAGCTGTTGACGCAGTTCTTAAAGCTAACAACCAAGTTGAATTATACGCAGCATTATCTTCAGCATACTTCAAAAAAGTAAAATCTGACAACATTGCTGGTTATCAAAAAGCAATCGCTGATGCAGATGATGAAGCAAAGAATACAGTTGAAAAAATTCAAAAAATCATTAACACTGTAAACAATGATATTGTGACATTAGCAGATAAAGAAGACGCAGTTAAAGAAGTAAAAGATGCTAAAAACCAATTACAATTATTAAATGCTCTTAAAAACTTTACTCGTGTAAATGCTGATTGGATTACAACATACGAAAATGGACTACCAACATTAGATGCTAATGTAGAAAAAGCATATGATCAAATCCAAACTGCCATTGATGCTGTAAACAAAACAAAAGTGGACGAAGCAATTAATAAAGCTGTTGCTGGCTTAGAAGCAAAAGATGTCCAAGATGCAATGAAGCTTGTTGAAAGCTACATTAAAGCTGACGATAAAGAAAAGAAAGAAACAACAAAAGCGGATTTAATTAAAACATTAGATTTACATGCAGCATTAATCAACATTACAGCTGCTAATACAAATGCAAAATTACAAAATGCATTCAATGCTTATGCAGATTTAGACAAAGATTTTGATAAAAAATTAATCAATGATACGTTATTAAAAGAATACAGAACAGCATTAGTAGCCGTAACAAAGGCAGCCGATAAAAATGAAATCGCTGAAATCATTGCCATCTTAGAAGGTGCTCATACGAAAGCAATCGATGATGCAGTTGCAGCTATTGCTAAACTAGACGCTAATGCAACAACATCTAACGTAAAAGCTGCTCTTCAAAAATTAGCAGATGTGTCAAAAACAACAACGAATGCATTTGATATGGACACTGTCGTTGAAGCATCTCTAGCAGATTATTTAACAAACTTTGTTGCTAAAAAAGATAATATCAAGTCATTAGATAATGTTAAAACAATCATTATTGATGTTAACAATCCAATTAATGCATTAACGAAGATTAAAGACGAATTAGCTGATAATCAAGTGACAGCAGATGAATTATATAAATTATTAAAAGACAATTCATTAACACTTACGAACTTGAATGAAGCTAATAAAGAACAATATGTTAAAGCATTAGAACCAATTCAAAATGTTGTGTCTACTGTTACGAATGAAAATAAAGCAAGCAAAGTCGCTGAACTTAAAGATATCATTACTGCTTCAAATGCGGTTGTCGCTATCAATAAAGCAGATACTGTAGCTACAATGAAATCTGAATTAGACAAGTTTGCGTTAGCAAGTGCAAGTATGGCTTCTCATAATGAACAAGCAACAAACTATATTAACTTAACAACAACATCTAAATTAGAGGTTGCTGAATTAGTGTTAAAAGCAAAACCAACTGCTGGATTTGTCTACATCAAAGATGTAGCAGACAAGATGGCTAATCAAATCGATGTACGCAAAGAAAGAGTTGACGCAGTAAACAAAGCAACAGATATCGTAGCAATGGACAAAGCATTAGAAAAACTTGTATATGATGCATACAATAAGTTAACTGCTGTTCAGCAAATGAACGTTGCAGAAGCATTCTTAAGCAACTTCCCAACAAAAACAGTTGACAATAAAGAAGTTAAAGTAAACTATACAACATTAACAGCAATCAAAGCAGATATCGACAAAGCAATTGCTCAAGCGAAGTAATCTATGCTAGTATGTCCAAAAGCCAATCACATTATGTGGTTGGCTTTTTTCTCATAGTGAACTTTTCTAGAGAAACTTTGCATGTTGCCCTATGGGTAAGTGCAAACTTACATTATAAAACCAACTGGAGGTGGAAAAATAGTGAATGCACATGAAAGAAATAGTATCGAAGGCCAAGTATTAGACAAAAGCTTTTTTTACTTTGATATAGGTAAGCCACATACGATAACATCAACAATAGCGATAAACGAAGAACAATTATTTGCGAAGATTTTATCACAGTTAGAGGATTTGCAAAATAACAAAGAATGTAGTGCTGAGGATTTATCCGCTATTTATGAGCAAATTATGCTTTTACCTGACAAAAGTGATCTTAGATTACAATGTGAATTCCATTATCGTAACATTAAGGAACGGATTTTAGATGAACAAAATAATGTTGTAAAAACTAAAAAAGTGGCTACCAACACGAATATAGTAGATATGTTGAAAGAAGAAAATACAAACGTCTTGGAGGAATTTTTGATTCAAACAAAATGGGAGCCTTTTATTAATTTGGGAGCTGAAGGCAGAAAGCAAATTATTAGCAAGCTAATTCATAATAAAGACCAAGTGCATCGTGAGGAAGCTATAATCGAATTTATAAAAGAGGAAACAAATCAATTACAGAGCCTCTTGGCGGAAATTCTAACTACAAAGGATGAAAAGAAATTAAAGAAACATCTTAATCAGTTGAATTTGCAGTGGTTTCACAATCAATCTGAGCAAATAAAACAATTCATAATTGAATTAGTACTAAAACAAACGATTCCAGAGGATATAACAGTTACAAAACTAGATGAATTTTTAAAAAAAGTCCTAAAAGACGCTAACAGGGTAACAACTATTCCTGTTGATTTAATTAAGAATAACAATGAGGTAAACGAATCAATTTTATAGAAAAATCCCATACTACTAATGAAGTTCATTTAGTTTAGGAGGTATTCACAATGGGCAGATCAAAAAACGCAAACCCGAATGCAATGAGAAATAACAACGCGAAGCGAATGGAGGAGCGATCTCGAATCGCGAAATCCGGCTCCTTTGCTGAACAGGAAATCGCTAAATTAGAAAGTCACCAAATTAAGAAATAACTGAGAAACTTGGCAACGAATCGTATTTGCAAAACCGATATTTGTTCGCTATAATAAAAGTAACCTACGATGTTAGTGACTCTACTGTGTCTAAAACCGATGCTATTTATAAGGGAGTTCTAAATTTTGACCCAGACGTCAAGCCTTGTCCATGGATGACATGAGGAAGATGAAACGGTTGATGCGAACACCCACCTGCGAGAGCGGGTTTTTTAGACATATAAGGGCACGGCATATGTGGGTGGTTGACGATATGAAAGCGAAACCTCGGCTTATTTAAACCGAGGTTATTTTTTTATACTTTTGTATTATCTTTTTGTGCTTTTTGTTCTAATTGTGATTTTGGTCTTGGGGAAGGGCCATCCTCTGAATGTCCCTGCTTATTTACCGCTGGCGCAAATTTACCCCGATTCGCATTTTTAGTCATTGTTTTTCCTCCTCTTGTTAAAAGATATAAGATGTAGCACATCAATATTTTTTCCGTAACCGTCTAAAAATATGAATGTGCAAAACTATAGATGATTTGTCGAATTTTCGGTATGATTATAGTAACAAAAAAGAGGAGTTTGATCATTTATCATGCTGGCAGTTTCGACAACCGATTATTTAAACCATTTAGAAGCAAAAGGCTTTACCTTTCGTGAGGATAGCCTTGGCTTTATTGAATTTGGGAAAATGTATACGGCATCATCCGATAAATTAGTTAATTTGGCAATTGAGATTACGTTAAAGGCACAGCTCGAATTCGATGGCAGTTTTTTTATCGCGATTTTAGAGATGTTTAAAATGCATAATGTCTCAAGTAAAAAAGCGGCTTACAAACTTATTAGCGAGAAAAACATAATTTTAGGATTGTAAGGCTGGCACTTTTTGTTTGTGCTAGCTTTTTTGTTAGTACTCCATTTATGTTTACAATTGGAAACGGGTTCAATATAATGGTGTTAGTGCTAACTAACAATAGATTAAAAGTGGAGGTATCGAAAATTGCTAACTAGTGTAGGTCAAGGCAGTAATCTAAATCAAGTAAAAGCAAAATATTTTGAAGCGCAACGTTCTGGAGATACAGCAGCCATGAATAAGGCAAAGAAAGAAGCTATGGAATTAAGACATAAAGAAAACGAAATAAAAAACGATACAGTTGAGATTAGTAAAGAAGCCTACCATTCGTATCATAGTATAAAAGAATAAATTTATATAATATGTTAGTTAGCACTAACTATAAATAGAGAGTTGGTTGTTGAAATCATGAAAAAGCTTTTTCGTTTCTTTCTTTTACTTTTCTTTTCTATAAGCACTTTAACAGGATGCTCTGAACAAAAAGCTACGGTAGATTATGCAGAAATTTATGTAACGGATTATATAGTAGAAGAGCAATCAATATCATCCGAAGAAAAATTTTATGGTGAGATTGTTAGTGAAAAAACGGTTACTTTATCATCAACAATACCTGGAACGATTCAAATTGCTCCACAACATAATGGGCAAAAGGTTGAAAAAGGGGATGTGTTATTTGTTGTAGAAAATAAAGATCTTCAATCTGAACGATTGAATGCGAAAGCGGCGGTTGAAGTGGCAAAAGCTAATTTGGAAAAAATAAAAGCGGGAGCAAATCTGCAGGAAGTTATGGGCATGGAGGAAAGTGTGCAAGCATCAAAAGTAAAATATGATGCAGCTGTTCAAAATAAAGAACGTCTAACTGTTTTATTTGATAGTGGAGCAATAAGTAAACAGCAACTTGAACAAGCTGAAACAGAATTAGCAGTAGCAAATTCCCAATACAATTCATCACAGCACCAGTTAGAACAAATGAAATTAGGGCCTACAAAGGAAACGATTCGAATCGCTGAAGCCCAATATGAGCAGGCAAATGGGCTATATTCATCGATAACAGCGAAAACAGCTGATTTAGTCATTAAAAGCCCGCTTTCTGGTTTTATTGCTGCTCTTCAAGCCGAAGAAGGGGAGTTTGTTGGTGTAGGTATGCCGTTAGTGAATATTCATAACATTGAAGAGGTATATGTGCATGTAAATGTTCCAGAAGCCTCTTTTTTACGTCTGAAGCAAGGGGAAACAGCTAATGTAAAGAGTGCAGCTATTGATCAACCGTTTAGTGGTACGATTATTGAATTAACACCACAAGCTGACCGAAAAACAAATTTATTTACAATTAAAATTAAAATCAATAATGGAAAAAGTTTGCTTAAGCCTGGAATGGCTGTGGAAGTTACAATTCCCATCGTAAATAAAACGAATACAATGATTGTGCCAATTAGTGCGGTGTTAAATGATAAAGGACAGGAAATTGTCTACGTTATTGAAGATGGGATTGTCGAAAAGAGGAAAATCAAAACAGGAATTCGCACGAATACAAATATTGAGGTCATAAGCGGACTTCAAAAAGGAGAAAAAATTGTTGTAGACGGAGTTGAATTTGTACACGATGGTGATCAAGTTCAAGTTGTTGAGAAAGAGAGTGAAAAATAAATGTTCAAAGCCTTATTGAAGCGTCCGCTAACAGTATTTATGGTCGTCTTAATGGTAACACTTATGGGGTTATTTATGTTGTTGCGCATTCCTGTCGATTTGTTTCCAAAGCTTGACCTTCCTATTATTACAATTACAACGATAAACCAAGGTGCTTCACCGGAAGAAATGGAAGAGCAAATTACAAAGGTAATTGAAGAAGAAATGGCAGATTTAGAAAATATAGATTCCATTCATTCAACAAGTTCGCAAAATATTTCACGAGTTATGATCCAATTTAATTGGGGCACAAACTTAAATTTTTCAGAAAATGAAATTCGTGCAAAACTTGAAAAAATAAAGCCAGATCTTCCATTAACAATTGAGAAATCGACAGTAGAGAAAGTAAATCCCTCAGATACCCCAATTATCGAGTTGGCGTTTGTTGGTGAAGAGGATCTGAAAGAATTAACGACGGTTGCTCTTGAACGAGTAAAGGAAGAACTACAAAGAGTAAAAGGTGTAGCCTCTGTTAAAATTATAGGTGGACAAGAAAATGAAGTTAAGATTGCGTTAGCTGAAGAGAAGCTCACACAGTTTGGAATAAACATTGGGCAAGTTCAAGAAGTGCTGAAAAAAGATAATACAACATTTCCAATTGGGACAGTTGATTATGACAAAAAATCATTAACGATAAAAACGAATGCTGAGATTAAAGATGTTTATGAACTAGCGAATTTATCAATTCCTAATAAAATGGACATTCCTTTACGTTTAAAGGATTTAGGGGATGTATCGATTCAAACGAAAGAAGTTGAGCAGTCGTCATATTACAATCATAAAAATGCAGTGCTAATTAATATTTATAAACAAAATGATGCCAATACGATTGATGTAGCTTCTAAGGTAACGGCTAAACTGCGCTTTTTAGAGGGACAGTTGGGGAGCAGTGAATTAATTGCCATCAATGATTCATCACAATTTATTAATCAATCAATCAAAAATTTAACGAAGGAAGGCACCATCGGTGCTAGCTTAGCAATTTTAATTATTTACTTCTTTTTAGGAGAAATTGCCGCAACTCTCGTTATTGCTCTAGCTATCCCATTATCGATTATTACTACATTCATTTTTATGTATTTCAGTGGATTAACCGTAAATTTAATTACACTTGGAGCGTTAACGCTTAGTATTGGCTTAGTCGTAGATGATGCCATCGTTGTTATGCAAAACATTTATCGTCATTATAAAGAGGAAGGGAAATCAACATTTAAGGCAGCCATCGATGGAACAAAGGAAGTAGCGTCCGCTGTCTTTGCAGCGACAATGACGAAAATGATTGTCTTTTTGCCGATGCTATTTGTAAGTGGGATGGCAGGGCAAATTTTTCACCCGCTAGCACTTACAGTTTTATATGCTTTGTTCTCCTCCTTGGTTATTTCCTTTACCGTAACACCAACACTTACAGCACTCGTTTTGTCGTTGTCACAGTCTATTCCGTGGCTGAAGCGGAAATCTAAATGGTCGTTACTACTTGAAAAGGGACGGAATGCAATTGAAAACAAATATAAGGAAGCATTGGTTTATACGTTAAAATATCGCAAAATTGTCCTTTTTGTTGCTTTCATTTCGCTTATCGCTGGAATCGCACTCCTTCCAATGATCGGAAAAGAGTTTATGCCGAAAATGGATTCAGGAGAATTTACAATCCATATAAAGATGGCACCAAATACAAAATATAGTGAAACTGAAAAGATGACACAGGCTATATTAGGAAAAGTAGATGAAATAAATACTATTAATTCTACCTATGTTGGCATCGGTTTTACTAAAGAGCATCCAGATCAAGAACAAACAGATCGAGCATTTATTCATGTAAAACTCGTAGACAAGGTAAATCGAGAGGAAAGCACAGCCTTTGTTATCGAATCATTAAGAAGCAAATTAAAATATCCTGGTGTTCAAATTAAAATGCAAGAAAAAGGATTTATAATGTCATCGTTATTTTCATCCGACCCTGTCTTTATAACAATTAAAGGCGAGAATTTAGAGCTATTAGAAAATATTTCTTATGATATTACAAAAATTATTCGGGAAGTACAAGGAATTAGGGATGCAGACAATAGCAGTATCGGACAGAAAATGGAATACACTCTTCATTTCGATAAAGAAAGGCTTAAAAGCTATGGATTAGATGTACTGCAAGTAAGTAAAACGATACGCACCGCTTTGGAGGGGGAAGTTGTTGGAACGATGAGCACGGACACGGGTGATTTAGATATCCGTCTATCGTATGAGAAAAAAGGGTTGAACGATATTGAGGATATCGCAAAATTGAAGATCCCTACAAAATATGGAATGATTCCGCTTCAAACGTTTACAGTGGCTAATCTTTCGGCAACGCCTTCTGATATTTACCGGGAAAATCAAATTCGTATGTCCTATGTAACGGCAGGGCTGTATAATGCCGATTTGGGTAAGGTTAATACCGCGATTCAAGACAAATTAGCAGAATATAAGTTGCCTAGAGGATATTCTATTGAATTTGGTGGCGAAACGAAGGATATGAAGGAATCATTTACTGATTTAGGAGTGGCGCTTGTTTTAGCGGTTCTGTTAATCTATATGGTAATGGTAGCGGAATTTGAAAACTTTAAACATCCTTTTATCATTATGTTTACAATTCCGTTAACTTTATTGGGGATTACAGGGAGCTTATTGCTATTTGGTCGTAATTTAAGTGTACCCGCGATTCTTGGTATTATTATGCTCTCAGGAATCATTGTTAGTAATGGCATCGTGATGATTGAATTTATGAAACAGCTGCGTGAACAAGGTTTGGATGCATATCACACAGTTTTGAAAGCCGGACCAATTCGTCTTACCCCGATTTTAATGACGACTGGAACGGCTATCCTTGGTGTTGCCCCGATTGTATTTGGAGTGGGGGAGGGCTCAGAGACAAACGCTCCGATGGCGACAGTTGTATTAGGTGGATTATCTGTCGGGACATTGCTGACATTATTCGTTATCCCTGTTTTATACTATTCAATTGAGAAGAAAACTAAACGAAGGAAGCGTTGGCTTCAGGAATACCTTATTGACACAGAAAACTCCCACCGGTCTAGTGAGTGAGTAATAACTATTTTATGTTATCATAATAGTTAGGGCTGTTATCAAAAGGACAAGTATTGGATACGAGGAGATTTTGTAATGAAAGATAAAAAAGATCAAATTATTGCTGCTGCACTGCGTATTTTTTTGAAAAAGGGATACCTCCAGGCGACTACCCAAGAAATTGCGAAGGAAGCGGAAGTAGCTGAAATGACCTTATTTAGAAAATTTTCAACAAAACAAAATTTGTTTTTATCAGTTTTTTTGCCAATTATTGCCCATCAATTTGATTCAAAATTGATGCAATTTGCAAAAGAAGAGAATACTTCTGATTTTTTTCGGAAGATTTTACAAGATCGTCTAGAGACATTATCACGAAATGATCAAGTGATTAGACTTCTCATCGCTGAAAGTGTAATGAATCATTTGGATGAAAGGATTAACATTCCTGAAACAATCATGAATAGTTTAAAACAAGCAATTGAAGTTCACTTTTCAAAAAAACAAAAAACGGTAGACGTAGACCGCTGTGCAAGGTTAATTGGAGGGATACTATTAAGTCATGTTATTTTGCCAGAAAAAGTGCCTTACTATAAATTGCCAAAATCAAAGAAGAATGAACTTCTTGAACAATATGTTCAAACACTATGCCAATTCATTTCATGAAATTCAATAAAAAGAAGCTGACTCTTTTTTTGAGCAGCTTCTTTTATAATTTTTAGATTACCTAGAAAGAATGACCTCACTATTGCTTGCACCAGGAGGCACCATAGGATAAACATTTTCTTCCTCGACAATATCAAACTCTAACAGTGCTGGGCCCTCGTGCTCAAAAGCCCTTTTAATAATATCTTTTGCTTGCTCCGCATTTTTTGCTTTAAATCCAGCCACACCATAGGCTTCGGCGAGTTTCGCAAAATCAGGTGAAGAAATTTTTACCGATGAGTACCTGCGATCATAAAATAGCTCCTGCCATTGGCGGACCATGCCAAGATAGCCATTATTCAAAACAACAATTTTAATAGGGAGCTTTTGAATAAATGCAGTACTCAGTTCCTGCAAATTCATTTGGAAGCTGCCATCGCCAGTCACACAAATAATTTGTTTGTCAGGCATTGCAGCTGCAGCGCCGATTGCTGCTGGAAATCCAAATCCCATCGTTCCTAAACCGCCAGAAGAAAGGAACGTTCGCGGCCTTGTAAATTTATAATTATGGGCTGTAAAAATTTGATGCTGGCCAACATCGGTTACAACGACTGCATCATCATTTGAAATTTCGTCGACTAGCTGCAAAACCTCTTGTGGTTTTAACACGCTATTAACTTTATCAAAACGAGCTACAGTCCGTTTGTAATTCGTGACTTCCGTTACCCATTCAGCACAGTTTTCAACAATCTGTTCATGTTGTACTTGTTTATTTAGCTCTGTCAAAAAGTCAAGAACATCAGCAACTACAGGAATATCGATGTTAACAATTTTATTAATTTCGGATGCATCAATATCAACTTGAATTTTTGTTGATTTTGGAGAAAATCCGCTCATTTTACCAGTGACCCGATCACTAAAACGAACACCTAAGCATAGTAAAAGGTCACAATGATGAACCGCTTTATTTGATGCAAATGTGCCATGCATTCCTAACATCCCTAAATGCAGACTATGGTTGCTATCAAAAGCACCAATCCCCATCAATGTAGTAGCAACAGGGATTTTCGTTTTATCGACAAAGTCAGTTAACATTTCTGAAGCTTCAGAAATAATGGCGCCGCCGCCAACTAAAATCACTGGCTTTTTTGCTTGTGAAAGTGCTTCTATAACATTAGTTATAGTATTTTTGCTAACCGCTTTTTTGGGCTTCTTCTGTTCAACATACGTTGTAGTAGTTCTTTTGAAGCTTATATTCTCCGCATTTTCATGTAATACGTTTGCCATAACCTCGACAACAACTGGAGCAGGTCTACCGCTTTCTGCAATCGTTCGCGCTATTTCAATGGCTTCAGGCAAGTTTTCAATTTTACTAACTCTACTATAATGTTTTGTAATTGGTATTGTTAAGCCGCTGACATCAACCTCTTGGTATGAATCTTTACCAATCTTTTCTGATTCTATTTGACAAACGACCACAACCATTGGCACTGAATCACTAAAGGCCGTGGCAATGCTTGTAACTGCGTTTGTAACGGCTGTTCCCGCACCGATTAAAGCAAAGCCTGCCTTTCCACAGGCCCTTGCATACCCATCTGCGGCATGGACTGCTGCTTGCTCATGCTTTAGCTGAATAAATGTTATCTCTTTATTTTCAGCTAGTTTATCGAAAATCGGCAATAATATTTCACCGTGGCAACCAAAGATTTTATGTCCACCTTGTTGTGCAATCGAGTTAAGGAGTAGGGCTGCTCCGTTATACTCTTGCTTCGCCATATTCATCTACCATACAACTCCTTAATTTTGACTATTTTTTAACAATTTTAAATAAACAGACAAGAATTGTATGTGATATTTGTCATACTTGAACATTTTACTAAAGTTCACTTTGCCTCATAATGTCGTTTGTTTTTCCAAAGTGTTTCGAACACTTTGGAAGGCAGCTCAGCTAAAATCATGCCTATGAATATGAATAAACATTTTATCATAATTTTCTTAAAAAGAAATGTAGGTTTAAATAGCGTGGATTATGATAAAATAACCGTAAACTGTCGAAAGGGGATTATGGTGTGAGGGTATCTATACATTGGACTTATAAACATCCGAAAGGCAGACAAATTGAACTGACATCTGATTTGCTGCCAGCCAACGAAGCGTTGTTCCTTGCCGAGGATTTTGAAAAAACAGGCCGTACAAAAGAAATCATATTTTATGATACAGAAGACCAATCATGGACAAAAAAAGAATTGCAGAAGTTTGTTAAAGGGATTGAAACAGAGCCACATGATATTGTTGCTTTTTTTGATGGGGGGTATGATTTACAATCAAGAAAAGCAGGCTTAGGAATTTCGATTTATTTTACACAAAACAATAAAGAATACCGGATACGTAAAAATGCCCTGTTTGATGAAATCGAATCAAATAACGAAGCGGAATATGCGGCGTTTTGGCTTTTGCTACAAGAGCTAGAGAATTTGGGTGTACATCATACTGAAGTGACATTTAAAGGCGATTCACAAGTTGTTTTGAATCAATTAAGCGGTGATTGGCCAGTCTATGAACAAGAATTCATGCCATGGATTAACCGGATTGAAGAAAAAATGAAAAAACTTGGGATTAAACCAATTTATGAGCCGATTTCGAGGAAGCTAAATAAAGAATGTGATCAGCTCGCCTTACAAGCATTAAATGGAATTGAAATCGATAGTCGTTTAGATTTGCAATAAAAATCCGGAGGTGGTTTGGTGTGGAGCGAAAACAAGTGTTTGAGAAAGTAAGTTCGCTTCTAGATACATATTGCAACGGTTGTTTTTTAGCCCGACACCACCGCAAGGAATATAGCAAAAAGTATGCACAAACCTTCTGTATCAAACAGTGTACGGTTGGAAGCGAACTGCAAAAGTACGGGAAAACACTTTCATAATATGTAAAGAAAAAAGCTGATTTGGGGATTCAATGAATCACTAATCAGCTTTTCGATGTTTAGTTAACGTTGGGCTTCTTTCAATTGTTCTTCGCAATCCATTAAAAGTGATTGCTGCTTGTTTAAATTGTTTAAAAATTCATCATCAACACCAGTTGCATTGTTTTGGGCATGTTGTAAATGTCCTTTTGCGGCATTTACTGCATCATGGGCAGCCTCAAGTTGCCCAGGTTCCATGCTCATTGTTGCAGATCCGACCATTTTTTGAGCAGCTTCAACGGAAAGTTCTACTTGTTTTAAATCATTAAATGGTTCACCCATATGTATTCCTCCTCTTATTGAAGTTCTACATATAGAGTTTGTCTATCATGCAAATTTCATTCATGCAAATCATTTAATTCTAATATTGCCCGATCGAACTCGGTCACAATCAACACAGAAAAAGACTACCCGAAGAGCAGCCTTTTCATTTATAAGTTATTCATTATGAATAAGTTTCAAATTATTGTTTTACTACGTTAGCAGCTTGAGGACCACGAGCACCTTCAACGATTTCGAAAGTTACTTCTTGACCTTCTTCCAAAGTTTTGAAACCATCTGATTGGATTGCTGAGAAGTGAACGAATACATCGTCTCCACCTTCAACCTCAATGAATCCGAATCCTTTTTCTGCATTAAACCATTTTACTTTACCGTTTTGCATATTTATAATCCTCCTAAAAATCCTGCACGAAAGTGCTCGAAAATATATATCAACTACAATTAGTAAGCTGATTAGTATTACTATAGCATTTACTACTAAAGAAAACAAGACAATAAAAAAATATTTAATTTTTTTGAATTTATTTCTTTTGAATGAAACTTTCCCCACTTGAATACGTCTAAATAGTATGAAGGTAAAACTTGTCTAGGGAGTGAACGTTATGAAGAAAAAAGCAATCGCATTTAGCTGTATGTTAATTTTACCACAAATTGCAGCCGCACCTTTTGCCAGTGCTGAAGTAAGAACAATGGATTATAGCGCTGGGGTAGTAGCTGCTGAGGCTATAAAAGAGAAACCTCAACAAAATGATGCTGAGGTCACAGCAAAGATTTCCAAGGATAAAGCAATTGAAATTGCCAAAGATTTCGTAAAAGTTCCAAACGATTATACACAGCAATCAGTCATGTATCAGGGCAACTGGTATCCGGGTAACCGCACAATTTGGAATATTAATTGGAATCGGCAAACCGAGCAGGGGTTTGGAAATATTTCGGTAACTGTTGATGCTGAGAACGGTACAGTTCTTTCGATGTATCGCTGGGAGGATACATATGGCAAGCCAGCAACATATCCTCCAAAATATAATTGGGAAAGTGCGAAAAAGATTGCCGAACAATTTTTGCAAGAAAAAGTGCCGCAAAAAGCTAGTTTAGTAAAGCTAGATACTACTAATCTTGCTAATCAAAGACCACCTTTACAAGGAGATGCAAGCTACTATTATTCTTTTTTACGTGTTGAAAATGACATTCCATTCCAAGAACAATACATTTCTGTTACTGTAAATGGCAATGGTGAGGTCGCTAGCTACGACTATCGCTGGGATGATAATATCAACATTCCTGCTACTTCCGGAATGATCTCGCAAAAAGAAGCTGAGAAAAAAATAAAAGACGGCATGCAAATTCAACTAAAATATCAAACAATTTATAATTATTTTTTGCCGCAATCTGAGCAAAAGCCAACTGTAAAGCTAGCATATGACAGTCGTTTTAATTATCCGTTTATTGATGCCAAAACTGGACAATGGCTTGATTACAGTGGAAAGCCAATCGACATGAAAACTCTTCCAGTAAAGCTTGAACCGCTTTCAACTGAAAAGCCAAGCCAAACAACATCTGTAAACAAAGACATCACACAGGAACAAGCAGTCGAAATTGCGAAAAAACAATTTAACATCCCAGCCAATGCTGTGTTGGAAAATGTCTTTTTTAATGATGCTGATCAGTATCAAAAATTTCCAGTTTGGAGTTTAAGTTGGCGACTTGGTGAACAACCAATGACTTATATAAGCGTTTCTATTGATGGTCATACTGGACAAATTACTAATTATTACAAAGAGGATCCTAGCAGGTATCAGCCATACGTTGAAAACCAAACAATTAAACAAGTTGTCAACTATGAACAAGCACTTGAAAAAGCGAAGGAAGCTTTGAAAACATTTGCACCTAATCAGCTTGGCGAATTAACATTTGACCCTGTAAGAAATCCAAAGCCGGAAAACCCAGGGAAAATGAGAGAGTTTTACTTCACGTTCCATCGCCTTGTTGACGGAATTATTGTCGAAGATCAGTTTGTGAATATAACAATCGGCACAGAAACAGGGGAGATATATCAATATTATCAAACTTGGGATCCACAAAGTAACTTTCCGAGCGCAAGCAATGTAGTATCAGTAGAAAAAGGCAGGGAAGTTTACTTAGATAATTTCACGATTGTTCCTAAGTATTTATATATCGAAAATATTGATTATAATATGCCAAGGCCTACTTCCTCAAAGCCTGAAGTAAAGCTCGTTTATCACTTTGCAATGAAACCACAGAATCAAGCTGTTTATCTCGATGCAACGAAGGGTAAGTGGGTATTGATTGAAACTGGCGAGCCAATCCGCGGGAACATTGAGGCAAAAGATATAAAAGGTCATGCAAATGAACAAGCACTCCAGCTATTGATTGACTATAATGCAATTGATGTTGATGATGCTGGACTTGTAAAGCCAGATGAGGAAATCACAAGGGGCGAAATGGTAAAAATGCTCATGCTTGTGACAAACCCAGACCCATATTACTATAAAATGAATTATATGGGCGGTGCTAGAGCAGCAACTTTCAAAGATGTAGCAAGCAACTCGCCGTATTTTGCCTATGTTGAATCAGCTGTCCAGCAAGGCTTCATTGATAAAACACAAGGGGAGTTTAAACCAAATGAAGCTGTTACTCGCGAAGAATTAGCGGAAATGATTACAAAAGCGATGAGGTTAGATAAGCTTGCCCAAGTACCAGATTTATTTAATGTTAATTTCCTTGATGCTGATAAAATAAACAAAAAAGGCACAGCAGCGATTGTCCACCATTTAGGCATAATGCCTGCAGCAAACAGCAATTTTGAGCCAGCGAAAAAAGTAACACGTGGGGCTGGAGCACAAGCCTTTTATCAATTCTTACAAGAACGCGGGAAATATAACCGTTAAAATTTGTAGTGGGTCTCCATTAAAAAAAGCTGCTAAACTTGGATTTTACTAGTTTAGCAGCTTCCTAATCATATCAATTTCTTTATATTAAAATTATCCTCCAATAGCGCCCAGTTTTGTGGGTAAGAATATCCTAACGCCCAATAACTGACACCACGAAGCTTAAATTCTTTCACTAAATCAAACTTCGCTTGGGCACTACGAGCATCTTCAAACCAAACTTCATGCTGCCTACCTTGTTCATCCCAATAACGGAAAAACGGTGATTGGGTCCTTTCATCGTATTGGATGGTTGCCCCATGTGTGACAGCAAGCCTTACCGCTTCCTGTACACCAAATGTTCTTGCTGATTGTCCTTTTACATGTGGAAGCACCCAATCACGGGCATAAATTTGGAAGCCTAAGAAAATTTTTTCCGGCGGCATCACTGAAACGGCGTATTCGATGACACGTCTCATTTGATTAATCGGTGAGATTGCTTGCGGCGGTCCTAGTCGATAACCCCATTCATAAGTCATCAGTACAACAAAATCGGCAATTCTTCCATGGGCCTCATAATCATGTGCGGTATATAAAAGCCCTGTTTGCGCACCGCTAGTTTTTGGAGCAAGGGCACTTGAGACAAAATATCCTTTTGGATGGAGGCGATTAACAGCGAGCTGCATAAAGCGATTATAATTTTCACGATCTGCAGGTAAGACATTTTCAAAATCAACATTCAAGCCGCGGTACCCTTTTTCATCCATGATTTTAAGAGCATTAGTCAGAACTTTTTCGCTTAATTCTCGGTTAGCCAAAATCGTGTTTGCCAAATTGGACCCAAGTGATGTTGACGTGAAGTTTGTAATTGCCATCATTGGCACGACCCGTTGAGAGTAGGAAGCGGAGATTGCTAAGCGGTCGGGAAATGGCTCCAATGTTCCGTCCTCTTTAATCATATAAGCAAATGGACTTAAATACGTAAGGTGACGGCCTACTTCATTAATCGACCTAGCCGCAGCCTCTTCACTTCCTTGATACGTATAAGCATTCACTTCGATTGTTGTTTTTCGTCTCGGAATGATTAAGCGCGTCCCAACATAAATGAGATTAGGATTTTGAATTTGATTTTCGCGGATAATGGCTTGCGTCGTCATACCATAGCGGCTTGCAATTTGTGAGAGTGTTTCCCCAGATTGAACAATATGAATGCGAGGTGGGATGATTAATTTTGTTCCCAGATAAAGAAGATTAGGATTTGTTAGTTGGTTAGCTTGGATAATTGAATCAATCGTTACCCCGTATCGATTGGCAATCGACCATAATGTTTCACCAGATGTAACAACATGCATTGAACTAGCTGTTGGAATGACTAGTGATTGGCCAATGACCAACTGATTGGGAAATTGCAGTTCATTTATTTGGACAATTGCATTTGTATTGACGTTGTAACGACTAGCAATTTGCCAGAGCGTTTCCCCGCTTTTTACAACATGGATAATCAAGACAATCTCTCCTAACATTTTTCAACATATTCACTATTTGTACTATATGCATAATAGGCAATTCTGTATTTTGTCTACTTATTTTAAAAAATTCATGTTGACTTAAGAATGTAAACATTGTTCAAATATGTTATTTTATAATAGGAAAGGAGTTTTACTTTATTATGGCTGTTAAATTAATTTTAACTGAGAAACCATCGGTTGCGAGAAACATTGCTGATGCGCTGAAAATAAAAGGGAAACAAGACGGATTTTATGAGGGCAATGGCTATTGTATAACATGGGCATTTGGCCACCTTTTACAGCTCTATGATGCAAAGGATTATGAGCCTTCGATGAAAAGCTGGAGGATGGAGAAATTTCCATTTATTCCGGAAAGGTTCCGCTACAAAGTCAAATCCAGTCCGAAAAATCGCGACTATAAGGATGCTGGCGCTGAAAAGCAGCTAAAAACGATTTATCGCTTATGCAAACGCACTGATGTAGATACGATTATTTCTGCCTGTGACTATGACCGTGAAGGGCAAATTATCGGTGATACGATTATCTACAATTTAAAGGTGAACAAACCTATTTATAGACTTTTACTAAATGAGTGGACACCATATGAAGTGCTAAAAGGTTTACAGTCTCTTAAACGAAATGAAGAACTAAGACCGCTTCAAGATGCCGGAATTAGCAGGCAATGGGCTGATTGGGTTATCGGGATTAATCTTACATCAGTTGCCACATTAAAATATCAAAAAGGAAAGGGACAAGCTTTAAATATTGGGCGGGTATTACTGCCGACTTTGAAAATTATTTATGACCGCGATGAAGAAATTAAAAATTTTGTACCTGAGAGCTATTGCAAATTAACTGCAACATTCCGTACCGCGAATAATGAATACTATGAAGCAGTTTATCATGAGGATAAAGAAGATAAATTTAAAGATGCTAACCACCTTCAGTTGATCCAACAAGCATTAGATGGAAAAAAGGGCAAGATTCTTGATAAACAAGTAGAGCGAAAAAAAGAGTATTCCCCTTATTTGTTTAATCTTTCAAACCTCCAAGGGACAATCACAAGTAAATTCAAAGGTTGGACATCAGATAAAGTATTAAAGATTGCCCAAAGCTTATACGAGAAAAAATTTATTACATATCCACGGACTGCTAGTGTTGTGTTGGAGGAAAGTCTAGTTGAGAGGGCAGCAAAAGTATTAGAAGGGTTAAAGGAGGACCATCCGTTTAAAGACGAAATTGCATTTTCAAAGCTAAAGCGGGTGTTTGACAATTCAAAGGTCGAAAGCCATAGTGCGATTATTCCAACGTATTTGAAACCGAAGTCGCTTACAAGCGATGAAGAAATCGTTTATAATGCGATTAAAAATCGTTTCATTGCCCAATTTATGCCGATTGCGGAATATGAGGAAACGAAATTTGTAACGAAAGTTGAAGGTATTCCTGGCTTATTTCATTCCCAAGGGAAAGTGCAGCTAGTGGAAGGATGGAAAAAAATTGAACAAATTGAATCAAAGGATACGATTTTGCCGTTAGTTGAAATAAATGAAATCGTTGATATTGAAAAGCATGAACTTACCTCACATATGACGAAACCCCCGAAGCATCATACCGAAAAAACATTGCTCCGCGTGATGGAAACGTGTGGAAAAAGCTACAAAGGGGAAGACAGTGAGGAAATGCTTGTTGCGATTTTAAGCGGTTTTAGTATTGGCACTCCAGCAACAAGGGCGGAAACGATAAAAAAGCTGAAGGATGTTGGTTATATTACAACACAAAATAAAAACCTTGTCTGCACCGAGCTTGGAAGAAAATTAGTAGAAACATTCCCAATTAAAGCTTTATTTGACCTTGAATTTACGGGACGCTTAGAAAAGACACTTGCCGATATCGAGAAACAAAAATATAGCAAGGAAGCTTTTCTTAAGGTTATTTTTGATTTTACAGTAGATGCCGTTTCCAAAATAAAGATTGACCAAGAAATTACAATCCATGAAGTGGCATCAGAGAAAATAGTAGTAGAACCATTGGGAAAATGTCCGCTTTGTAGCCATGCTGTTATTGAAGGCAAAAAAGGGTTTGGCTGCAGCAACTGGAAAAGTGGCTGTAAATTTGTTATTTGGAAAAA
Organism: Bacillus sp. (in: firmicutes); assembly: GCA_012842745.1. Taxonomy (NCBI): domain Bacteria; kingdom Bacillati; phylum Bacillota; class Bacilli; order Caryophanales; family Bacillaceae; genus Bacillus; species Bacillus sp. (in: firmicutes). Next base: position 268,955 of record DUSF01000037.1, on the reverse strand, counting down.
TGATAAGTTATTAGCATCGCTGAAAAAGAAGCCAACGAAAACAATGGTGAAAATGCTCCTGAAAAATGGGGTTGTCCATGTAAAAGGACTCACAAGCAAAAATGGCAATAAATTTGATGCTAATTTGCGTTATGTAAAAAATCCCCAAAATGAGTATTTTAGTTGGAAAATGGAGTTTAATTAGTGGAGAAAAACAGAGCGTTTTCTCCACTTACTTTATTAAAGAGCTACTTGTTTTTCTTTTTGATTCATAAATTCAGTTTGTCCAAAATCATAAACATTTTCAATAAATACCTGATGCCAAATCATGAAAACAAGGATTGTCCATATTTTGCGGCTGTTATCTTTCTTATTCGTAACATGCTGTTCTAGTAATTTTAGTACTTCTTGTTTATGAAATAAATAATCCGTAGCACTGGAATGAATTAAATGAACGGCCCAATCATAGATTTCATCTTTTAACCAATGGCGGAGCGGAACAGGAAAGCCTAATTTTTTTCTGTTCAATACATGGTCAGGCACAATTCCCTCAGCTGCTTTTCGTAATATATATTTTGTTGTGTTATTGTTAATTTTTTGGCTAGAATGAATGTTGGCTGCTACTTTGAAAACCTCTTGATCTAAAAAAGGCACTCGTAGCTCAAGCGAATGAGCCATTGCCATTTTATCTGCCTTTAAGAGTATATCTCCTCGCAGCCAAGTAAGGATATCAATATGCTGCATTTTCGTTACAGCGTCATAACCTTCAGACTCTCTATAAATTTGTTGCGTAATCGTTTTATAGTTTACATGTGGGTTATAATGTGTATAAAGCAATGCTTTTTCATCTTCTTCAAATATTTTTGCATTTCCGATATATCGTTCCTCTAAAGGTGTAATTCCGCGCTCAATAAAGCTTTTTCCTTTCACACCATCTGGTAGGCTGTGACTTAGGATTTTCAACAAATGTTTAATAGATTTAGGAATATAACGAAACATTCGAAGTGAGTGAGGTTCCCTGTAAATATTATAACCACCGAATAGTTCATCGGCACCTTCGCCAGATAATACAACCTTTACATGCTTGCTAGCTTCTCGAGCTACAAAATATAAAGGCACCGCAGCGGGATCTGCAAGCGGATTATCCATATGCCAAATAATTTTTGGAAGCTCCTCTAGGTATTCATCGGGGGTTATGGTGCAACTAATATTTTCTAGACCTAAAGCGGCTGCTGTCTCTTCGGCAATATTTACTTCGCTAAAGCCATTTCTCACAAACCCAATAGAAAAAGTTTTTAATTGAGGATTTATTTGTTTTGCTAGTGATACGATAAAGGAAGAATCAATGCCACCTGATAAAAACGAACCGACTGGAACATCACTGCGCATATGCACATTTACAGAGTCCATAAGAACATCACGTATTTCTTTTACAAGCTGTGACTCAGATGTAATTACAGGCTGGAATTTTGGCTTCCAATAATTGATGATTTTTATTGGCTGTTTTGGTTTTTTTACAAAATAATGCCCTGGTGTTAGTTTTTTTATTTCACTAGTTAATGTGTCTGGTTCAGGAACATATTGGAAGCTAAAATAATGCTGTAGCGAATCTTCATGTAAAGAGCCTTCAGTAGCTAATAAAATACTTTTTTTCTCAGATGCAAAGTATATTGCATCACTTTTTTCTGAGTAGAAGAACGGTTTTATACCGAAATGATCTCTAGCTCCGAATAATTGCTGTTCCATTTTATCCCAAATAACGAAAGCAAACATCCCTCTTAATTTTTTGACAGCTTGTTCCTTCAAATCTGAATATAATGCAACGATTACTTCGGTGTCGGATTGTGTTGAAAATTGATAGCCTCTCTGGATTAATTCCTCACGTAGTTCAATATAGTTATAAATCTCGCCATTGAAGATAATCCAATAGCGTTCATTTTCATAGGAGAAAGGCTGGTTACCACTCTCTAACTCTATAATGCTTAATCTTCTAAAGCCAAAATTAATATATTCATCAAAATAATACCCCTCCGAATCAGGTCCACGATGGGTTATTATTGTATTCATCATCTTAATTTTGTTTTTCATTTTTTCATTTGTTTTTTGGGCTTCATCATACATACAACCAACAAACCCGCACATGAAAAGTCACCTGCCTTGTAATTAATTATAACAACAAAACTAATAATACTACATCATTTTAAGTAGAGGTACCTTTTATTTGAAAATGTAAAAATAATGAAAGTTATTAGCAAAAAGCAAACTATTATGGTTTCATTAAGATGAATTGATTTATTATACTAAGGAAGATTCTTGAAAGATTGAAAGAAGGGAAAATAGGGGTAATGATCCGAAAGGCAGCTGAATAGACAATGATTGTTCTTGGAATTTTGGATAGGATTACTTATTAGTTTAAAAAGTGGGGCATCCGAATAAGTAGATGCTCCACTAATGTTATACTTATTGATCAATTATTCTCATTTTGCCCTAGGGGCACTATTAAATGTGATTTTTTTATGTGCACCATCACAAAATGGTTTTTTCTCGGAAGCTCCACAACGACACAGTGAGAAAGTTGGTCCAACCCCGAATTTTCCACCATTTCCATCAACTAATTCGACATTTCCATTTATACGGATTGAACCGTTATCATTAATCTTTATAATAACTTTTCCGTTTTCCAAATCCTCACATCCTTTTTGGCGTACTATTTAACTTATATTCAATAAAGGATGAATGATTACATAAAAACCTCTTTTTCTCTGGAATATGTAGATTGTACGAGCTGATTACTGCTCATCATGCCAAACGATTTCATTTACTATGATGTCAGACCGTGGTCCGAATCCATCGGCATAATCTTCAGGGAAATAATAATATAATGCGTAGTCTTTGTTATCATGTTTGAAAATAGCGGCCCGGCCAATCATCCCCGCTTTTTCTAAAGAAAATTCCTTTTGAGAAAAATCAAAAGCTTGTGTTTCTTGTGTTTCAAGCTTGAATCCACGATCAGATAAATCCTTTATCATTTCTTCTTCCGTTTGGTCGGTGATTTTTAAGGTTGCATTTTCGTTTTTAGTTCCTCCAAAGTTTGTGTAAATATTAAATACCTTTGGATTGGATTCAACAATCATGTCATCTGGGACATAAGTAGAAAGGCCTAGCTCTTTATGATGATATAGCTTTACTACTTTGTTCTCAGGCATCCCTTCTATTATCATTTCCACCGTCTTTTGTTCTTCTAACAAGGGCAAAGCTTGTTCATCATTATCTTTTTTATCTTCATTTTTATCGTTATTATCTTTATCCGTTTCCGCTGTCTTTTCATTCTGTTTGTCATCTTTATTTTTATCGTCATTATTATTACAACCCATTAAATTAACAACTAAACCTATCAAAAGGATAAAATAAATCAGTTTTTTCATAGCATGCTCTCGCTCCTTGTTATTTTTCTTTTACAACTCAAATGAATAGTCGTATGTAAATAGAAAATGTTTCACCTTTTTGAAAACATTATCCTTTTTAGGCATTTTGCCAATTTTTTATACACATATTCCGTCAACTTTACAAAGAAAAAGGCCATCTTAAAAAGGATAGTTCCCTTTTAGACAGCCATTCGCTTATGTTAATATTTCGCTTCTTTATTGCGGAGTGCAAACATAATAAAGGCACTAGCAAGTCCTGCAGTAATAACATTGATAATCGTTAATACTACTGCACTTTCTGAATATTTTTCGAACAGCCAATAATAGACAACTAACCAGAATATCCCTAACAAAATTGATACAAGGTTTCCCACTACGGGAATGATATTAATAACTAGTGCTCCAAGACAAAGAATTAAAAGTTTGATGCCACCACTTTTGCCAATTGTAAACCACTTCAGCTTTTCGTCAATTAGTTCACCAATAATATAGGCGTTCCCAATTGGAATAAAGGCTAACCATTCATTGCTGATATTCGCTCGCTTAGCCATTGTATACAAGCCAATTGCACCAAAAATGTATGGTATAAATAGTAAAATTAGTATGAGAAAAAGGGTACCAAAGCTATACGCTAGCAAACTAGCAACCTCATAATCAGTCATTTTACACCCTCCTTATGATTGAAATGTAACATAATGAATCTCTATATTATAGATAGTTTACCTTAAAATATGATAATGAAGTCACCTATTTTTTAATAATTTACGGAATAATATTTGAATTCTTTCATAAATATGGTAACTAGAGGTGAAAAAATATTGTTGTAATAAATTCGTGAAGGCGTGATTATGATGAAAGGGGTTATTATTGCTGGAGGAAGAGGAAATCGGCTGCGCCCGTTAACAAATCATTTGCCAAAACCAATGATTCCAATTTTAGACAAACCTGTGATGGAATACTGTATACAGCATTTAAAGAAGCATGGTATTACAGAAATTGCAGTGACAGTACAATATTTATCTAGAAAAATAATGGAATACTTTGGTGATGGGCATGAATTTGGGGTAAAGCTAACTTATTTCGAGGAACGTAAACCTTTAGGAACGGCAGGTAGTATTAAAAATACAGAGGCATTTTTTGACGGAACTTTCGTTGTTATGTATGGTGATGTTATTTCGGATTTTGATTTAACAAAAGGAATTGAATATCATCAATCGAAAGAATCTCTTGTAACTATTTTTATGACAACAGTGCAAAATCCATTGGATTATGGAATTATTAAAACGGACGAAACAGGCAAAGTAACCCGATTTTTAGAAAAGCCTTCACGGCTAGACGTTTTCACAAACCAGATTAGTACTGGTATTTTTGTTATGGAACCGACTATTTTACATTATATAAAAAAAGGAGTAACCGTTGACTTTAGTTTAGATATCTTTCCTATGCTTTTAAAAAACGGCTGCTCATTATTCGGATTTAAAACGACAGGCTATTGGTCAGATGTAGGTAATATAGCAAAATATGAGAAGACCGTTCATGACTTAATAGATGGAAATATAAGAATATCAGGATAAATTGTAATAACTTATTCTTTTAAAAAGACGAACATTATTGTTGTCTGTTATAATAATGTTCGTCTTTTTGAATTGACGTCATTTTGATATTTTGATATATTATTTAAGAATTGTAAGAAATGACGGAGGGATTTTGATGCAAAACAATTTTGATGTAATCGTTGTTGGGGCAGGGCCTGCGGGAATTTTTGCTTGTTATGAACTTACTTTAAAAATGCCAAATGCAAACGTTTTATTAATAGATAAAGGCCATGATATTTATAGCAGACGCTGCCCAATATTAGAAAAAAAGACTCAGTTATGCCCACCGGCAGCTGGCAGAAAGGATTATGCCGGTTGTTTACCAGCTTGCTCGATTACGAACGGTTTTGGCGGTGCGGGTGCTTATTCCGATGGAAAATTCAACATTACTAGTGAGTTTGGTGGCTGGATGACCGATTATTTACCACCATCAGAAGTAGTCGATTTAATAAAGTATGTCGATGAAATTAATTTAAGCCATGGTGCCACAGAGTCAATTACAGACCCATTGACACCTGAAGTAAAGGAAATTGAACGCCGCGGCTATGCTGCTGGTTTAAAGCTTTTAAGGGCGCAAGTACGCCACTTAGGGACAGAGCAAAACCTTGAAATTTTGCAAAGAATATATGAATACTTAAAAGATAAGATTGAGATGCGCTTTAAGTCAGAAGTTGAGGATATTGTAACGGAGAAAACTAGCGACGGCTATGAAGTAACTGGTATTGAGCTAAAAGACGGCAACGTTTTACATGCGAAAAAAGTAGTCATCGTTCCAGGTCGTGATGGCTCAGCATGGTTGACGAAAATTTTGAAAAAGCGTCGTGTGACAATGTTCAATAATCAGGTTGATATCGGTGTCCGCGTTGAAACAACTGATATTGTGATGGAGGAAATTAACACACATTTATACGAAGGAAAGTTTGTTTTTAATACTTCTGTTGGGACTACAGTGAGGACGTTTTGCAGCAATCCTTCGGGGCATGTTGTTGTTGAAAATCATACAGGGATTATGTTAGCAAATGGACATGCCTATAAAGATCCAAAACGGGGTAGCCGAAATACGAACTTTGCCTTGTTAGTCTCTCATAAATTCTCTGAGCCATTTAATAAGCCGACCGAATATGCACATGAAGTGTCAACTCTAGCAAATCAACTGTCAGGGGGCGGCATTATCGTTCAGAAATACGGTGATATTTTAAAGGGGCGCCGTTCTACAGAAAAACGGATTAAGGAAGGATTTATTGAGCCAACGCTGAAAGAAGCGGTTCCAGGGGATTTAGGTTTAGTGTTGCCATATAATACGATGAAAAGTTTAATTGAGATGACAGAAGCATTGAATTATGTAACGCCGGGGATAGCTTCTGAACATACTTTATTCTATGGTGTTGAAGCGAAATTTTACTCCGCAAGACCAAATTTAAATGACAAGTTTGAGTCAGAGATTTCAGGATTGTACTTAGGGGGCGATGGTGCAGGTATAACACGCGGCCTTGCTCAAGCAAGCGCCTGTGGTGTATGGCTCGCTAGGGATATTGTAGAAAAGATTAATTAAAGGTAGGAAAATATAAAATTTTGATCCAGTGACCGAAACTAGCAAAAAAGAAGAAGAGCGGTCACTAGAAAGTGTCACTAGTGCCCGAGAACAGCGAAAAAGATGGAGCACGGTCACTAGAAAGCGGTACTAGTGACCGAAACTAGCAAAAATAAGTAAACACGGTCACTAGAGCAACGCAATAAGAATCTACACAAAAATACTATTAACACAAAATTCAAAATGGTAGTATAATTATGTAGAATAAAAATAGTAAAAAATGGGGGGCTTATAGTTGACAGTAGTTCAAACATTAAAAACAGCAGATTTATGTGATCAATATTCTGATAGCATTTCAATCTGCCAACTAGAGTTTAAATCTTATGGTGGAAAAAAACAGTTTTCAGGACCGATTTCAACGGTTGAAGTTTTTGAAGACAATGTGTTAGTCAAGGAGATGCTACAGACGATTCCGGAGGGCAATGTTCTTGTTGTGAATGGGGGCGGTTCTAAAAACTGCGCATTAGTAGGGGATATTCTAGCTTCGATTGCAGTGGATCGCAAATTAGGTGGAATTATCGTTAATGGCCCAATTCGCGATAGCGGTGAAATTGGCCAAATGGATATCGGTGTGTTCGCGATTGGAACAATGCCATTAAAGAGTAAAAAAGAAGGAAAAGGAAAAACAAACGCTCAAACTAAATTTGGTGGAGTGACATGGACACCAGGCGAATATGTGTATGCAGATGAAGATGGTGTCATCGTATCACCAACACCTCTAACATTACCATAAAAATAAAAGGCAAACGAAAAGCAAACGAGACTGCTCTTGTAGCGGCTTGTTTGCTTTTTTTTTGTAAATAGATAGATTCCATCAGCTGATTATTACAACTGGAAAAATTTATTATAATTAATAAAAGGGGAGATTTCAGTGCGAGAATTAGTAGGAGTATGCCAAGAATGTAAAAAAGAAATTTATTGCGAAAACGGCTTTTTAAATGGGATTGTTGAGGCTAACGGGGAATTAAAATGTTTTGGCTGTGATGAAAAAAAGGAGAAATAATAAAAATCAGTGCAAATTATTGCACTGATTTTTAATAAAAAAGATGGTCAGTTCACTCCCAAATATAAGGGGTTTCTTGGTACACGTAATAATTTAGCCAATTTGTATAGAACAAATGGGCGTGTGCACGCCACGTATTCAGCGGCTCCGCATTTGGGTTATCGTTCGGAAAATAATTAACAGGTACGTCAATATCCGCGCCTTTGTTGATATCACGAACATATTCGTCCTTTAGTGTTGTAGCCTCATATTCTGGATGCCCAGTAAGAAAAATTTGTTTGCGATCTTTAGAGGCAACAAGGCAAACACCTGCTTCGTTAGAATAAGATAGGATTTCAAGATTTGGCTCTTTATCGATATCCTCTTTTTTAACATCTGTATGACGTGAATGTGGAACAAGATACACTTCATCAAAGCCGCGCAGGATTCTTGAATTCTTAACTAATACATTATGCTTAAAGATGCCAAACATCTTTTTATCTAATTCGTATTTTGGAATGCCAAAATGATAATAAAGCCCTGCTTGCGCACCCCAGCATATATGGAGTGTTGATGTTACATTTGTTTTTGTCCATTCCATTATCATTTTTAATTCATCCCAGTAATTGACATCTTCAAACTCTAAAAGCTCAATTGGCGCCCCTGTAATAATCATGCCGTCGAATTTGCGCCCCTTTATTTCATCAAAGGTGCGATAGAAATTTTCTAAATGCTCTGGCCTTGTATTTTTAGATTGATGCGTTTGTGGATGCATTAGAGTAATATTCACTTGTAATGGTGAGTTACCAAGTACTCTAAGAAGCTGTGTTTCAGTTTTTTCTTTTTCAGGCATCAAATTTAAGATTACTATATTTAGAGGACGAATATCTTGTTGATATGCACGTTCCTCATCCATTACAAATATATTTTCACTTTCAAGTATTTCTTTAGCTGGTAAATCCTTAGGTATGTTAATCGGCACTTTTCGTCACTTCCTTTTATATCTGATTCATTTATTATAAGAACATTAGAAAAATTGTTCAATCAAAAAGTTCGAAAGATGGCAGTATTTTGTTAAAATAGACTAGAGAAACTCGAAAGGAAGGTATCAAATGTTTGATCCGACCATTTTTGACAATTTAAAGGTTGTCGCTGAAGGGGCAGTTTATGATCTTGATCTCCAAGGTGAAATTGTAATCATGAATCGTACTGACCAAATTGATCTCGCTACACTGTCTAGATATTATGCTATAACTTTTAGGGCAATCAATCAAGCGGAAGACTCTGTACATGGTGAACTTCGAATCTATGCAGGTGTCGATGACTTAGCGGCAGAAATTTTGGAAAAGGCTGACGAATCGATTGGCTGCTATATTGAAGTCGTTTTTTCTACATCCATAGATCAGCTTGAGGAAGATTGTGAGGCGATTTGGCATGTCCTGTTGGAAATTTGGGGGAATCGACCAACGGTCACGCAAAAAGTATCATTTGATTATGTGCCCGGTCAAGCCGCTCGGTTGGTTGATACAATCATTTTGAAATTCGCGCGAAAAATTGGCGAGGCTCAAGCTGACGATTTGCCAGTTATCGTCGATTATATGGTTCAATCGATTGACCGTTTGAATGAAATACTATAAAATGCATTTTTACTCACTAAACTTACTATACGAGGAGCAATTAAGATGGAATTTCTAACTAAAGCAAAGCCGTTCATTAAAGAAGCGTGGCAAAAGGCTGGATTTGACAAACCGACAGCTATACAGGAAAAGGCTATTCCAACTATTTTGGAAGGCATAGATATGGTTGCAGAATCACCAACAGGTACTGGGAAAACATTGGCGTATTTGTTGCCAATTTTACATAATATTGACCCAAATAGTAAAGAAATTCAAGCGGTTATTTTATCACCGACAAGAGAATTAGCGATGCAAATCCATCAAGTTGTTCAAACCTTTACAATGAATAGTGGCATCGTTAGCGGCGCTTTTATTGGCGGTGTTGAGTTAAAGCGGCAAATCGAGCGCTTGAAAAAAAATCCAATGATTATTGTCGGCACGCCGGGGAGAATTAACGAATTAATTGATAAGAAAAAAATGAAGATGCATAAAGTAAAAACAATCGTTGTTGATGAAGTTGACCAAATGATATCGCAGCGCTTGACCCATGATGTGAAAATGGTTATTCAATCAACATTGCGAGAGCGGCAAGTGCTATTTTTTTCGGCAACGATTTCTGATGAAGTTCAGGAGTTTGCGAAAAAAGTGATGAATGAGCCGAAGTTCATTCAAATTGAACGAGAAAAAAATAATGCTGTTGAGCATATTTATTTTGTAAGCGACCGCCGTGATAAAGTGGAGGTCTTACGCAGGATTTATCGAATGGATGAAACGATGAAGGCGCTTATTTTTATTAATGATTCCTTTCATATAGATCAATTGGCAGCGAAATTTAAATATAAAAAAATCCCAATTGGTGTTTTGCATAGTGATGCAAGCAAAAAGGAACGAGCTAGTGCCATTCAGCAATTCAGAAGCGGAAAACTGCCGCTTTTATTAGCAACAGATATAGCCGCAAGAGGGATGGACATTCAAGGGCTTACCCATGTTATCCATTTGGACATGCCTGAAAAAATCGAGCAATATATTCACCGCTCCGGCCGGACAGGCCGAATGGGAGCGAAAGGTACCGTTATTTCATTGGTAACGCCAACTGAAGAGAAAACATTGTTGAAATATGGCAAAGAATTAGGCATTGCAATTACGAAAAAAGAATTATATGGTGGGGAAATCGTCGCTGACCGACCAAATCAAAATCAGAAAAAAAGTGATGTTGATGGTAGTCAGACAAGTAATAAGAAAAAGCCTGAGATGGAAAAGCGGCAGGCCAAGGCTGGTGCTTCTGAACCTAGGCGGAATGATGCCGGACGACATAGCCGTTTTGGTGAAGAAAAACGAATGAACAAAAATACGGGTATTCGTGCGAAAAGAAAATAAAAATGATGAACTCGTTTCAGTTATTGAAGCGAGTTCATTTTTTTGTAAGAACATACTGAATCTCAGTTGCTGAAATCATCGTAGCATTCATTATTTTATAACCGATGCTTAAAAACCTTGAAAGAGTTTCTGCGCATGCTATATGAGAAGGTTCGGTAGGTGCTTCAAAACTTGTGCTAATACTAAGAAACTCATTTGTAAATGGATTGCACCTAAGTAAAACGACGTGATGCCCACGCCATGCTGTGCCAATCATAGTGTGCTGATACATTCTGGGCATGAACTCCCTTCAATAATATGGCAATTGGACAATAAAACTTTTTTCTGGACAATAAATGCTGTGCCGCGGACAATAAAATGAATATCTGGACAATAAAACATAATTTGCGGACAATAAATTCCTTTTCTACTAGTATATGAGCAGGATTGGGTAATGGTTGAATGACTTTGCTAAAAAATGATAAGATTCCATTATACATAAGTCTTTTACCATCGTTAAAAGGGGTCAACTTCATGGACAACAAAAATAAATTAATTGAAGCGGCGATATTATTTGTAAAGAAAGAGCTTGAGAACGAGGCAAGCGGCCACGATTGGTGGCATATTGCACGGGTAACGAAAATGGCGAAGCATATCGCGGAAAAAGAGGGTGCCAATGTTTTTATTTGTGAATTAGCGGCCCTGTTGCACGATATTGCTGATGAAAAATTAAATGAAGGCGGCGAGGCGGCAGGTCTCGAAAGAGTAAAACAGTGGCTTCTTTTGCAACAGGCAGACGAAGAAACAATCGAAACAATCATCGAAATTATTGCAACGATGTCCTTTAAAGGTGGAAACCATCCACCGATGCGCACATTAGAGGGAAAGGTTGTTCAAGATGCGGACCGCTTAGATGCGATTGGTGCGATTGGGATTGCAAGAACTTTTGCCTATGCTGGGGCACATGGCGACTTAATTTATGACCCAGCGATACGCCCTCGTGAGAAAATGACAAAAGAAGAATATCGCAGCGAGAAAACAACCGCTGTTAACCATTTTTATGAAAAACTGCTTAAATTGAAAAATCTGATGAACACAAAAACTGCGCAAGAAATGGCAGAAGCCCGTCATCAATTGATGGAGGAATTTTTACAAAAGTTTTACCATGAATGGGAAGGAAATTTAGAATGAATATACTATCAGTTGAAAATCTTTCAAAAAGCTTTGGCGTTAAAACATTATTTAATGACATTTCCTTTAGTATTGCCGAAAAACAACGCATCGGCATTATTGGGGTGAATGGCACTGGAAAATCAACATTATTAAAAATATTGGCATCTCTCGAGCCAGCTGATACAGGGGAAATTATAAAACCAAAGTCTTATACGATTGAATATTTAGCGCAGAACCCGGAATTCGAAGGGAATGGGACGGTTTTAGATGAAATTTTTCATGGAGACACACCACTCATTCGCTTGCTGAAAAAATATGAAGAAGCACTCTTTGCTCTCGAAGCCGACCCACAAAACGAACGGAAGCAGGATGCGATTTTTAAAGTTCAACAAGAAATGGATGCAATGCATGCATGGGATGCGAGCACCCAAGCAAAATCAATTTTGACTAAGCTTGGCATCGAAGACCATTCCCAACATATCAAGGAGCTGTCAGGCGGACAAAAGAAACGAGTAGCGATTGCAAAGAGCCTTATTCAGCCGGCAGACCTCCTAATCCTTGATGAACCGACAAACCACCTTGACATTGAAACAATTGAATGGTTGGAGGACTATATAACCCGCTATCCAGGCTCGATTATGCTTATTACACATGATCGTTACTTTTTGGATCGGGTGACAAATCGGATTTTCGAGCTTGACCAAGGAAATCTGTATAGCTATGAAGGAAATTATTCAACCTTTTTGGAAGCGAAAGCGATACGTGAAGAAATCGAAGCGGCCAATGAGGATAAACGACAAAACCTATTAAGGCGCGAGTTAGCATGGATGCGCCGCGGAGCCAAAGCCCGAACTACGAAGCAAAAAGCGAGAATTCAGCGTTTTGAAGAGCTGCAAAGTCAAGCTGGCTATCAGAAAAAGGATGCTCTTGATATTGCTGTTGGTGGAAGCCGCCTCGGTAAAAAGGTTTTTGAAATTGAAAAGATCTCAAAGCAGTATGAGCAAAAAACAGTTATCCGCGCCTTCTCTTATATTGTGAAACCCTTTGAACGAATTGCCATTGTTGGCCCAAATGGCTCGGGAAAAACGTCGCTATTGAATTTACTCGCTGGAAAAACTCTCCCAGATGAAGGTGTAATCAACGTCGGCCAAACTGTTAAAATTGCCTATTATACGCAAGAAAATGAAGAGATGAACGGGGAGCAGCGCGTCATTGATTATATTAAAGAAACGGCGCAAGTCATTAAAACGATTGACGGCAAGGAAATTACCGCAACCCAAATGCTGGAAAGATTTTTATTTTCTCCGGCGATGCAATACACATATATTAAAAAGCTGTCAGGTGGCGAACGAAGAAGGCTGTATCTTTTAAAAATATTAATGACAGAGCCTAACGTCCTTTTACTAGATGAGCCAACAAATGACCTAGATATTGAAACGTTGACAATATTAGAAGACTATTTAGATGACTTTCCAGGGGTCGTTCTCACCGTTTCCCATGACCGCTATTTTTTAGATAAAACAAGTGATATTTTATTTGTGTTTGAAGGAGAAGGGAATATCCGTATTTATTACGGCTCCTATAGTGAATATTTAGAAGAACAAAAACGTAAACAAGAAGCAATAAAAAAGGAAGAAGCAAAAGAGAAGGCCCAGATTTCCTCATCGATGCAGCCTAAGCCGAAAAAGCTAAAGCTAAGCTACAAAGAGCAAAAAGAATGGGAAGGCATTGAAGATAAAATCTTGCAGTTGGAGGAAGAAATTGCTTGTCTCCAACAAGAAATTGTCAGTGCTGGTGCTGACTTTGCCAAAGTGCAGCCGTTATACGAAAAAGAGCAGGCGTTAACGGTGGAGTTAGAGCAAACAATGGAGCGCTGGGAACAGTTGACAGAGCTTATTGAGCAAATTGAAAAACAAAATGCGTAAATCATAAAAGACTACTTGAAGGGAGTTTTTATAATGGCATGTGATATCAACCACACAAAAGAGGATGTTCTAAAAAAGCTTGAGAGTCAGAAGGAATTTTTGCCAGCGGAACTTTATCCGAAGCTTGAAAGTTTTATACAAACAAATCTACCCCAAGAAACTTTAAATGAAATCTTTCATTTATTAAAAAAATATGATTTGGCTGGGGAAGCGGAGCAACGGGAACGGAATGAAGTATTGAAGACAATGGTTGCTGAATAAAAAGTTCATTATAGATTTATCTTTGTAGTAATCCCCCCACATCAGAAACGAAAAAACTTGTGGGGGGATTTAATATTTTTACTTATATTGTGCAATCCTCTTCGAACCTAAATACCTTTCGCTCCAATAGCTTTGGCTAAGTTTACTAATTGTAACCCCTTTTGAAGTGCCAGAGTGAATAAAACGGCCATCACCGATGTAAATACCGGCATGGGAAGGTCCTGGTTTATACGTTTCAAAAAAAACTAAGTCGCCGATGCTAGGTTTTTCGACCTCAAAACTGGAATTCCAAATTTCTTGAATCGTTCGTGGAATATGAATTCCTTTTTTTGAAAACACATATTTTATAAAACCACTACAATCAAAGCCGTTTGGCGTTGCACCGCCCCACTTATATGGTGAGCCAATTAAATGTAAGGCTTGCCGTATAAACGTTCCGTCAAGCAAATGTCCATCTTTAAGCACTTGAACAGGAATAGTTTCATTAGCAATAAATTCAGATAATGCTTCTAACGTTTTGTTGCCGGCTATACCGTCAACAGAGATTCCAGTATGTAATTGAAAAGTTCGCACAGCGGCTTCGGTTTGATTACCATAGATGCCATCTATGGCATAAGGGTAATATCCCGCTTTTTTTAAGCTTTTTTGTAAGGCGCGTACAGATGAACCGACATGTCCGTGACGTATTGTTGCGTTGTTTTCGGAAGCATCGATGTATTGGTGAGGAATCGAGGCTACAACTGCAACTACAGCTAAGCTTATAAAAAGTTTATGGACTACACTCCATTTTGTATTCAAATCTTTCCCTCCTGAAACGATGCTGACTGATTCATCATGAATTGGACCTCTACATAAATTTATCCAATCATTCGTGATATTATGACAAAAAAGTATAATAAAAGAGAAAGTTGTTTAAATGTGCGTTACAATATGTAGCGTTGAATGTATTTTGAGAACGAGGCGTGATTGTTAGATGATTGTTACAACTGCAGGAAGAGCAAATAATGAAATGATTCAAGTGGCTATGGAATATGCAAACCAATTGCAAATCTCTTTTGTGAATCGAAAAAAATTATCAGTTGAAGAATTGATGGCTAAAGAACAGGATGATGTTTTAGTAGTCGGCAAAAATCGCTTAGATATTTATCCGTTGAGTGATCCGCATGAAGTGATTTTTTTTCATCCAAATTCAGCAATGTTTCGTGTGAAAAGGATTTTAAGAGGAGAGGAAGATCCTTTTATTCTGGCAGCTAAGCTGGAAAAAGGAATGACATTTCTCGATTGCACGCTAGGTCTTGGCTCTGACAGCATTGTTGCAAGTCATGTAGTTGGTGATACAGGACATGTTATCGGTGTTGAAGGCAATCGTTATCTTGCATTTTTGCTGGAACAGGGCTTGAAAACATTGGATAGTGGGAATGAGGAAATGAATATCGCGATGAGACAAATTGAGGTCATCTATAGTGATCATCTTGATTATTTAAAGAGGCAGGAGAATTCCTCATTTGATGTTGTTTATTTGGACCCGATGTTCGATGCGAAAATAGTGGAGTCAGATGGCATAAGGGGATTGAGAACAATCGCCCTTTATTCAGAAATTATTGAAGAAACAATCGAGGAAGCAAAACGGGTTGCCTGTAAAAGAGTCGTATTAAAAGATCATTGGCAGAGCACAAGGTTTGGGACGTTTGGATTTACAGTTTACCGCCGGAAAACAGCAAAATTTCATTTTGGGGTTATTGAAAAATAGATTAGTTTGAGAATTTTCAAGATTAAGTTGGTACTATCTTATTACGCATATTATCACCAAGTATGGAAACCTTACCGTTAGGGGGTGTATGAATATGCCAAGAGAAACAAAAGCTGATCCAACTACAATCGGTCTTGGTTCAGCAGATGTTGAAGGACAAGGGACAACTACAAAAGAGACGGGTAAGTTTAAAAAGGACTCTTCCCGGGGGAAGAAAAGAAAAAAATCAGGAATTTTATAAAAGGGAAGTGTTGCCAATTCTCATGGCAACACTTCCCTTTTTCGTGGAAATCCAGTCCGATTTCGTGGATAAACATCCCAAATTTGTGGAAATCCAGTCTGATTTCGTGGATAAACATCCCAAATTCGTGGATAATCCGCCCAAGTTCGTGGAATCACCACGAGGAAGTAGTGGGAATTGTTTAGCCAATGCTACTTTTTATGGTAAAATATTGTTCAAACAAAGAGATGGGGGCTAAAAGTAATGGTTTTTACAGCATCGCAATTAATTCAATCATTTGGAACTAGTATTTTTTCAGAATTAGCCGCTTTCAAAAAAGAAAAACAGGCTGAAGGCATACAGATGATAGACCTTAGCATTGGCAGTCCTGATTTACCACCGCCAAATTTCATTGTGGAAGCATTGGTCAAACATGTTCAAGACCCTTCCCAATATGGATATACTTTAAGAGGAAGTAATGAATTTCACGAGGCTGTTCATACATTCTACTCAAAAAATTACGGTGTAACCTTTAATACGCAAACAGAAATTGTACAACTAGCTGGCTCACAGGATGGTCTTCTTCATTTGCCAATGACTGTTGCCGACGAAGGAGATCTTATTCTCGTTCCGGATCCTGGTTACCCTGCATACGCTGACGCGATTAGAATGGCGAAGGCCGAAGCTTATCCGATGCCGCTCTTAAAGGAAAATGACTTTTTGCCGGATTTGGAGGCCATTCCCGAAAACATTGCGGCTAAAGCAAAAATGATGTTTTTGAATTTTCCCGGCAATCCTGTCCCCGCCACGGCCACGAAGTCTTTTTTTGAAAAGGTTGTTGCTTTTGCAAAAAAATATAACATCGTTGCTGTTCATGACTTTGCCTATTCTGAACTCGTTTTTGATGGCGAAAAACCTGTTAGCTTTCTTGAGGTGGAGGGCGCTTTTGATGTAGGCGTGGAATTTAATTCCCTTTCCAAAAGCTACAATATGGCTGGATGCCGGATTGGCTATATGATTGGCAATCATCACGTTGTCGAAGCCCTAACTAAATTGAAATCAAACTTAGATTATGGTGTTTTTTCGCCAATACAAAAAGCGGCCACAATTGCTTTATTAGAAGGGGATCCCTTCTTAAAGGAAAACAATAAGCTTTATCAAACAAGAAGGGATACACTTGTAGATGGGCTCCGAGCAATTGGTTGGAATGTGGCAAAACCACCAGCAACAATGTTTATATGGGCAGAGATTCCAAATGGCTATACATCAAAGCAATTTGCTCTTGATTTAATCGAAAAAGCAGGCGTAGTAGTAACACCAGGTAATGCCTTTGGCCCTTCTGGGGAAGGGTATGTCCGCATCGCTCTTGTCCAATCAGAGGCGACATTAAAAGAAGCTGTCAAGAAAATAAAGGCTAGCGGTATGTTTGCATAAAAATTACGTCAAATAGATGCTTAAACTAAAAGGAGATTACGAAAATGGACGAGTTAACTAGATTACAATTATTAACCGAAGCGGTAATGGAATTTAGAACACTACTTCGAAATGGTATGAAAGTCGATGAATTTGGACAAATGGTATTGGAAATCGTCCAAAATGCAAATGACCCACATTTATTGGAGCTTGTACAAGCAGCATATACCCAAAGAAAAAATAGTTTTTCGGCAATCGAAATATTATCGGAAGCTATGAACTATATGCATAACAAAATAGACAAACTACAATAAAAAAAGCCCAAATTAATAGTTTTTTTTCCAGAAACATGAGAAAATAATTGTATCAAGAAAAAATTGAGGAGAAGAAACATGAAACTCTGGATAAGAAAACTGTTTGTCGTACTTGTAACGGTTTGTACATTTGGGATCGTGGTTCCCCAATTCCCAATTGAACTTCAAAAAAATGTAAAAGAAAATAGTGATCTTTCAGAACAAAATAACCGTGTACTTGTTACTAATGAAATAGCTGAGGAAGAAGAAAGCGAACTTGAAGCTAATGACGACTCTTGGCTTAATCGAGCCAGTCTAATTGAAAATCGTGAAGAGTTAATTTCATCTTTTACCACTTTTTCTACTCAACAGGCAGAACAACTTTCAATGCTGAAGTTCGGTAAAACAATTGGAACGGTAATCGAGGATGAGTTCAAACAAGTCATCTTGCCGAAAATGGAAGAGGCTATTGCCATGTTTGCCGAGACAATGCCTGAAGACGACCTTCGTCAATTGGTTATTACAGAAAAGCCTGCTAGTGGCTTAGGAGAAAAAATTTTTCATATTTACCATGGCAGTACTGGCAAAGATTTAATAAGATTTCATGTTCGTCGTGATCATCCTCCAAAAGAAGGATACTGGTTTAATTTTCACTACCACACCTACGTGGATGAATTTTTAACACACTATGAGATGGGATCAATATATTGGGACAAAAACACACCGCCACATTGGATGAGTGTATAACATAATGAATAATTAGGACCTACGTCTTTATCGATAGGTCCTTTTTATATGAGCAAAATCAGGGAATTCCCCGATGTTTATTGATATTTGTATAGAGTATAGTAAATATCAGAATAGTATAAAATTTTCAATAGGCTTATTTTCCTAAAAATAATAGATAATTGAGGGATGTATTATGATTGAGCGTATTCTTCTTAATATTTTTTTTGTTATCTTACCGTTCATATTGCTGCCAATTTTTTACTCCAACAATTATGATAAATTTTTAAAAATCAGAAAATACTACATATTTTTTTCCGCTTTATTAGCCAGCTTAGCCTGCATGATATTCACGATTCATATCGACAGTTTAATTATATTTGATTTTCGCTTTATCTTGCAATTATATGCAAGTTTATTGCTTGGCCCAGTCATTAGTATAGTTTTTTTTATTTTTACAGTGAGCTACGAATTTTTGTTTGAAGGGCAAGGATTGTTATTTGCAACAATTATTTCTGGTTTACATGTTATTTTATCAATTTTTTATTCGGAAAAATTTAAAAATAACTCCGCTGAGCATAGAATTTTTAGTTTTACTCTAATACATATTTTAACAGGAGTATTTGCCTCTCTGTATTTATACATTACAAATGGCGTTCAACATAGTATTGAATTATTACTATGGTTTTTAGCTCAGGCTTTTGCAGCCTTTATCGTTATTTTTTTCTGGGAATATGTATGCAAAAATCTAATTCTACAAAGCAGGCTCGTTCATATGGAAAAAATGGATATTGTAAGCCATTTAGCTGCTTCAATCTCACATGAAGTACGGAATCCATTGACAACGGTACGGGGGTTTTTACAGTTATTAAGTAAAATGAAAAATAGTAATAAGTCTAAGGAATACATAAAAATTTCTATTGACGAGCTTGACCGGGCAGAAGCAATCATTAGCGAATATTTGACATTTGCTAAACCATCGGAAAATAAAATTAAAACTCTTGATATAAAAAATGAATTTAGCAGAATGATAGAGATTATGAGACCGTTAGCAAATCAATATAATGTAGAGATTAAAGCAAATTTACAAGAAAATTTATATATTCTTGGTGAACAGCAGTCATTGCAGCAATGTTTTATCAATATTATAAAAAATAGCATCGAAGCGATGAATAAAGATGGTGGTACATTATCAATTAAAACCTCGCTAGAGTACGACAGAATTTTAATAAAGATTAATGATAATGGTGTAGGAATGACAAAACAACAATTGAGCCGTATTGGTGAGCCATATTTTTCAACGAAAGGCAGCCAAGGTACGGGGTTAGGTATGATGGTTGTATTTAAAATAGTAGAATTGATGCAAGGGTCCATTGATATTAGTAGTGAATGTGGAAAGGGAACAGAAATAACTGTAACTTTTCCGCTTGCCGGGGAATTATTTATCTTTAACGAAGTGGCTATTACAGACGTTTAAATGCGGGGAAAATTCCTTACGTAAAAAAAACCGACAATCATTTTGTCGGTTTTTTTTACATTTCACTGGTGGTAAATACTGGGTATGAAAACCTTTTCAAAAAAGCATTGAAACTATGATATAAGGTAGGTTTCTTCAAGACTATAGGTGAATAATAGTGTTCCATCATTTTGTACGATACCCACTCATTGCCGAGCATACCAACAACTACCTAATAAAAACAACCCATTCATTGTTATTATAGGGACATAGTTTCGTGGAATCATTCGAACTACTGAAGTGTGACATTAAAAATTGAAAAGAGATGATTCTAGAATAACAATTACTGAGGAGGAAACATCATGAAAAAGTTTGTAATTACAGCAGGATTAGCAGGTTCGTTACTTTTCGGTTCCCAAGCAGGTGCCGCAACTTATACAGTAAAAGGTGGGGACGTTCTGTGGAAAATTGCTTATGAAAATAATACATCGGCAGCACAGATTATGGAATGGAATGGATTAACATCTTCAATGATTTATCCAGGACAAGTTTTAAAAATATCACCGAATAATGTAACTTCGAAGTATACTGTTAAATCAGGAGATACCCTTTATATTATTTCACAAAGATTTGGTGTATCTTTATCCGAAATAATCACCCTTAACCCACAAATTACAACGCAAAATATGTTATATATTGGACAAGTCATTAATGTGCCATCGTCTACTAAAGCAGCACCAGCTGAGCGCCAAGTAACTGGCCAAGATATCATAAATAGTGCAAAAAAATACATCGGTGCTGGTTATTTATATGGTGCTTCTACAACAAGAACGGATGTTTTTGATTGTTCTTCGTTTATTAAGAGGGTTTATGAAGAAAATGGTATTTATTTGCCACGGCAATCACAAGATCAGGCCAATGCAGGAGTGGTTGTGCCGTTTTCACAAGCAAGAATGGGGGATATCGTGTCATATGATACAAATTTTGATGGAATCATTGATCATGTTGGCCTCTATATTGACCCTACAACAATTCTAAGTGCATCTTCTTCAAAGGGTGTTGATTATTCAAATACTACCTATTATTGGAAAGAGCGCATGGTAAAGGTTACTAGAATAATAAAATAGCTGAGTTTAAATATTAAATTTTTGAAATCTCTCAAAACTTTTTGACAAATTATTTTATCTTGCCCAATAATCATGTTTAATTGTTACAGTAATTGTCGATATTAATCCGAGCCTAGAAGTTATTTTGTAAAGATACTACAAAACTTGTCGGAAGTCTAAAAATTCCAAAAAATTAGATTATCAAATTGACATGATATTATATAGGTAAACTATTAACAGGGGGAGATTCGTTTGACATTAGAGGGTTTGATTCAAAAATTTGTGGAAGAAAAGGAACATAAACCAACAAGTGCAAATGATCTGTTAGATTTCTTAAAAAGGGGTTATATTCAAGGAAAGCTCTCATTTGTGGAGTACAGAAAATTAATGCAAGAGCTAGATCAACGAGGGGCAACAATTGCATAAATAATAAGGGATAAAAATCCACAATGACTAAAGGGGAGGTCATTGTGGATTTTTTTTGGAAAATTTTATTGACTACATTACTGTACGGGGGTATAGTATAAACAAAGAGGTGATATGGTGGAGAAGAACAACTTGCATATAGACTTACAAAATGAAACCCACAAGGCAACACATCGTTCAGATGAGGAAAAGAAGAATTTGCTGAATCGTCTAAAACGGATTGAAGGACAAGTTCGGGGCATCCAAAAAATGGTTGAGGAAGACAGGTACTGTGTAGATGTTTTAGTGCAAATATCGGCCATTAATGCCGCTTTAAAAAAAGTTGGTTTAACGATGCTTGAGCGCCATACAAATCATTGCGTTGCTGATGCGATTAAGTCGGGAAATGGCGAACAATCAATCGAAGAGCTAATGAAGGTTATTGAACAATTTACAAAATCGTAAAAGTTAATATAGAAAGTGGTGCTGATTCATGAGTGGGAAACAACTACGGTTTGGCATAACTGGCATGACTTGTTCAGCATGTTCTGCACGGATTGAAAAAGTATTAAATAAAATGGATGGTGTTGAAGCGAGTATAAATTTAGCGATGGAAAACGCGACAGTGATGTATGATGATGAAAAAGTCCAATCAGCAGACATTTTTGCAAAGGTAGAAAATTTAGGCTATGGTGTTCAAACTGAGAAGGTTGAATTAGATATATATGGGATGACATGCGCAGCCTGTTCATCTAGGATTGAAAAGGTTATTAGTAAAATGCCCGGGGTAACGGCAGCGACCATTAATTTGGCAACTGAATCTGGGACGGTCGAATATATACCCGGCTTGTTATCCAGTGCTGATATTACTGATAAAATTACAAAACTTGGTTATGAAGCAAAGCTTAAAGAAGATGCCGAAGAGAAAGCAAGTCATAAAGAAGAGGAAATAAACGATAAAAAACGAAAGCTTGTTATTTCTATTCTCTTTTCTTTACCACTTCTATACACAATGGTAGGTCACATGCCTTTTGACAGCGGCTTGCCAATGCCCGATTTTTTAATGAACCCGTGGTTGCAATTACTTTTAGCAACACCGGTGCAATTTTATATAGGCGGGCAGTTCTATGTTGGGGCGTATAAATCATTAAGAAATAAAAGTGCTAATATGGATGTCCTTGTTGCCCTTGGCACCTCAGCAGCTTATTTTTATAGTTTAATTGAAGGAATTAGGACAATCGGTAATCCGCAGTATATGCCGCATTTATATTTTGAAACAAGTGCTGTATTAATTACTTTAATACTTGTAGGAAAGTTGTTCGAAGCGCTTGCGAAAGGGCGGACGACAGCCGCTATCTCAAAGCTGTTAAGTTTACAAGCAAAAGAAGCAACCGTTATTCGTGACGGTAAAGAAATTAAAATTCCGCTGGAGCAAGTAATTGTGGGGGATATGATTGCAGTTAAGCCCGGTGAGAAAGTTCCTGTTGATGGAGTTGTCATTTCAGGTAGATCTGCCGTTGATGAATCGATGATTACAGGGGAGTCAATTCCTGTAGAGAAAACGGAAGGGGCACCTCTAATTGGCGCAACGATTAACAAAAACGGACTATTAAAGATGGAAGCTACAAAAGTAGGCAAAGACACAGCTCTTGCTAGCATTATCAAAGTTGTAGAAGAAGCACAAGGTTCAAAGGCGCCGATTCAGCGGATGGCCGATATCATTTCAGGTTATTTTGTTCCGATTGTCGTGGCCATTGCCATTGTTACGTTTGTTACTTGGTATTTTTTTGTTTCACCTAGTAATTTACCAGCAAGTCTCGAAGCTGCCATCGCTGTCTTGGTGATTGCTTGTCCGTGCGCCCTTGGCCTTGCGACGCCAACTTCGATTATGGTCGGAACAGGGAAAGGTGCTGAGCATGGCATTCTCTTTAAAGGTGGCGAACACCTTGAAATTACTCATCAAATTGATGCGATTGTTTTAGATAAAACAGGAACAATTACGGTAGGGAAACCAGTCGTTACAAATTTAGATACAACAGACAATCGGATGTTAAAATATTTATACGCTGCTGAGAAAGCTTCGGAACACCCGATAGCTGAAGCTATAGTTGAATATGCCAAAGAACAAAAAACAGAATTAATCGAGCCAACACATTTTGAAGCAATACCTGGCCATGGTATAATAGCAGTTGTTGAAAATAATACGGTTCACGTTGGCACAAGAAGGCTCATGAGTCGCGATAGTGTTGCCTTTAATGAGTTTGATGCCAAAGTACATGAATACGAACAAGCAGGAAAAACGACGATGCTCATTGCTATCAACCAAAAGTGCGTTGGTGTGATAGCTGTTGCTGATACAGTCAAACAAACCGCAAAAGAAGCGATTGCGAAACTAAAGGCTCTAAATATAGAAGTTTACATGTTGACAGGTGACAACAAAAGGACAGCACTGGCAATTGCACAAGAAGTAGGAATAAGTAATGTCATCGCTGAAGTGCTTCCGGAGGAAAAAGCGGATCATGTAAAAAAATTGCAGGAGCAAGGCAAAAAAGTCGCGATGGTTGGCGACGGTATTAACGATGCTCCTGCGTTGGCAACGGCTGATGTTGGAATTGCAATCGGCACTGGAACAGATGTCGCAATAGAAGCTGCAGATTTAACGATTATGGGTGGAGAGTTGATGCTTATTCCTAAAGCAATCGAACTAAGCCGCAAAACGATGAAGAATATTCGTCAAAATTTATTCTGGGCATTAGCATACAATTCCGCAGGTATCCCATTAGCTGCAGCAGGTCTTTTAGTCCCATGGGTAGCCGGTGCAGCCATGGCCTTTAGTTCTGTATCAGTCGTTTCAAACTCACTTCGTTTGAAGCGGGTAAAATTATAGGTAGAAATCCAATAACAATTCGAAAGGATGTATGGAACATGAAAAATATTACATTAAAAGTATCAGGAATGACTTGTGGGCATTGTGAAAAAGCAGTGAAAAACGCACTTTCTGCGATTGAAGGTGTAGAGCAGGTTGATGTTGAGTTAAAAACAGGAAAAGTAGAGGTTGTTGCAAACGAACATGTTTCAGAACAAGCTTTAAAAGATGCTGTTGAAGAACAAGGCTATGATGTAGCATAGGACAAGCAATAAAATTCAAACAAAAGGGTACAGGAAAATCTGTATCCTTTTTTGTTTTTTTTGAGCATATCTCTTCACTAGTTTTTATATTTTAAAGTATAATAAATTAACAATATTTAAGTTTATCGGAAGTTTATTTAGTTAGTGGGGAGTTTATCAATCATGAAAAAACTTGTTGTTGTTTGTTTATTTCTTCTCTGTTTTATTCCTGCATTAACTTTGGCAAAAGAAGATGCAACTGGATTGACATTAAATCAAGCTACTAAAATGCACAACCTAAAGGTTGAAATCAACGACCAAGAAGTCAAAAGTTTAATAGCCCAGTTACTATTGCTACCAGAAATAAATGATTATAACCATGACGATGTACGGGCTATGATTTCGCGAATTGCCCATATTCATCCTACCATTTTACAATATTTAGTAGTAAACAATGTGAAGGTGAAGCTGTTTTCTGGTAAATTAACAGATGAACCGTTTTTTGCCGATTTGGCAGGTGTATCGCCAAGAGGATGGAGTAGCAATAAAACATGGGATCAAGTTCCTGGTGCTGGTGGCGACTATCTAGCAGCCGCAAAAATTGGGGCAAGTGCACCTGGAAACGGACATGGCTCAATAAACTTAGAGCTACATGAAATCGCGCATACAGTCGAGCGTTCTGTTTTAAAAGGACTACGAAATAGCAAGGACTTCTTATCAATTTGGGAGGAAGAAGCACCAGTATTATTCCCAGGTGATCAATATTTCAATTCCTACCCAGAGGAATACTTTGCAGAGGTATTTGCCATGTATTATTTAAATGCAGATATGAATAAAGAAGTACAACAAAAAGCGCCAAAGACCTATACATACATTCAAAAAGTTGAAGGGAAGTAAAAGGATTGCCTCAAATTGCATCCATACCAATGTCAATCCGTTGGTCGCTGCAGTTTAGGCAATCTTTTTTTTACCAATTGGTATTGGTAGAAAAAAGTGTAATTGACCAACCGGTCATTTGTGTTAAACTAAAGTAAAAAGTGAATGAAGGATGGGTCAAATGGCTGCTGATAGAAGAACAACCATTATAGAAAAAGCAATCAAGCTTTTTGTGGCAAAAGGATATCATTCGACTTCCATGCAAGAAATAGCTGAGGCATGCGGGATTGCAAAAGGGACTCTATATAACTATTTTGAATCAAAAGAAGATGTGATGCTATCTATTTTGAAGTATTATTCCGAAAAGATTTTGGTAGAGACTGAAAAGATTGCGAAAGACCATTCATTATCTGCAAAGGAAGTCTTCATCCAGCAAATTTATTTTCAATTCAAAGAATGTGTCAAACATAGCGACTTTATCGAAATGCATATTCGCAAGTATGCAATCCATGTAAATGAGGAAATAAATGAGTTTTTGTTTGAGCTTAAGGCTAGTCGATTGCGTTGGCTGACAAAATGTCTCCGTAATGTTTATGGAGAAAAGATTGATTTATATGTATTGGATCTTGCAACAATTATGAATGGATTTATGCGAGAATACTTGGAATACATCATTTTGGATAAAAAAGACTTTGATATTTTCAAACTATCACAGTTTATAATGAATAGAATGGATGATTTAGTAAATGGTTTTATGGACAGCGGTGAATTTTTTCTTGAATTCTCGGACCTTGAGGATTTCATGAAAATGAATAATAAGTCGCGCGTAGAGCTTAATCACAAAATAAGTGAAATTATTCACCAAGTTCTTCGTGACCTCCATGAAGTGAACGTATCTGTCGAAATAGCGAATAAAGTGAAGGCAACGATGGAAGTGTTTGAAGAAGAATTAATAAATAAAGAAGAACCGAAGCTTGTAATCGCAGAAGGGGTACTACTGTTCTTGAAAAACCTAAATATCGCTAGCTTTGAAAAGTATTGGCATCAATTAGATGAAATTTTTTATGAATATCGTGAAACCTAACAGCCCCTAAATTCGTCTTAAAATGAGGAAATTAAATGTGTTTTTAATTGTGACCGCTGAGTCATTAGAAATTGACTAATTATCAATATAGAAGTTAGAATAAAATATTTGACCACATGGTCATTTCTAATGAAATAAAAGATTGTTAGAAAAATAGCTAGTAAAGAATAGTTGAAAAGGGTGAACTGAATGAATTTATCACATTTATCCATCAGAAGACCTGTTACGGTTATGATGGTTATTATTGCCATGCTCATTTTTGGCTTTATTTCTTTTCCGAAAATGGCGGTTGATTTATTGCCAGAAATGAATCTTCCCGTAGCCGTCGTAGCCACAACTGTTGATGGCGGAACACCAGAGGAAGTAGAAAAGCTAGTTACAAAACCGATTGAAGAAGCATTAGCCTCTATCGCTAATGTAGATACGATTCAGTCTCAGTCTATCGCTGGATCTTCTCTAGTCATCATCTTGTTTAACTGGGGAACAGATATTGACCAAGCAACATTAGATATGCGTGATAAGGTTGGGATAGTGGAAGGAATGCTTCCAGATTCAGCCGGCTCTCCTAAGATTCTCAAGTTTGATCCAAACAGCGAGCCTGTTATGACACTAGGCCTTTATGGGAAGGAAGATATTGGCGAATTAAAAGCACTCGCTGATAATCTTATTAAATCAAACTTAGAGCGTATAGATGGCGTTGCTTCTGTTGGAATTAGTGGTGGTCGTGACCGTGTCATTAATATCACGGCTGATCCTAATAAGCTTGAAATGTATGGAATTACTTTTGAGCAAATTCGCCAAGCATTAAATGCCAATAACCTTACTGGCTCTGCAGGCTCTGTCAAAGAAGGTAATCAAAAGCTGCAAATAAGGGTGAAAGGTGAGTACGGTAGTGTAAGCGAAATTGGCGATACACCGATTTCCATCGCAGGGGGAAGTATTGCGCTTAAAGATATTGCCACCATTAAAGACACTGAGGAGGAAATTATACAGCTTAGTTATTTTAATGGAAAGCCAAGTCTTGGAATTACGATTACAAAGGCCACTGGCGGCAATACAGTAGAAGTAGCTGATGCTGTTCATAAACAATTAAAAGAGATTGAAGCGAAGCTACCAAAAGGTGTTAAGCTTGAGATGATTTTGGACACATCTGAATACATTAAAGATTCTATTAACACTGTAGCGGAGCACGCTTTATTAGGTTTGATTTTTGCTGTTCTTATTTTATATTTCTTTTTAAATAGTGCGCGATCAACATTAGTGGCAGCGATTGTAATACCAATTTCTGTAATCGCAACATTTACATTGATGTATTTTACTGGACAGACTATCAACTTAATTTCCTTAAGTGGTTTATTACTAGGTTTAGGATCGCTCGTCGATTTTTCAGTTGTAATTATGGAGAATATTTTTAGGCAACGCCAAGAAGGCAAAGGGATGCTGGAAGCCGCTATTGATGGCTCTAAGCAAGTAGGGAATGCCGTTATGGCATCGGCGTTGGCCCAAATTGTTGTATTTTTGCCAATCGTTTTCGTTGATGGAATCGCGGCAGAGTTATTTGGGCCGCTGGCGCTAACCGTTATTTTTTCCCATATAGCTGCGTTAATTGTCTCATTAATGCTTGTGCCAATGTTAAGCTCACGTTGGTTGGATGAAGTTCCAAATGAAGAAATTTATCATTCAGGAACATATAAAGGATTCAATCCAGTTATGTGGTTTAATATTGGGTTTGAAAAAGTTTCCAAATGGTATGGTCGTTTATTAAAATGGGCCCTATATAAACGTAAAACTGTAATTTTATCTACGATTGCGATGCTAGTTGGTTCATTGGCCTTATTCCCGTTAGTTGGGATGGAATTTTTGCCAAAGACAGATGAAGGCCAAATTAGTATATCTGTAGAACTGCCTAATGGAAC
Source organism: Bacillus sp. (in: firmicutes) (assembly GCA_012842745.1). NCBI lineage: Bacteria > Bacillati > Bacillota > Bacilli > Caryophanales > Bacillaceae > Bacillus > Bacillus sp. (in: firmicutes). The sequence continues at coordinate 240,699 of DUSF01000037.1, read as the reverse complement.
GATTTTAAAAGAAACAGAAGAAGCCGTATCGCAAATTGAAAATATTGTTAAAAAAGTACCTGAACTAGACCATATGTATACTTCGATTGGTTCGAGTGGAGGCGGCGATGGAGTCTTTGGAGCATCGTCATCCAATATTGCAAACGTAAACTTGAAACTTGTGGATTTAAGCAAAAGAAGCCGTTCATCAGAAGAAATTGCAAATGAAATACGCACACAGCTTACTTTTTTACCAGATGCAAAAATAACGGTTTCTGAACAATCAACTAGCCATGGTATGGCAGGTGCTGCGATACAGGTCAACCTACATGGCGATGATTTAAAAGTATTACGTGATATTGCCGATATCATTGCTGGCGAAATAGAGCAAATCGAAGGTACTACGAATGTAAAAACTTCGTTAGATGCATCAAAGCAGGAGTTTCAAATTATTATAGACCAAAAAAGAGCAAGTCAATATGGTTTGACGACAAGTCAAATTCTGTCAGCCGTGAAAATTTCTTTTGCTGGACAGAAGGTAACGACCTATCGAACGGGTGATGATGAAATCGATGTGAAGCTACTGATGCCAGATTACCTTAAAGAGGATAAAACGTATCTAGATAAAGTTAGAATTACGACATCACAAGGTGGCACGGTTGCCCTTTCATCTGTTGCAAAGGTTGTTAAAGAAGATGTACCGCAAACAATCACACGTACAAATCAAACGAGAGAGGTGCAAATCACTAGTAATGTAACTGGACGTGACTTAGCCTCTATATCAAGAGAAGTGCAAGAGCGTGTTAATAATATCAATCTTCCAGACGGTTATGACATTGACTTTGGGGGACAAAGTCAGGACATGATGGAGTCTTTTGCTCAACTTGGTTTGGCGATGATTCTCGCCGTCGTTTTAGTGTATATGGTAATGGCGGGACAATTTGAATCATTATTCACACCATTTGTCATCATGTTCTCCATTCCACCAACTATAATCGGTGTCATCCTTGGGCTTTTATTAACAGGCAATTCGATGAGCATCATGGCGATTATCGGTTATATTTTGTTGATAGGTATTGTTGTAAACAATGCGATTGTATTACTAGATTATGTCATTCATTTACGAAAAGATGGTATAGATCGTGACGAAGCGGTATTAAAGGCAGGACCAATTCGTCTCCGTCCAATCTTGATGACAACACTTGCGACGATATTAGCCATTCTTCCTTTAGCGTTCGGTGGTGGAGCTGGTAATGAAAATCAGGCGCCGATGGCGATTGTTGTTGCATTCGGATTGAGCTTTTCAACGTTGATTACGCTTGTTCTGATCCCAGTCGTATACTGTTGGTTTGATGATATTGGAGCGAAAAGAAAACGAAGAAAAGCAGAAAAACGGGCTAAAAAAGCTAAAGCTGTCACACAAGCCGTTCAAGCAGAATAGGGGGAGAAAAATAAATGTTCCGAAAAACAACATTTCTCATTTTTTTATTGCTTCTAACATTAACCGTTGCTGGCTGCTCCGCGAAAAAGCCAGAAACAACAGAGGAAGAGAAAACAGGCGCTGTGCCTGTTCAAATCGAAACTGCTAAAAAAGGATTATTAGATACAAAGGCCGGGATTGCAGGTAAATTCGAGCCAAAGGAAACGGTTGATGTTTCCCCGAAAGTAAACGGAAAGATTGTTACTATTAGTGTCAAATTAGGTCAGAAAGTGAATAAAGGAGATGTATTATTTTCCCTAGACACAAATGACTTACGAAATGCAGTAAAGCAGTCTGAGGCTGCTTTACATGTTGCTGAAGCCAATCTTAAACAGGCTGAAATTAGTTCAAGTCAAGGACTTGACCAAGCTGAAAGCAGTATGGTGCAATCTGAATCAGGTATTACACAAGCTAAGCAAGCGTATACTGATGCAAAGCTTAATTTAGAGAGAACAAAAAATTTGTATAACGCTGGAGCTGTTTCCGCAGTAGAATTGGAACAAAAAGAAACAGCATTCAAAAATGCCGAAATTGCTCTTCAAAATGCTGAAATTGCTTATGATAATGCTAAAAAATCAGTGCAATATGCTGGACAAAAAACGGCCATCCAAGTTGCTAAAGCATCTGTTGAACAGGCAAGAGTGAGTCTTGATAATGCTCGTGACCAACTAGCTAATGCAACCGTAACTGCACCGATTGGCGGTATTGTCTCAAATGTAAACGGGGCTCCAGGCCAAATGGCCGGTCCTCAGGTTGGGGTTGTAACAATTGTTAATATTAACCCAATCATTGTAAGAGGAAATCTATCAGAAAATGAAGTGACAGCCATTAAGGTTGGCGCTCAAGTGAAAGTTGAAGTACCAGCAGTTAATAAAACAATTGATGCAAAAGTTACCGCCTTAAGTCCTGTTATGGACCAACAGTTGAAAGCATATCCATTTGAGATTGAAATTCCGAATGCAAATGAGGAATGGAAATCAGATATGGTTGTTAACGTAGTTTTCCAAGGTATTAACGGTCAGCTTGAAGAAAATATTATCATTTCAAGGCAAGCTGTTTTCGAAGAAGAAGGTAAAAAATATGTTTACAAAATTGAAAATGATAAAGCGAAGAAAGTAGAGGTACAAACTGGCGAAGAAACAAGTGAACAAATCGTAATCGTAAAAGGTGTTAACGAACAAGATAACGTTGTTGTGAAGGGGCAAACATTACTAAGTAATGAGGCAAAGGTTACGATTCAAAAACAACAGTAAACATTGCTTCATGCAAATTTGTAAAACATCTATCCGCGGATAGATGTTTTTTTTAGAAAATTAGTTGCGAAAACAATTTTTATGACTTTTATTATGGACAAAATAATTATAATATGGAATTATACTATATTAGTATTACAAGGAATTTTCAGAGTTTACTCATACAAAGGGGAAGAGCCTATGGACGAAGTCACTAAATGGTTTCAAAACAAGAGTGTAAAAAGGCTTTTTATTTTTGTTCTTATTGTCCTTATTCTATACAGTACGAGAAGTATGATTAATTTCATTTTGCTTACGTTTATTTTTTCATTTTTAATGGATCGCCTTGTTACGATTGTTTCTAGAAAAATACCGATTAATTGGAAGTTGATTGTACTTGTCATGTATACGGCGATTGTTGGATTGTTAACATGGGGACTTGTGAAATATTTACCAATTATTACGTTTGAAATTACGGTACTTGCTAAACAATTGACAGCCTTTTACCAACAACCACAGGATAATATTATTTTAAATTATTTAATTAACGTTATAGCCAAAAGTGAAATTCACCAGTATATTGAGCAAGGCTTTACCATTGTGATGAAATCCTTTTCAAACATAAGCTCGCTGGCACTTCAAGTTTTATTGGCGCTACTTTTAAGTTTGTTTTATTTATTGGAAAAACCACGTTTAGTGGCATTTACGAAGAAAATGAAATACAGTAAACTAGCTCCTATTTATAATGAAATTGAGTTTTTCGGTGGAAAATTCGTTTGTACATTTGGAAAGGTGCTTGAAGCCCAATTTATTATTGCAGTAGTCAATTGTATTTTATCGACGGTTGCTCTTTCCTTTATGGGGTTTCCACAATTGTTTGGATTGGCGATTATGATTTTTTTCTTAGGATTAATTCCAGTAGCAGGTGTAATTATTTCTCTTATTCCACTGTCGTTAATTGCCTACAGTATGGGGGGAATCATTAAGGTTGTCTACGTTCTGATCATGATTGCGATTATCCATGGAATTGAAGCGTATGTTTTGAATCCGAAGTTGATGAGTTCAAAGACGGATTTACCGATTTTTTATACGTTTATCGTCTTAATTTTCTCTGAACATTTCTTTGGTGTTTGGGGTTTGATTATCGGTATTCCAGTATTCGTATTTTTCCTTGATGTTTTTGAAGTTCCGAAAGTAGATGAAAAGAAAATATAAATGAAAGCATGAAATAAAAGCTGAACGTGATGTTCAGCTTTTATTTTTCATCAGACGCTATTTTCCTTACTTCATCTGTATTTTTCAGCCATTTTTGGTAGTATTCTTTTTGCGAATCTCGTCCATATTTTTCAGTAATTTCTTCCCATTCTTTAGCTGTTTGCTCCAGTGCTTCTTCCGTAGTAAGCTTATTTATTAGCGCCTGTCGCATATTATGATCGATACTTTGCATATATTCCCAGCTTCCAGGAATCATTAGCTCAGCATTTGTATTTTTTAAGCTTTCACGAAGAGTAGAAAAGAAATGTTCGCTTACCTCAATGCTTGGGAAAGGTCCTTTATTATTGATTGATAAATGGCTGTACCGATAAGGATCATTAATCGTTTCATAGGAATTGATTGAATCTATGCTTACTTCTTCAGATGTAAGATGCTGAATCACCTGCCATGCCTTATCTGGCATGTTAGAATTTTTTGAAATCGCTAATACTCTACCAATCCAAGAGCCACCTGTTGGCGCACCAGGAATTCCGCCAGGAACAACAGTCCAATCAACCATCCCTGAGACTTTAGAATTCCATGTATTTAAATCATAGGAAAAGCGAGCGGTGTCGCTCCACTGCACAGTCATTGCAACATGGCCTTGAAGAAAAGCATTGTTTAAATCAACCCAGTCATACATTGACCCAGGTGGTACCGCTTGACTATTTTGCAAATCAACTAGACTTTGTAATGCTTTCACACCAATTTCGCTATTAATCTCTGGTTTCATATTTTCATCAAAGTATGTTCCACCCATTGATAAAAAACGTTCAGCAAACCAAATATAGCCCATACCGCCTTCGCTTAAAATGGCTGTTCCGTAAATGTCGACTTTGCCATCTTTGTCTTTATCACGAGTTAAAAAATGGGCAATTTGGTCATATTCTTCCCATGTTTTCGGTGGTGCTAAAGGAACGCCATATTTTTGTTTATACTCATCTTGATATTTTTTAAAAATATCTTTTCGGTAAAATAATAGATGTGCATCGCCATCATACGCCATTCCATATGTATGATTGCCAAATTCCATATAGAGCTTTTGATAAAACGGCATCAAGTCGCTTATAAATTCAGCTGTCATGTACTTTTCTAAAGGAAGAAGCATATCTCTTTCTACATATAAAGGTAGTTTTACTGGAAAGATTGAATAAATATCATAATTCTCCTTTGTCGAAAATAAGAAATCCTCTAGATTTTCAGTTAATCTCTCAGGATAATTGTATTCAAGACGGATTCCATATTTTTTGGCAATTTCCTTTTCCTGCATTTTCATAAATTGAACAGCGCCAGGAGATTCTGCTATTACTTTAATAGTCGTTAAAGTGCCACTATTGTCTTTTTCAGTTGGTGCAGGGTCGTTTGATCCGAAGCAACCGACTAAACTAAAGAGAAGAACCGTTACTATAACCCAAGGCAAATGTTTCATCATATCACCTTCTTAATCTTTTAGATTATCTTCAAGGTAAACTATTCCATCCTTATTCTACACTATTTTTTTAATATTTTAATAGTGGAGAGAATCATAATTGCAAAAATAAATTTAATAAAAACCACTACTATAAAATGCAGTGGTTTTTACAAAGGGTTGACATTGTTCAAATATAATTATGCTATTCAAAAATGAAAATTAGCTGAAAAAATAGTTGTTTTTAAAAAACTATGTTAATAACAGAAATGTTAACGCATCTTCGTCTAACTAAACATTTCCTTTTTTATATTGGCGCTTTATTATGGAAGTTTTCGTTTTTATTGACCATATAAGCAGTTAGTTATATGATTATATAAAAGCGCTTAATCATTAATGTCAGTAAGGAGGTGGAATGCGATATGCAACAAACAACGGTAGAAATTGTGAAAGCTGCTCAAGTATTAAAGCTTCTTGGAGATAAAACAAGACTTACAATTATCTCTGTTTTACAAAAACAGGAGTGTTGTGTTTGTGAACTTGTTGAATTATTTGAAATGAGTCAACCGTCGATTAGCCAGCATCTTCGTAAACTAAAAGATGCAGGGCTTGTAGATGAAGAACGGAAAGGTCAATGGATTTATTACTCCTTACATAAATCTAGTGAATTTTATCCTCTTATTGAAGATATCTTGCAGCATGTTCAAGATCAAAATGGAAATATTGAAAAGGTTGAGGGGAATAGTACCAAATTACGTTTTGATTGTTAGGTTAGCTTATGGAAAGAGAGGAAGAAACTTTGAGTAATGAAGGGAAAAAACGTTTGTCTTTTTTGGACAGATATTTAACTGTTTGGATTTTTCTTGCTATGGCAATTGGAATTGGAGCAGGAAATATAGCTCCTGGATTTGTTGGCGGATTAAATAGGCTACAAGTTGGAACAACATCGATTCCATTAGCGATTGGTCTAATTTTAATGATGTATCCACCATTAGCAAAAGTCCGTTATGAAGAAATGGGCAGGGTATTTAAAAATGTAAAAGTATTGATGCTTTCACTAGTACAAAACTGGATTATTGGTCCAGTCCTCATGTTTGTTTTAGCAATTATTTTTTTACCAGATAAGCCGGAGTATATGGTAGGATTGATTCTCATTGGTTTAGCACGTTGTATTGCAATGGTTATTGTCTGGAATGATCTTGCAAAAGGGGATACAGAATATGCAGCAGGATTAGTTGCTTTTAATGCTTTATTCCAAACTTTATTTTTTTCTGTTTACGCCTATGCTTTTGTAACGATTATTCCAGAATGGTTGGGCATTGAAGGAGCAGTCGTAGATATAACAATGGCTGAGGTTTCAAAATCAGTCTTTATCTATTTGGGAATTCCATTCATAGCGGGAATGGTAACTAGACTTATTTTTGTAAAAGCTAAAGGTAGAGAGTGGTATGAAAAGAAATTTACACCTAAAATCAGCCCAATTACACTGATTGCATTACTTTTTACGATAATTGTGATGTTTTCATTAAAGGGCGATGTTATCGTTAGCCTGCCATTAGATGTTGTGCGCATTGCGATTCCGTTGTTAATCTACTTTGTTGTGATGTTCTTTGTTTCCTTTTATATGGGTAAAAAAATTGGTGCTGGTTACCCTGTTACGACAACATTAGCGTTTACAGCTGGAAGCAACAACTTTGAATTAGCGATTGCTGTTGCTGTTGGCGTATTTGGTATTCACTCAGGTGCTGCATTTGCCGCCGTTATTGGTCCTTTAGTTGAAGTACCGGTCATGATTGCTCTAGTAAATGTAGCCTTATGGTTTCAACGTAAATACTTCAAAACACAAGCAAATCTATAATTAAGCAAAAGGAGTCATAACATGGGAGATAAAAAAACAATTTATTTTTATGTACAGGTAATTCATGCCGCAGCCAAATGGCAGAAGGTTGGGCAAAAAAATATTTAGGTGATGAGTGGGTTGTTAGGAGTGCTGGAATCGAAGCACATGGTTTAAACCCAAATGCGGTAAAAGCAATGAAGGAAGTCGGTATTGATATTTCAACTCAAACTTCAGATATTATCAACCTTGATGTATTAAATAATGCTAGTTTAGTTGTAACGCTATGTGGTGATGCAGCTGATAAATGTCCAATGACACCACCACATGTTAAAAGAGAGCATTGGGGCTTTGATGATCCCGCTAAAGCAGAAGGAAAAGATGAAGAAAAATGGGCTTTCTTCCAGCGTGTTCGTGATGAGATAGGTGAGAGAGTGAAGCGATTTGCTGACACTGGTGAATAACATACCTAAATAGCTAGATACAATATGATTCTATTCGTGTTTCCTTCCGTAGACTAACTAGTGAGCTTTGGGGCATTAAAAAGCCAAAGCTAGAGCATACAGTCTTAGCTGCAGTCATTATGGGTATTGTGTTTGTGCAAAATATAACGATGTTATCTATCTGGCAAGAAATTTTAAAAATAATTAGCCAAGTTACTGGAACAACTTCTTATCCTGTTAATTTTACAGTCGCTTTTATCATTTCGATGATTATTCCAGTAGCAATGCTTTGGGTAACGTCGCTAGTTGTTTCGAATAAGAAGAATTGGCAATCAATAAAAGAATATTTTGTAAGATTTGGCTATGCGATTATCCCACTCGATTTAGCTGGTCATATTGCCCATAATTTGTTCCACCTCTTAACGGAAGGAAAATCAATCGGCTATAATACAATCGCACTATTTGGGATTAATATGCAGGCTGGTGATTTAGCATTTACATCTACATTTACAGTACAAGTATTACAGTTTATCATAATCGGTCTTGGTTTCTTTGGATCTGCTTATACAGTATATCGAATGAGCAACAAGCAGACTTTTAAGAGAATGCTGCTATTTTATGCACTAATGTTTGTATTCGCTATTGTAAATATTTATGGATTGAACCAAATGGGCGAAGGGGAATATGGCGCAGGGATTTTTAAAAGTACTGATGGAGGCCAAAATTGGGAGAAAATAGAACCAAAAGGATTATCTGAAGATCTTCATAAAGTTTATGCAATGGTAGCCCTTCCAGACAATGAAAACACATTGCTCGCAGGAACAGAAAGTGGCATTATGCGTTCCGATGATGGTGGGAAAACTTGGGTTATGCATGGCGGAGAGCGGTTTATAACAGCTTTTGCGGTCATACCAAATGAAAACAAAGATTTAATTAGCTACTCTATTACAAAAGATGATGCTGCGATTATGATAAGTAAAGATGCTGCCAACTATATTTCTGTTAATCCTGAGAACTTAAAACAAATTTTGGTTTCTTCCTTTAACAATTCAGTTTTTGTATCTGAAGATGGTGGGGATAATTGGAATGAAGTAATTAAAGCAGGTGCAATTAACTGATAATAAGCTCCCAACTTGGGGGCTAGTTTTTTATTATTGAAGTTCACACGTAGGTTAATGAATAAAATATGATAAAGTAAAACAAAAAGGAGCATTCTGAAATGGTCATACAAGCTAATATGACATCAGTAGCAATTGTTGAAGTTTGGGAAGTTACGGCAAATATTTTCAAAAAATACAATATTCCACTTACAAAACAGACTTTAGAAGAATTGGTTGAAAGGGAATTGCTGACTTCATTACTACAAGAATTAAATTCTGCTGTTGGAAGCTCTATTTCAACTTGTATAGAAGGTGGCTGACAAATGTCAACTAAAAAGGGGTAGGTTACTCCTTATAAATATTGACGGTCTCCTCTTTTAATAATACAGTTTTTGTTTCAGAAGATGGAGGTGGAAATTGGAATGAAGTAATCAAAGCAGGTGCAATTAACTAAAAACAAGCTCTTTGGATAGCGATTTCGCTATCCTTTTGTGCCTTAAGATACAATAAAAAAATTGGTAGTGAACAATACATGTGGCTATTGTGTATTAACGTGCTTGAATTGTTCAATAATATATCTTATTAACTACGGTCTAGCTAGTTTGCTAAATGAGGTATCAGGGTCAATGAATTTAAAGGTTCAGCTTACGCGGGCGCTAATAATAAGCATAATATCGCTTGCCGGGTTTGCTTTATTAGCGACCATGGTAACCTACGATAAGATTATACATTTTGATAGCATAGTTATATCTTTTATCCAGGGATTTGAGGCACCAACACTGACAGTCATTATGAAATTATTTACCAATATTGGTTCTACTGTTTCCATTGTGCCACTATCCCTTCTTATATTGATCTTCCTATACAAAGTATTAAAACATCGTTCTGAGTTAATCCTATTTATTGCTGTAATGGTGGGTTCTAACATCTTTTTTTATTATTAAAATCGACTCATTGAGGTTAGTGGTTACAGCTTTCCTAGTGGTCATGCAACCAATGCATGTACCTTGTACGGTATTCTTACTTTTCTGTTATGGAGACATATTCGGACCCTATTAGGATGTACAATTTTAATCGTTCTGAGTGTCATGATGATTTTTACAATTGGTATAAGTCGTATTTATCTTGGAGTTCATTATCCAAGCGATATATTAGCAGGGTACTTCCTCAATGTATTATGGTTAACCACTGCAATATGGTTTTATCAGCAATACTAGGAAAGATATATTAATAAGAAAACCATAAGGAACAAAAACTAATTAAATGTCGAAGCATCAAAGTTAGGAGGAGTATTTTGTTCAGTCAAGTAGCAAAAGCAATACCTAATTTATTTACAATGGGAAATTTATTGTGCGGTGTTCTTTCCATTACCTGTAACATGAGTGGCTTTTTAGAAGTAGCATCCATCCTAATTTTCTTTTCAGCAATTTTTGATCTTCTTGACGGCAGAATTGCTAGGGGATTAAAAGTTAACAGTGAATTAGGTGTTCAATTGGATTCCTTGGCTGATATTGTTAGTTTTGGTGTTGCTCCAGCACTTGTATTTCATGCAATAGCAGAGCCATCTATTTTAACTTCCTTGGCATTTATCCTTTTTCCAATAATGGGGGCGTTAAGGTTAGCAAGGTTTAATGTTAAACCAACGATTGGATATTTTAGAGGATTGCCTATTCCTGCTGCTGGACTACCGCTCGCTGCAATGGGATTCTTTTCATACAGCAATGCATGGATCACCTTAGTCCTTGCTATTTTAATGGTGACTCCCATTAGAGTTAAAAAACTTTAATACTTAGGTGGGAAATAATAATGCAACATATAAATTTCCTAATTGAGCATTTAGGATATTTAGGAATCATTGTAGTGTTAATCGGTGGTATTGTAGGTCTTCCGATACCTGACGAGGTTCTTTTAACATTTGTTGGCTATAATGTCTTTCAGGGTAATTTAAAATTCTTCCTGTCTTTGTTAAGTGCGTTTTCAGGTGCTGCAGGAGGAATTTCACTTAGTTACTATATTGGTTATAGGTTTGGATTACCATTATTGAAGAAATATGGCCCTAAATTTCATATTACTGAATCCAAAATCAATTTGACAAAGAATTTATTTCGGAAAATCGGGACTATAGTTTTATTCATTGGCTATTTTATTCCTGGAGTGCGGCATATTGCGGCTTATATTGCCGCAATAAATAACTATCCTTTTAGAAAATTCATTGTATATGCGTATAGTGGGGCATTCGTATGGACGTTTACCTTTATCACTTTAGGAAGAAAACTAGGGGAAAATTGGGGACAAGTAGAAATGTATGTAACCAAATACAGTCTTTATTTAATTCTGTTCATTGTACTATTATTTATTTTTTATTATTTGTGGAAGAAAAAATCTAAAAAAGTTAGCCTTGGCACAAAACACTGACTCGAAAAAAGTCAGTGTTTTGTTATGTCTATTTATTTAATAATTTTGTATTGCTTGTAGTTTCCATGTTTTTCGGAACAAAAGGGATCCTGTTATAAAGATTGATAATTGCATTCGCAATGGGTTCAAGGAACGGACTCAGTTTGTAAACAATGATACTAATGACTAACGATACGACTATACTTCCTAAAATGTCCAATGGGTAATGATGCCCTACATAGATACGAGAAAAACCTGTTAGGAAGGCAAACAAAAGCATACCTAGCCCAATTTTACGATGAACAAATAGAACTGCCAGTGCTAAAGCAAAGGCACCGGTTGTATGGTCGCTTGGAAACGAAGCGTCTGCCGCATGGGTCAATAGTAGATTGACCTTTTATTTTTTTAAGTACTATTAATCCCATGTGGGTACCTTAACTATAAATAAGGAACCTGAACAGGATATGAAAAAAACATTAATAATCCATTAAAAAATGAAAATTGTTACTTTAGAGTGTTACATTTAAGTTATAGGATTCTAGGGGGAATAGAATGTGAAAACCCATATTTTAGTTCTAGAAGATGAAATTCAAATTGCCCGTGTTTTAAAGATGGAGCTTGAATATGAGGGCTACATGGTGACAGTAGAATATGATGGGAAAGCTGGGCTGGAAACAGCCTTACATAGTGAAATTGATTTAATCCTGTTAGATGTGATGCTACCTAAATTAAATGGAATCGAGGTGCTAAGGAGACTAAGAAAGGAAAAAGAGGACCTTCCTGTTATTCTTCTAACGGCGCGAAATACCACATTTGATAAGGTAGCGGGACTTGATCAAGGTGCCAATGATTATGTGACAAAGCCATTTGAAATCGAAGAATTGTTAGCAAGAATTCGTTCTTGTCTCCGCCATTATTCGAAAAATGGCCTTAAAGGGGATATCTCCATTCTTTCTGTAAAGGATTTAGAGATCAATACTGATACAAGAGAGGTAACAAGGGCAGGCACTTCCATTGTTTTAACCCCAAGGGAATATGACTTGCTTGTGTATTTAATTGTAAACAAGAATAAAGTTGTTACTCGAGAAAATATCCTTTTGAATGTATGGGGTTATGATTACGAGGGAGAAACGAACGTGATTGATGTGTTTATCCGCCATTTGCGAAAAAAAATAGAAGATGGTTTTTCCAGTCCTCTCATTACTACAATTAGGGGTATTGGCTATACGATAAAGGAGAACGCAGATGAGGATCACATTAAAAATTAATCTATTAACAACGGCTTGGATGCTCCTTATCTTAATTTTGATTAATGTTGTTGTGTTCATTTTATTCATGAATACGACACTTAATATGGAAAAGGATGTGGGATTTCAAAAAGCAAGGGAGATTGTAAAAAGTATTCATGCCAATAACACACCTAGCAGTATTCAAAGTGAACTAAAAAATTATTTAACCGATAATTCTTATATTCGCATCTTGGGGCCAAAGGGCCAAATCCTTTATGAAGTAACGAACGAAAAAGCACTTGCCCAAAAAATTAAAGGGAAATTTGTAAATACTCCAGAAATTGAGAGACGGGGTATTAAGTTAGAGGGTAAGGAAAAGCAAGTATTAATCGTTCGTGTTCCCCTAGAGGATAGGAGCTTTCATAATGAAAGTCTGGAAATTGCTGAAGAGTTGGTAGGGCTGGAAACAAGGAAAGATATCCTTTTATGGATTCTTGGGGTCAGTACCGTGATAGCTGTTATCTTATCATTGCTAAGCGGCAAATGGTTGTCAAATATCATTATGAGGCCGATTTCAAACATGATTAATACAATGGAAGATATTGAACGAAGTGGTGTTCCGAAAAAAATAATGATTCATAACGATACAAAGGATGAACTTCAAACATTAGCAAATACGTTCAACCGGATGATTGACAGGCTGGAAGAAAATTTCGAAAAGCAGTCCCGGTTTGTTTCAGATGCATCCCATGAATTGAGGACTCCGTTAACCGTAATTAAAAGTTATGCTAGTTTACTAAAGCGACATGGACTAGAAGATAAAGAAGTGGCTGAAGAAGCGATCCAAGCGATTAATTCAGAAGCTACCAGAATTCAAAAAATGACGGAAACCTTCCTGGATGTAGCTTCGATAGAAAAAGAAATGGCGCTGGAAATGAGTGTTGTCAATCTAGTATCGTTTTGCCAAACGATTTTGAAACAAATGAAACAAGTGTATAAGCGAGAAATCAGTTTACATTATGAAGAATCACCTATCCTTATTATGGCAGATGAATTAAAAATCAAGCAGGTCATTATCATTTTGCTCGATAATGCCATTAAATACAGTCATGATAAAATTGATGTTTTCTTAGTTAAAAATGGGGATAACGTCATTGTCCGCATAAAGGATTATGGTATTGGCATTCCACAGGATGAAACTAAGAATATTTTTGAACGCTTTTACAGGGTGGATAAGGCAAGGAGCCGGGAAACTGGAGGTTCTGGATTAGGACTTTATATTGCCAAAAGTATCATGAAACTGCATAAAGGTGAAATCAAAATAAAAAGTAAAGAGGGAGAAGGAACGGAGGTAGAATTGATTTTATCAGCCAGTATAGAGTTATGAAGAAAAAGGGATGCTAAGAAAGCAAGTCCTGATAACCCTTTAAACCAAGAATAATAAAGGATGATAAGCGGTGGGTAGTATTACATCATATATTGACCAATACGGATATATGGTATTATTTCTAGCATTACTATTAGAATTGATTGCACTTCCATTTCCAGGTGAAGTCCTTATGAGTTATACAGGATTTCTTGTTTTTCAAGGACGTTTAAATTGGATACTTAGTATTTTAATAGCTGGTATTGGATCTTGTATTGGTATGACCATTTCTTATTGGATAGGTTATAAGGTAGGACAACCGTTCTTCGAAAAATATGGTTCGCGTTTTCATATGGGTCTAGAACGGTTTGAAAAATTTTCCTACTGGTTTAGTAAGTACGGGAATAAGCTGTTGCTGATTGCTTATTTTATCCCTGGAATTAGACATATTACAGGGTACTTTTCAGGAACTACCCGGCTGCCATTTCGGATATACGCTATTTTTGCCTATATTGGAGCATTCCTGTGGGTGACGGTATTTATTACACTCGGTAAATTATTAGGCCCACAATGGGAGACGTTTCACAGTTCAATTAAGAAATATCTCATTATTGGGGGGATAGCCGCTGTCGTTATTTTTATTGTGATCTACATCTACAAAAAATATAAAGAGGAGATAAAAGAGACAGTCAATAGGTTATTAAATCTAACTTTGACCATTTTTCATACGAGAAGACGAGTTGGATTTCTATTGGCTGCGACTTCCATCCTGACGTTGGCCCTTATGGTTCTCATGTTTGGCATGATACAGGATTTTCTTGGAAACGAATTTACCAATTTTAATAAAATTGTGGTTTTATTGATTTCCTTAGTTTTTAATAAGGACTGGACAGAGGCAATGCAAACTTTTTCATTACTGGGCTCAAGGCAAGTCCAACTTATACTACTCAGCTTTACATTCATTTGGATTTTATGGAAAGGTGAGAATAAACTAATTGAATTAGGTTCTCTTTTAATCGTTATTTTAGGTGGGGAACTCTTTGAAGAAAGTTTAAGGAGAATTTTTCAAAGTCTTTCCCCTGTTCCTTATTCGTTCACAGATCATATTTTTCGCAATTTTCCAAGTGAGCAATCTTTAATGAATTTTGTTATTTACGGTTTTACGGTATTTGTATGTATACGCTTTGTAAAAAATGCTTGGTTTCATATTCTTGTGCCAGTTGCTGGATTAGTAGTATTAATTCTTATTGCCGTCAGTCGATTGTTCTTTAATGTCGAACTTCCGAGTGATATTGCTGCTGGCTATGTCTTTGGGGGAGTCTGGTTGGGCCTAAATATTCTTTTACTGGAAATATTCCGTTTACTTAAGAGAATAGATACACATCGAATACAATAAATAGTATGTTTAAGAGGAATTATGAATATTGAAACCTTTATAGATTATCTAAATATGTATGGCTATATAATTATTTTTATTTTTTTATTCTTTGGCATTGTCGGTATTCCTGCTCCAGAGGAGTCACTATTATTTTTAATTGGCGTGTCAATTGATCAACATAGCTTAGCAATTGTACCTGCTGGCTTGTCGGCCTTTTTTGGAGCTTTTTCCGGTATGTTTTCTGCCTATGCTGTTGGAAAATTTATAGGCAGTCCTTTTATCCATAAATATGGGAGGTACGTTGGCATAACAGAAGAACGCTGGGATAGAGTAATAAATAAATATAGGAAAAATGCCCGTAAAACGATTATATTTGGATTCTATATGCCTGGCATCCGACAAATTAGCCCATATTTTGCAGGGATGAACAAAATTCCCTTTTTAGATTTTCTTCTTACGTCCTTGTTAGGGACTGTTTTATGGATATTCCCATTTATTTTAATTGGCTATTATACCTCGTTCATGTACCCTTGGAAAGTTCGCAAAGGGGTGGAGGATACTGCGAACATTATTGAAAATATCACAGGGGTAAGACCTATTTTTTATCGTCCACCATGGGGGATGCTCAATTTTTTTGATTTTATCAAAAGAGGTAAGTACTTGATTATTCTTTGGTCTATCATGGCGGAAGATTGGCGGACTTCTGGAGGAAGTGAAAAGATTAAACATCGTTTATCAAGCATAAAAGGCGGTGATATCATTCTGCTGCATGACTGTGGGGATTCACCTGGAGCAGAGATGGATGCGCCAAGGAATACCATTAATGCGTTAAAGGATGTATTAAAAACAGTGAAAACAAAAGGTTTTACTTGTGTACGTATAGATGAATTAATTAATAAGGAGTTGTTGATATCAAAGGGGTACCGTCTGGGAAATGTGGATTTACAACGATAAACAAACAAAAAGGTGACATATCCTTTAACATAAAGGAATGTCACTTTTTTAATGATATATTCGTGAAAATTTTGTTACCAATTCAAAAAATGGAACACATATTGATATTCTAAAAGAACGGTTGGCAAGGGGAGAAATAACGGAAGAGGAATTTGATCACTTAAAACAAAAACTTTACCCGAAATGAGGGGTATTCACTATGAAAAATAAAGGACGAAAAGTAGGGGCAATAATCCAAAAGGCTGCTGGTGGGATTATGATTGTTCTTGGAGTTTTCGATACAATTACATATTGGTTTTAAATAAATTTGGGCTTTTATGATATAGTAAAGCTAATTGTTTCAAAATGAAGGGATGATATTGTGAAAAAAACTGTAGTACTAGCGGAAAAACCATCAGTAGCCCGCGATATCGCACGGGTATTGAATTGTCATAAAAAAGGAAATGGCTTTTTGGAAGGTGAAAAATATATTGTGACATGGGCGTTAGGCCACTTGGTTACACTGGCGGACCCAGAAGCTTATGACGATAAATATAAAACGTGGAAGCTTGAAGATTTGCCAATGGTGCCTAAGGAGTTAAAGCTTGTTGTTATTAAACAGACTAGCAAGCAATTCAATGCTGTTAAGAGCCAATTGCTTCGCGCTGATGTAGGTGATATTGTGATTGCAACCGATGCTGGTCGTGAAGGCCAGCTTGTGGCACAGTGGATTTTGGATAAGGCAAAAGTGAATAAGCCGACAAAACGGTTATGGATTTCATCGGTAACTGATAAAGCGATTAAAGAAGGTTTTCAAAAATTGAGGAATGGCAAGGAGTTTGACAACCTATATCATTCAGCTGTTGCTAGGTCTGAAGCGGATTGGTATGTAGGATTAAATGCAACAAGGGCGTTAACATGCAGATTTAATGCGCAGCTTTCATGTGGCCGGGTGCAAACGCCAACCTTAGCCATCATTGCGAAAAGGGAAGAAGAAATCAAAAGCTTTAAATCAAAGCCGTATTTTGGCATTCAAGTACAAACGAATCAAAACATTGTGCTTACTTGGCATGACGGTAAAACGAATGATATAAAAACGTTCGCAAAAGAAAAAGCGGACGAAATCGTATTAAAGGTAAAAAATAAACAGGCAAAAATCGTTGATGTTGAGAAAAAAGCGAAAAAAAGCTTTGCACCACAGCTTTATGATTTAACAGAATTACAGCGTGATGCGAATAAAGCGTTTGGTTATTCCGCAAAAGAAACACTGCAAATCATGCAAAAGCTTTATGAGCAGCATAAAGTGCTCACATATCCACGGACTGATTCAAGATATATTTCAACTGATATCGTAGATACAATTAAAGATCGCTTAAAGTCATGTGGGATTGGGCCATATAAGCAAATGACACATAAATTGCTACAAAAGCCAATTAAAGCAAATGGGTCGTTTGTAGATGATAAGAAGGTTTCGGATCATCATGCGATTATTCCAACAGAAGAAACGGTGCTCCTAAATAAATTTACGGATAAAGAACGAAAAATTTATGATTTAGTTGTGAAACGCTTTTTAGCTGTGCTTTCACCACCGTTTGAATATGAGCAAACAACGATTAAAGCAAGTATTGGTGACGAAATGTTTGTTGCGAAAGGAAAAACGGTCACGTCGATGGGCTGGAAAGAAGTATATGAAAATCGTTATGAGGATGACGATGAAGTGGAAGAAATGAAGGAACAATTGCTACCTAAATTAGCAAAAGGAGATTCATTAACGGTTACATTGATTTCACAAACAAAAGGCGAAACAAAGCCACCTGCACGTTTCAATGAAGCAACATTGCTTTCAGCGATGGAAAATCCAGCAAAATATATGGCTGGCGAAAGCAAAGATTTAATTAAAACAATCGGTGAAACTGGCGGCCTTGGTACAGTTGCGACGAGAGCTGATATTATCGAAAAGCTGTTTAATACCTTTTTGATTGAGAAAAAAGGCAAGGAAATTTTTATTACATCAAAAGGGAAACAGCTGCTTGATTTGGTTCCTGAGGATTTAAAATCGCCTGCCTTAACAGCTGAGTGGGAACAAAAGCTAGAGCAAATAGCGAAAGGAAAACTTGCCAAAAATGTGTTTATCAATGATATGAAAAACTATGCGAAAACGGTTGTTTATGAAATAAAAAACAGCTCTCAAAAATTCAAGCATGATAATATTACAGGGTCAAAATGTCCGGAATGCGGCAAGCTAATGCTCGAAGTCAACGGCAAAAAAGGGAAGATGCTCGTCTGCCAAGATCGTGAATGTGGTCACCGCAAAAACGTCAGCAAAGTGACAAATGCTAGATGTCCAAACTGTCATAAAAAATTGGAATTACGAGGCCAAGGTGAAGGCCAAATCTTTGTTTGTAAATGCGGCCATCGCGAAAAGCTGTCGACATTTAATGAACGAAGAAAGCAAAATCAAAATACGAAAGTATCGAAAAAAGACGTTGCAAATTATATGAAAAAGCAAAATAAACAAGAAGAGCCAATTAATACAGCATTAGCAGATGCTTTAGCAAAATTGAAGTTGAAATAATAAACGTAAGACAAAGCACTGGTAATCGCGCAATGGTTATCAGTGCTTTTTATGATGCAACCTTTTGTAAACAATATCGTCTAATTAGTAAGATAGATTATGATGGGCATTTTATTGCTTGGAGGCGATAATGAATGTTGAAAAGTTTCTTTTCTATTTTGTCTTTTATTCTATTATTATCAGGTTGTAACATGGCAAGTTCACCTAATTTTGGTTCAGCAGAATTTTCTGAAAATGATTACAAAATGATTACGGAAGCCAATAACCGCTTTGCTTTTGATTTACTGGGGGAGCTTGTTCAACAGAAGGGGGAGCCAAATATATTTTTTTCACCGTTTAGCATTCATTCCGCCTTATCAATGACCTATAACGGTGCGGCTGGTGACACTGAAAAGGAGATAGCTGATGTTTTACATGTAAATGGCTACGAGCTTTCAAATATCAACCGGGCTTATGCTTCTTTTTTAAGTCGGACATTCAATCGTAATTACGATGCTACATTGAATATTGCTAATTCTATTTGGCTTAAGAAAGGCTATCCTTTTTTAAGTGATTTTGTAACGAATACAAAAGATTATTATTTAGCGCAAGTCCAGGAAATGGATTTTGCAGACCCAAAAGCAGCAGATGAAATAAATTCATGGGTGAAGGAGAAAACAAGAGGCAAGATTCCTAATATTATAGAAAATGTGCAATCTAATGCTGTTGCATATCTGCTAAATGCTATTTATTTTTATGGCAATTGGGAGCATTCCTTTGATGAAAAAGCTACATTTGAAGATTTATTTTATGTAAGCGAGGGTGCCCCGAAACAGCAGCCTTTCATGAGGCAAACGAATCGTTTTAAATATTATGAGGATGAATTGATACAGGTAATTGATTTACCATATAAAGACAATGAGTTAAGTATGATTGTATTGCTTGCTAAAGAAGGTATACAATTGGATAATTTATATCAGCAATTGTCGCTTAAACAGTGGAATCGTTGGGTTAGCCAGTTAAAGGAACATGAAGTAGCGCTTACATTGCCAAAATTTAAATTGGAATACTCTACTTTATTAAATGATTCACTGATTAAATTAGGGATGCCAAGCGCATTTTCGGAAGAAGCAGACTTTAGCCAAATGGTTGAAAATGTCGGCATTAACATTGATGAAGTTCTTCATAAGAGCTTCATAGAAGTCAATGAAAAAGGAACAGAAGCAGCAGCGGCAACAGCTGTTGTGATACAGGAAACGGCTATGATTCATACACCTACAATGAATGTCAATCGGCCCTTCTTTTTTGTCATTCAGGACAACGAATCAGGAATCATTTTGTTTATGGGAGAAGTAAATTCTCCCCAAAATATTAAGTAGTATTTGAAATAATCTCGTAAGGCATTCCTCATCTTGAGGTAATGCCTTTTATAGTAATTCCTTAGTAATAATTCAAATTAATTGACTTTACGAAAGGAAATAGGCTATTTTTTATACAATATCATTTAATTAATTTGTAAATATAAAATATCATCATTGTTTCATTTGAATTTGCAGAGGAGAGTTAGCCATAATGTCTATTGCGGAAAGTAACTTACTATCACAAATGGTGCTTGATGTATTTGGTCAAAATTCCATTTCCGAAAAAAAGCTCGTTCAAGCGCAAAATGTGATGGATTCACTAAAGGAATTAATCCAATTATGTGGGGATGACCCTGCTCGTGATGGTCTTCAGGAGACTCCTTATCGCGTTTTAAAAGCTTTTCTCGAATACACAGAAGGATATCGTGAAAATCCGAAGGAACATTTAGAAAAGGTTTTTGAGGTTGCTCATCAAGAATTAGTGCTTGTGAAGGATATTGAGTTTTATTCGATGTGTGAGCATCATTTTGCACCGTTTTTTGGTGTTGCCCATGTTGGTTATATTCCAAATGAGAAAATAACTGGGTTATCAAAAATTGGCAGAATGGTTGAAGGCTATGCAAAACGTTTTCAGGTGCAAGAAAGGCTCACGAACGAGATTGCCGATGCATTAGAGGATGTTCTTCATCCACAAGGAGCAATGGTAGTGGTTGAAGCAAAGCATATGTGCATGTGTGGAAGAGGGATTAAGAAAACAAATTCGTCAACGACAACGACGGCAGTTCGTGGGCTGTTTGCGAATCAAGCTGATGCTCGTATTGAATTTTTGTCATTGCTTAATCGGTAGTATTTCAACAGAAATAAGATAAAACGACAAAATCCGTAATTTTAATGTAAGGCAGGTGAAATCTTTTGAGGCATGCAATTATTACGGCAGGGTCGAAAGGGCTTGGGAAAAAAGTTACGGAACAGCTTCTGCAAATGGGTTGTTCAGTTACAGTTAATTATCGAAGCGATGTTACTAGGGTGTCTCAACTACTGACTGAATGGGAGCCATATAAGGAGCAGTTGCAATTTGTTCAAGGAGATGTAACAAAAAAAGAGGATATTGTGAATATTATTAACGAAGCGATGAGCCGCTTTGGCCGAATTGATTATCTTATTAATAATGCTGGGCCTTATATTTTTGAACGAAAAAAGCTTGTTGAGTATGATGACCAGGAATGGTATGAGATTATAAACGGGAATTTAAATGCTGTTTTTCACTTTTTAAAGTTGACGATTCCGATTATGCGAAAACAGAAGTTTGGCAGAATCATAACGTATGGCTTTCAAGATGCTGAGCATACTCCTGGCTGGAAATATCGTTCCGCATTTGCTACTGCAAAAGCGGGGCTCGTTTCTTTAACGCGGACGATTGCTCTTGAAGAAGCGGAATATGGAATCACAGCTAACATGGTTTGTCCTGGCGATATTATCGGTGAGATGAAGGAAGCAGATATTGAAGTATCAAGAATGTTACGTGATAAAAACACACCAATTGGTCGCTCTGGGACAGGTGAAGATATCGGTAGGATTGTAGGGTTTTTATGTGAAGATAACTCAGATTTCATAACAGGAAGTGTCATCTCAGCTTCTGGGGGCATTCAGGTTGTGAATCGTGGGGTGAAGTGACAAAAGGAAATTTTTGATAGCGGCGTGGATCAACTTATGGGAATCAAAGAGCACAAGCGGGGTCAGGCCCCGCATTGTTAGTGCTCATTTTCAAGGCTTAGTTGCCACGAAATTCCGAATTTATCTGTCAACTTGCCATAACATTTACTAAAGAATGTTTCATGTAGCTCCATTTCTACTTTGCCGCCTTCTTTTAGTTTATTAAAGATTGATTCAATTTCATCAATATTTTTACTAACTACAGCAAGGGTAATATTGTTCCCCAAAATAAAAGGACTACCGGGAAATGTATCAGAAAACATGACTCTGCTACCTTGAATTGTAAGCTCAGCGTGGATGACTAAGTTTTTCGCTTCTTCGGGTAGAGGAAATTCGGGATTCGGCGGTGCATCACCGAATGACATGATTTTTGGCTCGGATCCAAAAACTTGACCGTAAAATTCTACTGCTTCTCGGCAATTTCCATTATAAGTAAGATATACATTTAACGGCATATTGACACTCCTAAGTTTATATTGGTAAAACAATGTATGACTCAACTATATTTTACCCAAATACTCATAGAAACACATCTCATTTGAAAAATTAAATGAACTGTAAGACAATATTAAATAATAGGCGAAAGGAACAGGAGGACATTCAACAGATGAAGAAAAACCGACTAGGCACATCTGATTTGTTCGTTAGTGAAATGGGTCTTGGTTGCATGTCTCTTGGAACAAATACAGAAAAAGGAATTCGCATAATCCATGAGGCACTACATCTTGGTATTAATTTTATAGACACAGCTGACCTGTATGATTTTGGCTTAAATGAAAAAATAGTAGGGAAGGCAATTAAAGGTCGCCGTGATGAAGTGATCGTTGCGACAAAAGTGGGTAATCGTTGGACAAGAGAAAAAGATGGATGGACTTGGGATCCATCGGCCCAATATATAAAAGAAGAAGTTAAAGAAAGTCTGCGCCGACTTCAGACGGAGTATATTGATTTGTACCAGTTACATGGCGGAACAATCGAGGACTCGATTGATGAAACAATTGCCGCTTTTGAAGATTTAAAAAAAGAAGGACTTATCCGCCATTATGGAATTTCATCAATTCGCCCAGACGTCATCAATGAGTATATGAAAAAATCAAATATTGTCAGTGTAATGATGCAATATAGCTTGCTTGACCGCCGTCCCGAAGAGCTTTTTCCGCTACTTAAAGAAAACAATATTAGCGTGATTGCCCGCGGGCCGTTAGCTAAAGGGCTGCTTACCGAAAAAATGAAAGAAAAAACAACAGCTCATGTGATACAAAAAGGATATCTTGATTACTCTTTTGATGAAATTGTTCAAATCAATCGAAAAATAAAAGAGATAACACAAGCAACGCAAACAATCAATAGTTTGGCATTGAAATATCCATTGTATGACGAAACTGTTGCTACAATTATTCCGGGAGCGAGCAGTATTGAGCAGTTGTGGGAAAATGTTAAGGCGGTAACATCCATATCGATAACAAATAGTCAATATGAAACATTACAAAAGATAACAAAAGATAGCACGTACCAGCAGCACCGGAAATAATTACAAAAAATAATTACAAAAAAACTATATCTTGTGTGAGGAGAGGGAACATGGCTTTAGCACATGATAGGTTACTATCACTGGATGAATTTTGTAGGAAAGTGAGATCGGATACGGAGTAGCTTTTGCTACTTCAAGTATCCGATTTTTTCATCTTAAATGATAAATATAGTAACAGCTACTACGTATTGTATTAAAACATATAACTGAGATAATAGGTAAAGAGGTGAAAAAAGATGGCTAATGGGCAAGTGAAAACATATCGGGTTGAGGGGTTTTCCTGAGCTAGCTGCGCAAAAACGTTCGAAGAGAACGTGAAACACTTGGATGGTGTTTTGGATGCACAGGTAAATTTTGGCGCTGCCAAAATAACGATTTATGGGGATATAACGATTGAAGAAATCGAAAAAGCAGGGGCATTTGAAAACCTGAAAATCCGTGGTGAGAGGGAACAAAGGGGAGAACGGCTTCCTTTTTTAAAGCAAAAAGAAAATATAAAAGTATATATATCTGCGCTCTTCCTTATTATTAGCTGGATGTTCGGTCATTATTATGGGGAAGAGCATATTTTGCCAGTGATCGGCTATGCGGGGGCAATTTTAATTGGCGGCTATTCGTTATTTTTAAAAGGATTTAAGAATTTAATTCGCTTGAAGTTTGATATGAGTACGCTTATGACAATTGCAATCATTGGAGCTGCGATTATTGGCGAGTGGGGTGAAGGGGCAACCGTTGTTATTTTATTTGCGATAAGTGAGGTGTTAGAGCGTTATTCAATGGATAAGGCCCGCAGGTCAATGGAGTCTTTAATGGATATTGCACCAAAAGAGGCCTTTATTCGTCGTGGTACGGAAGAGATGGTTGTTAATGTGGAAGATATTGAAATTGGTGATATTTTGATTGTAAAGCCTGGGCAAAAGTTGGCAATGGATGGCGTCGTGCTAAAAGGTGTGTCGACCATTAACCAAGCAGCTATTACAGGAGAAAGCATTCCGGTTGGCAAAATGCCTAGTGATGAAGTATATGCTGGTACATTGAATGAAGAAGGTTTGCTAGAAATAAAGGTTACTAAAAGAGTGGAGGATACGACATTAGCCAAAGTCATCCATTTAGTAGAGGAAGCGCAAGCTGAAAGAGCACCATCGCAGGCATTTGTTGATCAATTTGCTAAATATTATACTCCTGCCATTATTGTTTTAGCCTTTTTCATTGCGATTGTTCCACCATTGTTGCTTGGAGGAAACTGGAATGAGTGGATTTATCAGGGGCTTGCTGCCCTAGTAGTCGGTTGCCCATGTGCACTAGTTGTTTCTACACCAGTTGCCGTCGTTACAGCTATCGGAAATGCAGCAAGGCATGGGGTGTTAATTAAAGGTGGTATTTATCTTGAGGAAGCTGGTGCATTAAAGGTTATTGCTTTTGATAAGACTGGTACGCTTACAAAAGGGGTCCCAGTCGTTACCGATTTGCTTGCTTTTCATGGTGGGAGCGAACGGGAATTATTAACGATTACAGCTGCACTTGAAAAAAACTCTCAGCACCCGTTAGCTTCTGCGATTATGAGAAAAGCGGAGGAGCTGAGCTTGAATTTTTCCGATATATCTGGGTATGTGGAGGATTTTCAATCCATTACTGGTAAGGGCATCAAAGCAAAAATAGGAGGCCAGTTGTACTATGTCGGTAGCCCAAGCTTGTTTGAAGAGGTTTTAACAAATCGTTTTTCAACGGAATTAAAAGCCGAGATTACGGCGCTTCAATCAACAGGGAAAACAGTTATGCTAGTAGGAAACGAACAAGAAATATTTTTAATGATTGCTGTTGCGGATGAAATACGCGAATCAACTTGTGACGTTATTCATAAACTTTCCGAGTTGGGCATTGAAAAAACAATCATGCTAACAGGTGATAATATGGGGACAGCTGAAGCTATTGGGAAACAAGTAGGTGTGACAGACATTAAAGCTGGGCTACTTCCCGAAGATAAACTAACTTATATAAAAGAGCTTCGTAAGGGTGGCTTAAAGGTAGCAATGGTAGGTGATGGTGTTAACGATGCTCCAGCACTCGCAGCCGCAACGATTGGTGTCGCAATGGGGGGTGCTGGAACGGATACAGCTTTAGAAACCGCCGATATTGCCTTAATGTCTGATGATTTAAAGAAATTGCCTTATACAATTAAATTAAGCCGAAGGGCGTTGGCCATTATTAAGCAAAACATTACCTTTTCATTGGCAGTAAAAGCTTTAGCTCTTTTGTTAGTCATTCCAAGCTGGCTGACATTATGGATTGCTATTTTCGCTGATATGGGGGCTACCTTGCTTGTAACATTAAATAGCTTAAGGTTATTGAAAATAAGAGAATAAAAAAGGATTTAGGGTTTGTTTAAATATAATGAATCTTCTTTCATGTAGAAAAATACACTTTTTTTGGTTATTCTAGAATAATAAAAATATAAAAAAAGGTGGATTAGTAGTGTGGGGGAAATTCATGAAAATGAGAAGCTAGAGCGAGGTTTAGACAACAGGCATATCCAGTTAATAGCACTTGGAGGTGCGATTGGAGTTGGTCTGTTCTATGGTTCAAGTGCAACGATTCAAATGGCAGGTCCGTCCATTTTGCTTTCTTATTTAGTCGGAGGTTTAGTTATTTTTACAATTATGAGAGCGTTGGGGGAAATGGCGGTAGAGGAGCCGGTTTCCGGTTCATTTAGTTCTTATGCCAATCGTTACTTAGGGCCGTTTGCAGGCTATCTAACCGGTTGGACCTATTGGTTTATGTGGGTTGTCGTTGGAATGGCGGAACTAACTGTTGCTGGCGTTTATGTGAACTACTGGTTTCCAGACATTCCGCAATGGGTGACTGCGCTTGCTGCCCTTGTTGTGATTACGTTAATAAACATAACAAACGTAAAGGCATTTGGTGAGTTTGAATTTTGGTTTGCGCTTATTAAAGTAGTGGCGATTATTGCCATGATCCTTTTCGGTCTTGGCATGATCTTTTTCGGCATCGGCAATGGTGGCCATCCAATCGGACTTGAAAATTTATGGTCACATGGCGGCTTTATGCCAAATGGAATGCACGGCATTTTAATGTCATTGGTTTTGGTCATGTTTTCATTTGGAGGTGTCGAGCTCGTTGGGATTACAGCAGGCGAAGCTAAAAATCCGCAGAAATCAATTCCCTCTGCGATTAACAATGTCGTTTGGCGGATTTTAATTTTTTATATTGCTGCATTAGGTATTATGATGATTCTATATCCTTGGAATGAAATCGGTACAAACGGCAGTCCGTTTGTGTTAATTTTTGATAAAATTGGAATTCCTGGAGCAGCCCATATTATTAACTTTGTTGTTTTAACAGCAGCATTGTCCGCTTTTAATAGTGGTTTATTCAGTTCCGGGAGGATGTTATACAATTTATCACTGCAAAATAATGGCCCGAAATATTTTGGAAAGCTTAATAAGTATCGCACACCAAGACGTGGTATCCTGTTCTCATCAACTTTTCTATTAGTCGCTGTCTTTTTAAACTATATCGTGCCTGAAAAAGTATTTTTGTATATTTCTTCAGTAGCAACTGTAGCAGTGATTACAAGCTGGACGATCATTCTTATTTCACAATTAAAGTTCAGAAAAACGAAAACAAAGGAAAAGGTTGGAAAACTAGCGTTTAAAATGCCGTTCTTTCCTATTTCAACATACTTTGCACTTGCATTTTTAGCACTTGTTATTGTCTTAATGGCTTTTATTGCTGAAATGCGCATGGCGCTATATGTAGCACCAGTATGGTTTTTAATTCTATATGTAGGATATAGGATGAAAAAGAAGAATTCTAAAGAGAGTTCGATTGAAAGCGGAAAAGTTGGATGAATGAATGGCGGCTGTCCTTTAAGGGAAGCCGCCTATTAGTTTTATCACGGTTATGCGTATGGTTAGGAAATAAGTGTTCGTGCATTACCACATCGAGCGTTTCAGAATGTCTTTAGTCTGTAACGGTAATTTTACCATTATGAGTAGATAATTTGATTAAGTTTTTGCCATCTCCAAAAAATAAGGAGTTTTTATCGGTATGATCCAAAATATTTGCCTTGCCATTCGCGATGGAAACTTCGAAACGAGCATTTGTAGGTTTTTTCTCAGATTGGATGTTAATTTGACCGTTGTTAGTTTCAAAATCAATGGGGCGATCTAAAGAACTTGTTTTTAACATGATGCTCCCATTATGTGACTCACCAACAAGATTCCCCTCAACGTTGGTAAGGGAAATACTTCCGTTTGACACTTTTATTTTTACTGTTTTGGAAACAACATTCTTCATTCCAATTCGACCGTTTTGTGCCTCGGTCGTAATAGCTGAACCTTCAATGCCGCTTAGTTCAATTTTTCCATTATTTGTTTGTCCGAAAAAATTGTCTGCTTTTAAGTTTTCAATTTGCATAGTTCCATTATTATTATGGCCATGAAAATTTGCTGCACTTAAGTTTTCGATATGGATTGTCCCATTATTATTTTGAACCTTTAAGTTGTCGTACATTTTTTCAGGAACTCTTATTTTTAGCTTAAAACCTCTCGGATGGAAGCCGAAATTAAATAGCTTTTTACTTTGGTAGTTCATTTTAACTGAAAGTGTTGATTCACCTACATTAGTAGAAAATTGATATTTAGTGTTGCTTCCGGTAAGTGTGACTTTAGTTTTTGCCTCATCCGTTGGAAAAATCTCTATGCGGGCATTGTCAGCGTTGACATCAATATTTGTAAACTGACTTTCCTCAATAACTTTATCTTCAAGGACGCGTTCTTCTTTGTAAACTGATTTAAATGTTGCTACAGCCCCAATTATACCAGCAACAAGTAGAATTAGAGCAACAACTGAGATTTTTTTAATGTTAATCATTTTTTAAACCGCCTTTCACTAGCTTTACATTAAATTGTAAATACTTGATAAAAGCCTTTATTAATAATCGTGAAATAAAGTACATCGCTATAGTAATAAATAACCCTAGTCCAGAAAGGCTGATTGAAACGAATAAATCAAAAAGCTCAAACGTATCAGGGTAGATTAAAGTATTTATTAATACAAGTAAAGGAGAAACAATAAACGCGATTCCTGTTGTCCAGCCTGCAAAAATTAGGCCAACCAATGCAATAAAGGGCCCAAGTACGATTACGATGTTAAAAAAGCCTATACCAATCGTTGCCCAAACAGCTCGAAAGATATTGCCAATTGTTGCATGACTTTCTACTTTTTCAAGATGATACGTTGTTAGTATTTCTTTCGCAATTTGATTAGGAGAGCCAAGTGAGGCTGATATTTCTTCTTCCGTTTTTCCTTCTTCTAAACCTATGGTGAAATGCTCCTCAAAATCCTGTAAAATATCCTGCCGTTCTTCAGCGGAAAGTTTATTTAAATGTAAGTCTAACTTTTTTAGAAACTCGTTTTTATTCATGGTTGACACCTTCTTTAATTAATTGATTAACACCTCTAGAGAATTCCTGCCATTCTTGAATAAGTGAATAAAGATATTTCCTTCCTTTATCTGTTAATTGGTAATACTTACGAGAAGGGCCTTCAGAAGATTCCTGTAAATAGGTTGTAAAATATCCTTCTTTTGTAAGACGTCTTAATAATGGATAAACCGAACCTTCAGAGATGTCAATTTGTTCTGATATTTTTTGGACAAGCTCATATCCATAACGATCTTGTTTATCTAATAACACAAGCACACAAAGTTCTAATACACCTTTTTTAAATTGTACGTTCAAGCGGATTTCACCTCACTTTTAATGTAGCTACTAATCAATGTATAGTACTGTTTTATAATTAGCATCTGTACGAATAATATATCACGCAGTATTATATATTGCAAGGTACTGTTTTAAAAATAACTTCCTTTTTATCTATATGTGGTATTATCACTACTAATGCATTTAGCTGAATGTGTGTAAAGCTCAAAATTTGCCCCAAAGTGACTGTATGATTTCAGAGAACTGTGGCAAACCTGATAAAACAGGAAGTACAGAACTCGCATGATTTCCAAAATTTCGAGATAGAATGGAAAGTAGACACAAAAGTCCGCGTATGATTCTCAAAAATGTTTGAATAATATGTAGGAAGGGGAGAAAGTGATGTCAAAGGTTACACCATTTTTAATGTTTCAAGGAAATGCTGAAAAAGCAATCAATTATTATACATCTTTAATTGAGGATTCAGCTATAATAAGCATCATTCGTTACGGCCCAAATGAATCTGGTGCAGAAGGTACTGTGATGCAAGCTGTTTTTTCTATAAAAGGGCAGGAGTTTATGTGTATAGACAGTAATGTTAAACATGAATTTACGTTTACACCCTCGTTTTCCATCTTTGTAACATGTGACACCGAAGAGGAAATTGATAGGCTTTATGAAAAATTAATAGAAGGCGGACAAGCTTTAATGCCGTTAGGGGATTACCAATTCAGTAAAAAGTTTGGCTGGATTGTTGATCAATTTGGGGTTTCATGGCAATTCAATTTGCCTTGCTAACCAAATACGGACAAGATTTTAGTCGTGGCATGAGAACCTGTCCTCCAGTTGCCGCATTCCGGACAAAAATCAGGCATGGCAAGATTTTTTGTCCGCAAAGCGAAATATTTCTCTAAAAAGAATAAAGTTGTCTATTTTGGAAAGGTTAGTGCTTTATTTTTCTGTAAAATCTCTAGGAATAACTCTGATGCTTTCGTATGGAATTCTGTCTTTTTCCTGATGATAGAAAATTTGCGGATAATCGGATTTCCATTTACTTTTAATAATTTTAAACTACCTAAATTAACTTCTTTTCTTACGGCCCAATGTGATAGTAATGAAATACCTACACCTGCTTCGACAGACTCCTTAATGATTTGTGTACTTCCAAATTCCATAATTTCCTTCGGGGTAAATTTAAAATTAGAAAACATCGTCTCCGCTGCTTCTCTTGTACCTGACCCTGTTTCTCGTAAAATCCATGTTTCATTCTGTAAATCACTAAGTAAGATTTCCATTTTATTTGCTAAGCGATGATTTGTCGATATTACAACAAACATCTTGTCATCGGCAAATGGCTCTATTTTTATTCTATCTTGTTTAAAATGACCTTCCACAATGCCTACATCAAGCTGCTTTAGGTCAATCATTTCCGCGATATTGTGCGTATTACCAATCACTATTTTCGGAATGATTAACGGAAATTCCTGGCGTAGCTGGGCAATTATATGAGGCAGGATGTACTCTCCAAATGTATAGCTAGCTCCAATTGAGACTTCTCCTTTACCAATAAAAACTAAATCGTTGACTAGATTGTTCATTCGAGTGTAGGCCTGCAATATTTCTATTCCTGTATGATAGACAATTTCACCAGCTTTATTTAATCGGACATATTTATTTGTTCTTTCTAATAACGTCGTCCCCATTCTTTGCTCTAGTGCCTGAATATGCTGGCTTACCGCTGGCTGAGACATATGTAGTTCCTTGGCTGCTCGTGAAAAGTTTTGCAACTCTGCGACTTTTATAAAGACAAGCAATTGATAATCCATCCTATACCTCTTCTCCTAAAAACTAATTATAAGCAAATACTTATTATTGGTATTATAATGATTTATTTCCCTTATGTTAAGAGCTGTAATATGATGAAATTATAAAGAGCAGCTTCGAAAAAATTATTAAAGGTAGTGGTTTTATAATGGGGAAGGGAATAGCATTTACTTTTATGATTGCTTGTTTAGGATATGTTTTAGCTCTAGTACCTGGTTTTCATCTCCTTGGACCAATGGCTTGTGCGATTATATTAGCGGTAATCTATCGGCAATTTTGGGGCTACCCTGCAAATTTAACAGCTGGAATTCAATTTTCTTCAAAAAAATTATTGCGGTTTGCAATTATCCTTTATGGTTTAAAACTAAATATTAATATTATTTTTCATGAAGGGTTAGGACTCTTTCTTTGGGATGCGGGAACGATTATTTTTGCAATCGCCATTACATTATTATTGGCAAAATGGCTGAAAGCAGATTTCTCAATATCTCTTCTTTTAGGAGTTGGCACAGGTGTGTGTGGAGCGGCAGCGATTGCGGCTGTTGCTCCAATTATTAAGGCTAAGGATGAAGATACAGCAACGAGTGTCGGGATAATTGCGTTAGTAGGGACAATTTTTGCAATATGCTACACGCTGCTCTTGCCAGTATTAGATGTAACGGCAAAAAAATACGGCATCTGGTCAGGCATCAGCTTGCATGAGTTGGCCCATGTCGCACTTGCCGCTGCGGCTGGTGGGCAAGATGCATTAGCAATTGGATTGCTTGCAAAACTTGGACGGGTATTTTTATTAATTCCGCTTTGTTTTATTTTGATTTATTGGATGAAACGTAAAAATAATACAAGGACAGACGAGAAAATTAATATCCCGTGGTTCCTGTTTGGATTTATTGCAATGAGCTTCTTTGGCAGCTATGTGCTTGGTCCGATTATACCTGTTACAGATACGGTAAAAAACGCAATTGCAACGTTGACAACATTTAGTTTAACAATGGCAATGGTTGGCCTTGGCTTAAATGTCAGCCTCGAAGATGTTAAAACAAAAGCATTGCGGCCCTTTGTGGCGATGCTACTAACATCCTTGGTGCTATCGGTACTAACATTTGTTTTACTGTGATATTTTGTTTATTCATAATATAATAGGATTAGCTATTAAGTATAAAACCACAGGCAAATGTCTGTGTTTTTTTATCTTGAAAGGACGTACAAAAAATGTCGAAAAAAATAAATAGTGCAAATCGCGTAAGTGAATTGGTTTTGGCATTTAAATGCCCGCTTTGTGATAGTAAGATGAGAGTGGTCGATTTGAAAAGTCTAGTTTGTATGAATAATCACACATTTGATTTTGCTAAACAGGGCTATGTTAATCTCGTGCCCCATCAGCCAAATAGCCAGTATAGCAAAGAACTGTTTGAAGCAAGGCACAACATTATAATCGAGAGTCAGTTATATTCAATGATGCATGACACAATTTCTAAATTAATAAAGAGCCATTTAGACGTTTCAAATGTTTCAAATACCCCCTTTGTTATTGTTGATCTTGGCTGTGGGGAAGGATCACATTTACAAAAGATTTTGGATGGGAGTGAAGATAATACACTGATAGGTATCGGACTTGATATTGCAAAGGAAGGGATTATCCAGGCTGCGAAAAGATACGAAAACCCGATTTGGCTTGTTGGGGATTTAGCAAAATCTCCGTTAGCTGATCAATCCTGTCATGTCATTCTTAACATCTTATCTCCTTCCAATTACAAGGAATTCAAGCGAATAATAGTTAAGGATGGGCTAGTAGTTAAGGTTGTTCCACGTTCCAATTATCTCATACAGCTGCGCGAAGCTCTTTTTGATAATGAGGAAAAAAAGGTATATAAAAATGATAAAACAGTTGAACTTTTTAAACAGCATTTTAACTTAATAGAACATTTCAATTTGTGTTATACAAAAAAATTGAATAAAGAGGAACTGGGTAATCTAGTGAAAATGACGCCACTTGCCTGGTCTTCGGATACAGAGCATATTAATCAATTTATTAATATGGAATCTGCCGATATTACAGTAGATTTAGATATTTTGGTCGGGGTAAATAATGGAACGGACAAATAAACAAGCTATGAATCATTGGAAAAGGAATATTACTATCTTTTTAAGCAGCCAAACAATCTCTCTTTTTGGCTCATCATTAGTGCAATATGCGATTTTTTGGTATATTACGCTAAACACACAATCAGGTGTGATGATGAAAAATATCTGGGTTTATATGACCCAAGATTTTATCGGGCGGGACAGTCATTTTTATTTGAATATATAAAAAAGGGAGACCTTACATAGGGTCCCCCTTAAAGTCGTCCCTTATTTTAATTTTTGTTGCTTTTCTTGTTCTAAATCGTTTAAAAGCTGGTTAATATGTTTCAGTACATCTTTCGAGGCATCTTCAAGACTTGCTAAATGCTTTTCAGCCGTTTCGATATCATTTCTTAAATAAGCTTCGGCGGCTCTTTTTGCACAGCCATGGACACGTTCGTGTGGTTCATCTAACAATCGGTAGCTTGCATACTGATCGCATCGTTCTTTTGTATTTTCATTGAAATACCATTTTCCTAAGCGACAATTGTGGTGAGCTGTAACATCATTAGGATCAATTGTTTCTAATCCTAAGAACATATTGTAGATGCGCCATTTCCATAAAATATGGTCTGTTTTCGATAAGCTTAATAATGCTTTTGTTGATAATTTAATATTATTATAGCTAATGACTTCTTGTCTGAATGAGTCAATCGATTGACTTAAAGAATAGACGGCCGCCCCGGTGTTTCTTCCGAGATCGCGAACAACATCTGATAAGTTTGAGATAGAAGCCATTCGATTTGCGATTTCATCGGTAGCTGCTGCCTGTTCTTCACATACTGATGCAATATTCATTGTATCTTGGTTGATTTCTTCGACAACATTAACAATTTCTGTTAACAATGGCAACGCTTCTTGTGCTTCAGTTGTAGCTTTTTCAATAACAACAGAGGTCGAATTAATAGAATCGGAAACCTCAGTTGAAAATGATCGTAAATTTTGCACGTTTTCTTGAACTTGCTTGAGGGAAGAAAGTGTATTTTCTGCTAGTTTGCGCACCTCACTAGCCACGACTGCAAAGCCTTTGCCATGCTCCCCAGCACGTGCTGCTTCAATGGAAGCATTAAGGGCAAGTAAATTTGTTTGATCAGCAATTCCGTTAATTAAGCCAACCATGTCTTCGATTGTTGAAACATACTTGATTAGGTTCGAGAAGTTTTTGACAATTTCATCAAATGTATCCCGTGTATGAATAATTTCATCTAGGGCATCGCTAATTTCATTTTTTCCATTTTCGGCTTTCTCAACAGCTTGGGCCGTTTTTTCAGATACATTTGTTGCAGATTTTGCTACCTCTGTAACAGATGCTGTAATTTCTTCAGTTGCTGCTGTCACATTTTGAATTTCACGATTTTGTTCTTCCAAGCTTTGAATGAGATCTTTGATGTACATGATTTCTGCATTTTTATCCATTAAGTGGGCGATGCCCTCGGATACTTGTTCAACTAACTTTTCAGAAAATACTTCAATAAGGATTTCTTGTTCAATATTAATGGAGCGTTGTAGCGATTCCATTAAATGTATACACTTATGAGGATGTAGGCCTTTTTTTGATAAAAGATGGGTAGTTAAATAAAAATTCAACTGATTAAAAACGATGGCTAGTTTCCCAATATTGTAATGCTTCGCATGCAATTCTTCAAAAAAAGTAATAATTTTATCAACATAATCTAAATTTCTTTCTTCATAGAAAAATGTCTGTATATAGCGGCTAATTGATTCTTTCGAAATCGTAGTTGTGCTTTCATCTTTAAGTTTTTGGAGTGATGTTTCAAAAATTTCTACTATTTCGTTCGTATTTGACTCTAGCAACAAAACGATGTCTTTTAATCTATTTTGGTCTTCGATTGTAAAATGGTTATATTCTAATGTTTCTTTAAACCGCCCCTTCATTTCAATATCCGTTCCATATTTAAGAAGCTGATCAATCTTTATTGTAGGTTTTAGTTTTTCTAGCATTCTACGTCTCTCCTAAAAAGTAATAATATGAAAATATTTCCTGAATATCATTATAACGGATACCTTCCAACTAATTAAGTCCATATTAAAACATTCATGAGAGATTTGTTTGCAATTTTCATGGAATTTTTTCAAAAAGCGACAATATTTGACTTTTAAAATAAATAAAACGCTCAATATTATGAATAAACGTAATTTTAAGCTAAATTTATAATTAATTTGGATTATTTTTTGATACCAACAATGCGAAGTCTCTTGTAATCGGCAATCCAGTTTCCGTTTTCAAACATGATATCTTTTAAGTTGAATTCAGCATTTTTAATAATTGAAAGTTTAGTTTCTTCCTCTAATCCGCTAAACATCAGAGCACCGAACATTTCTAGCCAATTCTTTAGACCATCATCTCCCTCCAATTCAGTTGGTCGATCAAAGTGATAGGCGAAAAGGACTTGAAATCCAACTTCTTCCATAAGTGATGTGTATTCGCCGATACTGGGAAAGTACCAAGGAAACTTTTCTTCATCAAAAGCCAATCCTATCTTTTGAAATTGCTTTCTTACTTCATCCGTTATCATTTGCACATTTCCTTTACCACCAAGCTCCGCAACAAATCTTCCGCCTTTTCTTAAGCTCTTGTATATATTTTTTAGTGCCTCTTTCGGCTCTTTAATCCAGTGTAATACGGCATTTGAAAAAACGGCGTCAAATTCATCTTTGTATGGTAAATCAAGGACATCATGAATATGAAATTTAATTTCTGGGTATTTGCCTTTTGCTTGATTAACCATGTTGGCTGAGTTGTCAACACCCATTACTTGAATTCCCATGTCATATAGTTTTTTCGCCAAATCTCCAGTACCACAGCCTAAATCAAGAATTTTCTCATCCTTTTTCGGCGCTAATAGTTCAACAACATCCGCCCCGTAATTTGAAACAAACGAATGGTTACAATCATAAAGATTTGCATTCCATTGGTCTTTTACATTTTGAATAGTTCCCATCATACATCCTCCTCATTTACCATTGGTTATTTGTTAATTGAATTATAATGTAGAAGATATATAATGGGAATTAATAAAAATAAAGAATATTAATAACGAGTTGTTATAAGGGGAGAAGTATTCACTATGGAAATGAAGTGGCTCAAAACGTTTATGATTGCGGCGCAAACAGAGAATTTTAGAAAAACATCTGAGGAGCTTTTTTTAACCCAGCCAGCAGTTACAAAGCATGTCCAAAGACTTGAAGAATTTTTGCAAATTCAATTATTTCAGAGAAATGGAAAAAAGGTTCATTTAACTCCTGCAGGGTATCGATTTTTAAAACATGCCCAAACCATAGTTTCCGCTTATGATGAGGGAATGAAGGATTTTCAAGCATGGAAACAAGGCTATGACAAAAAACTGACAATTGCCGTTGCACCTCAAATAGCGGCTTCGATTTTACCTTCTTTACTGCGGGATTTCATCAGTCAGCATCCATCAATTGAGGTTATGATTAATATCGTAAAATCATTTGAAATTGGTGAAGAAATCAATGCAGGACGAGCCGACTTAGGATTAACGAGAATGAAGCCAGTTCAGCCGAATCTAAACTGCATAATGATTCACGAAGAAAATGTTATTTTAGTTGCACCAAATGAAGGAAGGAGAGAAAATAATTTTTATTGTGAAAAAAATATGCTGCAAAAATATAGGCTCATTACTGATAACCATCCTGAATATTGGGACACGCTCATAGTTGAGGTGAAAAAACATTATCCCAATGTGCAAACGATGAAGGTCAACCAAATCGAAGTGACAAAGCGATTTATTGAAGAAGGCTTTGGTGTTTCATATTTACCAATAACGATGGTAAAAGAAGAGATTATGGAGAAAAAAATGATTGAAGTGCTAGAAGAAAAGGTTTGTCCATCTAAATCTTTAACATATCTTGTTACGAAAATTGATACTGAGGAGGTAAAATTGTTTTCAACGTTTATTAAACAGAAACGCTTAGAGAGAGGGGGAATTTCACTCTAAGCGTTATTGCCTATTTTAAACTTAGCAGCGTTTGCTTCATTTCGTCTTCCATTTTGATTAATTCTTGCTCGGCTTGCTGACGCTTTATCCGGCCTTCATGCTGAATGCGGATCGTTTCTTGTAATGTTGTAATTAAATTTTCCTGTGTTTTTTTCAATGTTTCAATATCGACGATACCTCGTTCATTTTCAATCGCTGTTTCAATGCTGTTTGTTTTTAACATTTCTGCATTTTTTAAGAGAAGCTCATTTGTTGTTTTGCTTACTTGCTTTTGTGCTTCAACTGCACGCTTTTGTCGATACAATGTTAAGGCAATTGTGATTTGATTTTTCCAAAGCGGAATCGCCGTTAAAATGGATGACTGAATTTTTTCCACTAATGCTTGATTCATATTTTGAATCATGCGAATTTGTGGGGCGCTTTGAATCGTGATTTGCCGACTTAACTTCAAATCATGAAGACGTTTTTCAAGCCTGTCCGCAAATTGGGCTAGGTCATTTAATTCTTGATAGACCATTTGGTCATCCGATTGTTCCGCTTTTTGTTTGAGGGCAGGAATATCTTTTGCATGGAGTTCGTCCAATTTTATTTCACCAGCTGCAATATAAATATTTAAGCCCTCAAAGTATTCTTTGTTTTTTTGAAACAGTTCCTCAAGCATACGGTTGTCAGTTAATAGTGTATTTTTTTGATGATCGAGTTTGACGCCGATTTTATCGATTTGGGAACCGATTTTTTGGTATTTCGATAAAATTTCATTGACAGAGCTTGAAACTTTATTGAACATGCGCTGGAAAAAGTTTTTCTTATCGCCGCTTAATTCTTCTGGATTAACTTGTTCCAGTTTTTGCATAAGCTCTTTCAGTACATCACCAATTGGCCCAGTTTCTTTATTTTGGACATGCTCAAGCATTGAATGAGAGAAATTGGCAAGCTTCGTTTGTGCGGCAGTTCCAAATTGAACGATGGCCTGCTGGTCTTTTGGATTAATTTGTGTTGCCAATTGAACTGCTTTTTCACGGTATTCTACCGGTAATGTATCAATTAAACGTTTCGGTTTTTCTTCATCGAAAGAAACGACAGGCATAGGCTCCTTGTCAATCTCCCCAAATGGGTTTGCTAGTAAATCAGTTAGCCCATCGCTGCCAACATTTGAATTTTCATTTTTCATTTCATTGCTCATCATTATAATCTCCTTTCATCGGGTAATTCACTTTTATCACGTTTAATTTGATCTGTAAAATTAATTTTAATTGCTGGTGTTTCTTCTGTTAAAAGCTTCTGATTGGCGTTATTATTTTCAGTATGCGTAAACTTAGATGATTGCAAATTGTCATCTTGAAAAAGACTATGATTGCGTTCATGCGTTTTTTTAGCAACATCAAGTTCTAGATTTAATGTTTCTATATCATTTGAAAGAATCGTCAGTAAATCATCATCAAGTGACTTTGCAAGTTTTTCAAGCGTCTGTTCCGTTTCAGACAGCGACAACCGTACCTCTAAATCTTTTACATTTTGCTGAGATAAAAAAACATAGCGCTCCGATAATTCAACAACTGAATCTAAGTGATAGAAGAAAAAACGTTCTGCTTGGTAAAAACGTTTTGGTTCTTTTTTTACAATTTGATAAATTTGTTTAACGACCCGTTGCAGGGAGCCGATTAGCCTGGCAGCGCGAAAGGAACGAATGCCAAGAAGCGCCTTGTTTAGCCGTTTTATTTTATGCTGTGCTTCTTTTAAATTACGCTCAATATATTGAAACTCTTTTTTAGTTAAATCATTGCTCTTCAATAGCTTTAGCTGTTCACGTCTTTTTAAAATATAACTCGTTACGCCACCCCCAATAATTGCTAGTAAAGAGGATACCCAAAAGGACTGATTAAACCCAAAAAATGATAGTGGCCAAACCACTGCAAATGCCACCAAAGACAGGAAGCTACGTAATAAAAAAGAAAAAAATGATTTCATACAATCTTCTCCTATAAATATTGAGTGTTTCACTTACTCCTATTATACGACAAAATATGTGGACAAGTTTCATTATTAGAGTAGCTTTTTCTATTATATACTACAGACCTACTATAAATCTGGGGAAAATATCCTAAATATTATTTTTATTGTAACCTTTTGAAACACAGAACGTAATCATTAATGGGAGCGGGAATCAATACGCTCACTATCTTGGAAGGAGTGGTTCGAAGAAATGTGGAGCTTTATCTGGTTAATTTTAGGCGGTATTATTCTTTTTATTTTGCTCATTGGTGGCGGCATCGGCTTTTTTATTTTCAAAAAGCGGTATCGCACAGCAAGCTCAAACCAAGCTTTAATCATTACTGGACCAAATTTGGGGAACCCAGAAAGTGACCCACGTATTTTTGAAGATGAGAATGGAAGAAGTTTGAAAATTATTCGCGGAGGCGGGTTGCGCTTGCGTTTATTTCAAACTTGCACACCTGTTGATTTAAATTCTTTCCAAATTAAATTGACAACTCCAAAGGTATATACGGCGCAAGGAGTGCCAGTTATTGCCGATGCGATTACATCAGTTAAAATTGCTGACTCCTTAAATGGAATTGCCAATTATGCTGAACAATTTTTAGGAAAAAAACAACCTGAAATTGAAGAAGAAGTTTCAAAAGTACTAGGAACGAATCTGCGGGCGATTTTATCAAAACTTACGGTTGAAGAGATTAATAATGACCGTGAATCGTTTAATCAACAAGTGCAGGACATTGCGCAAAAAGAGCTAGATAATATGGGCTTCAAAATTACTTCGTTTGGTTTAGATGATTTGCGTGATGCTGATGAGGAAAATGGCTATTTAGAAAACTTGGGCCGCCCGCGGATTGCCGAAATTCGCAAAAAAGCGGAAATGGCTGAATCAGATGCGGAAAAAGAAACTCGCATTTATAAAGCGAAAAATGATCAAGAAGCACAAGACGAGGAAAATAAGCGTTTATCGGCAATTGCCGAATCAAAGAAAGAAAAAGATATTAAAGAAGCGCAAATAAAGGAAGAAACGGAAAGAGCACGGGCAAAGTCTGAACAATCATATGAATTAGAAAAAGCAAGACTAGCTCAGCAAGTGAAGGAAGAAGAAATGAAAATCCAGTTTATTGAGCGCCAAAGATTGGTCGAATTAGAGCTGGAAGAACAAAAACGGCGCAAAGCACTTGCCGATTCTGATGCATACGACATTAAAGCAAAAGCCGAAGCTGAGGCTAATAAAGCTAAAATCGATGGAGAAGCGAAAGCACTTATTGAAAAACAAAAAGGTCTTGCAGAAGCAGCTGTAATTCGGGAACGAGGACGGGCAGAGGCGGAAGCGAAAGAATTAATGGCTCAAGCAATGGCAAAATATGGGGAAGCCGCCATCTTGGAAATGTTCATTGATATGCTCCCTAAATACGCTCGTGAGGTCGCCCAACCGCTTTCGAAAATAGAGGGAATGAAGGTGATTGATATGGGTGGCTCTGAATCTAGTGGAGCCGCAAAGATCACTAATAATGTAACAAAAACAATGCTAGGACTACAAGAAAGTTTAAAAGAAACGACTGGTATGGATTTAAAGGCTTTGTTGGAAAGCTTTGTTTCGCGTGGAGCTGTCAATCATTTTGGCGATTCCAAATCGGAAATTGCTGTGGGTGGGGAAGATGAGAAAGTAGAGAGTGAGAATAGTTGAGAGTTAGAAAAGACCAAATCGTTATGATTTGGTCTTCAATTTGACCTGCAGGATTTTATTAACGATGGTTACTCCATAAAAACCGAACTCAATCGTAATAACCAGACATTTTATTTTCGAAAAGGAATTAATTACCCAATAATAGTATCAACAATTTTGACAACTTCCTCGCGCTGTAATTTTTCTTGATTATTTTCAATGACGCGAAGGGTTCCATGTGCAAGCGCTAATGGTATGGAACAAAATTCATAGATAGGCTTTGAGTGAATCGCTGTAATATATTCATCAGCTTGGGCAAGTTGTTTTTTTGCATAGTGTATCATTTTTTCTTGGGTCCAGCCCTCTGGGAAAAAAGAGACGCCACGACCTAAGTCTTCCCTTTGATTGCGGACGATGTTCACAGCTTGTAAGCCTCGTCCGAAAGCTACGGCTAGATTAGAATCAGTATCAATTTCATCATGCCATTTCCATAGAAAAGATAATAGCTCACCGACTAAACCAGCTACAACATATGTATAATCGTCAAGATCTTCCTCCGTCTGTACAAGCCAATTCCGTTCTGTCCAGGAGGCCATCCCTAACGCCATGTTCGAGATAAAAAG
This sequence comes from Bacillus sp. (in: firmicutes), assembly GCA_012842745.1. Classification (NCBI taxonomy): domain Bacteria; kingdom Bacillati; phylum Bacillota; class Bacilli; order Caryophanales; family Bacillaceae; genus Bacillus; species Bacillus sp. (in: firmicutes). The sequence continues at coordinate 199,569 of DUSF01000037.1, read as the reverse complement.
CCGTACCTTTGAGGAAATTTCCAAAGGAATGAGGCTGAGCCAATCGTCTATTCTTACAGTTACCTCTGGCAACATATCAATAAATGGTTCGAACAAGGGGGAAAGGGAATCATCTTCGTTCAGTATACGCTCTCCAATTGAGGTAAGGAGTTGAATTTTATTCTCTCTTGCTAGAATTGGATGATCTTCTATTTCATCAATGCTTCGCATACAAAGGTATGCAGCCATTACGACGTGATGGAGTGAGCCTTCCAAACGAGAAATCGGAATAACAAAAGTGCGGCTAGTCAAAGCGAGCATCTCTTCTGCTTCCTTTAATAATTGTTTTCTATCTTCCATAGGGTTTCCCTCATTTCTTTCATGGTAATCTAATTGTCATTCTATTTAGAAGAGCTCAGGATGAATACTTACTAATTCTATCATAAAAGAATTTTCGGAATTGAGCCACTTTTATGGTGACGAAAAAAGCACATTTTATATATTATGATTTACTATTTTTTGTAGAAAAATAACGAGATGTCTCCCTTTTTTATTTTTCACGCCTATATATAGGTTGAAGGGAGGTGATGAACAGATGGCAACGGAAGTAATGAACGAAAGCAAGCTTCGAATTGAATATAATCAAGGTGTTGATTTAGAGGGAAAGGCGATCTACAAAATTAAAAGTTACAATAATCTAAAAACAACAGCAACACCTGATGATATTCAAACTGTATCTTTAGCGATTGCTGGGCTGCAACAGCATACATTGGCTAATGTAGAGCGCAACAGCAGCTATAAGATTATCGCAGGTTAGTCGCTTCTTTAAAATATTTATAGGAAGGAGGAAACGAAATGAGTAAAAAACTAGAGTTGCAGTTTGTTAATAATGAAGGGAAAACGGCGACCATCGCTATTGATGACCCAATCGAGCCAGTAAATACAGCTAGTGTGTCTGCAGCGATGGATACCATCATTAGCGCAAATATTTTTACTTCTACTGGTGGTGATTTAGTTGCCAAAAAAGGGGCACGCGTCGTAGAGCACAATGTAATGGAAGTAGATTTAGGCCTATAAAGGCTTATAGAAATGAGATTGACGTAAATCTAAAATGAAAAGGGGGGATATCATCTTGGAACAACTGCTTCCATTCATTCAAGATTATGGCTTTCCGGTTGTTGTTACATTTTATTTGCTTCATCGCGTTGAGTTGAAGCTTGATGCACTTAACAAGTCAATCCTTGAGCTTCCTGACCGAATGGGTGGATTAAGCTATTCTCCAAATGTAAATACGAAAAAAACAATCTAGCAAAATTTAAAAGCCATCGAAGTTGCCTAAAATGACAACTTACGATGGCTTTTGTTTCTGTCTAAAACTATCCAAAAAATTTTTATTAATTTTTCCACGAAAGCCCATTCATCATTGAAAAAGGGTACAAAATGAATATTGATTATTTGTGATTGAACAAAGTTCCCTTTTAAGCTCCTTTTCGGTTGCTTCGTATAACTGACGACCATCAGGCATTTTAAATAAACCGACATTTAAAAGAATCTCGATGAAGTAATCTTTCCCCACTTTGTTGTTATACATCATAAGTATTCACCCCACCCCTAAATGTAAGCGTTTACAACAATTATTATAATTCTTTTAAAATTTTATGTCAATGTTTCTTATGACTTATTTTTTAAAAATAACTGTATGACTTTTATATTATGGTATTTTTTATAATTTATTACAAAAAAATTAATTTCGACAAGGAATTTACTGTTAAACGTCGAATAATCTTGGATATAATAGGAAAATAGCTGAGGTAAGGAAGAGGGCCTAAAAGACTTGTCTAATACTATGTAAGATAGTTCTTTAGATGTATTTTGTAGGTTATGTAGCTTAAGAATTTCTTCAGTGCTGTTCATCATGCTACCTCTTAAAAGGAGGCAGTTTAGGTAATGTATGAGTTTATTAAGGATCTTTCAACAAATTTATTTTTCATTTTGTTTTTAGTGCTTTTATACCAATATTGGTCAGAGAAGAGGGACTGGTCAAAGCGAGCAAAAAAAGCGGCAACCTTTCTTTTGGGAGCTGCTGGTATCGTTTTGTGTATGAAATTTTCAATAAAAGCCGAGGACGGTTTGTTTTTTGATTTGCGATATATTCCATTTATCATTAGTGGATTATATGGTGGGCCGGCTATAACAATTGGACTATATATCGTCATGCTTGTGGTCCGTTTTTTCTTAGGGGGAATGGTGGGATTTTTATTAACAGTTCTGATTGCAACGTCAGTTGCCATATTGGTTTTCGCAGTTAGAAAAAGGTTCCTAACCTGGTCTGTATTTGAAAAAATGCTTTTTACTGTCGCTTTTAGTACATATAATGCTTTTGTTGTTACTATTTTAATTGTTCTATTTTACCCAAATTCATCTATGAACTATGTATTTTGGATTGCTTACATAGCCTCTTATTTAATCGGGCCGTGGATAACGCTTAAAATAGTGGAGGATATTCGCCATAATGAACTTGTGTACAGAAAGTTAATACGCAATGAGAAGTTAGAAGCTGCGAGTCATCTTGCCTCAAGTATTTCACACGAGGTTCGCAATCCATTGACAGCATCAAGGGGATTTATGCAGCTTTTGAGTGAGCAGGATGTACCAGATAATTGCCGGGATTACATTAGAATAGCGATCGATGAAATAGACCGGGCGGCAGGTATTATTCAAGATTATTTAACATTTGCTAAACCTTCACCTGACAAAATCGAACTCCTCCATACAAAGACTGAGCTTAAATGTTCCATTGACGTAATGCTTCCGTTAGCAAACATGAATAATGTGACGATTCATACAAAAATAATGGATGGTATAATTAAAGGTGAACGCTCCCGCCTTCAGCAATGTCTTGTAAATTTAATGAAAAATGCTATTGAAGCAATGCCAAATGGTGGCTTGTTAACAATTCTTTCCTCAGTTGTTAATAATAGTTTCATTACAATCCAAATTAAAGACACTGGAATTGGAATGGATGCAACTCAGCTATGTAGGTTAGGGGAGCCTTATTTTTCAACAAAGGACATGAAGGGCACGGGTCTTGGTATGATGGTTGTCTATCGGATTATCGAATCAATGAATGGCTTTATAGATGTTGAAAGTGAAGTTGGCAAAGGGACATGTTTTACGATTACGCTACCATTGAAAAGTGAAAATAATGAGAATGTTAGTTTAACAAAGAAAGTGGTTTAGAAAAACGAATCAATGAACTGAACAAAGAAGACGAAATCTTCGTTATTTGTCGAGCTGGAAATCGCAGCGATCTTGCGGCTAGAGAGTTGGCTAAAAATGGCTTTACGAAAGTCTTTAATGTCATACCAGGTATGAGTCAGTGGACTGGCAAAACGACGGGAATTAATAAATAAAAAAATTTCAAGAAAAAATGGAGGAGTGTAAAATGAGTAAAAAAGTCGCAATTATCGCAAGTAACGGTGGAGTATTTGAAGCATATAAAGTATTTAATATTGCAACTGCCGCAGCAGCAACAGAAATGGAAGTCGCTATTTTCTTTACGTTTGAAGGATTAAACTTCATTCACAAAGAAGCGAATAAACAACTGCCAATGCCAGCGGGTAAAGAACATTTTGCAGAAGGTTTTGCAAAAGCAAATGTTCCAGCAATTCCTGAATTAGTTGGAATGGCGCAAGAAATGGGAGTCCAGTTCATTGGTTGTCAAATGACAATGGATGTTATGGGTCTTGACAAAGAGGCTTTTGTTGACGGTATTGAAGTGGGTGGTGCTGTAACATTTTTAGAATATGCAAAAGATGCCGATATCACATTAACATTCTAATTCACTTGAATTTTTCAGTGATTGCTAATACTTTGTGTTAAAAAAGAAAGTCCAATTACATTAGCTAATGGACTTTCTTTTTTGTGTGCAACTTTTTTGACTCCATCAACCGAGTTACATTGAGGAATATGGTAATCTTTAATCGGGTATAATTGCAATAGTTGGACATGTACTTTTTTAAGCAAGGGAAGGAAAATACAATGAGAAACTGGATGTACACTTTCTATTTTGTTGTGATTGGGATTATTTCATTGTTTACAAGAGAAGTTGTGACATTTCTTATGTTAGGATTTGTGTTAATCGCTTTACATAATATTCACTATACATTAAAAGAAATTTTAAATAATATGAAAGAGAAAAATGAGTAATTGTATGAAAAGATGGAGAGGTGTGGGAGAAATAATGGAGAAAAGAATTCTACGTGGACATCATCTTTTATGTGTGCACGGTTTTCAAGGAATGGGCTACAGTCCCGCTTTTGTTGAAAAAATGAGTCAAGTGGTGGAAGAGATAAGAAATTCTGCACTTGATTATCCAATCGAAGTGGTTGCAGGCCTGGATGAAACTTGCTTTTACTGCCCGAATAAAGGGGACGGTTACTGTAATTCACCAAAATCGGATGCCTTTGTCATGAATTTAGATAAAAAGGTAATCAGCCATCTCGGTATTAAAAATGGCGGAATTTATCGCAAAAATGAACTTGTTTCCCTTGTCGCAAGGAACGTTCATCCAGATGACCTTGACTATTTATGTGAAGATTGTTCATGGCTTATGTACGGTGTTTGTAAGGAAGGAATTGCTAAATTGAGAAATTGTTTGCCGCTAAATCAAAATAATTAATTGCTTCAGGCCACTATTGGCCTTTTTTACTTTTTGACTCTCCTGTATAAAATTATCCAAGAAAGGGAAAAAATAAACTTTAGTTTGGATAGTATTGTTCTACTGATTAAGAAGGCTATTTATAGGATATCAGTATAAGAAAAACATCAAAATTCGCTAATATGGCAAATTTCGTGTTTTTCTAACCTTTCTAGGAGGCTTGTGATATGCAGGAAAATCCATGGATGTCGGTTGGAAAACCTGAACAAAGAATTGATGCCGTTGAAAAAGCAGCGGGTATAGTAAAATATGTTGGGGATTTCTATGCCCCAGGCTCAGCACATGCAAAATTAGTTACAAGTACATATGCCCATGCCAAAATAAAAACGATAGATGTGACGGAAGCATGGAAAGTGCCTGGGGTCCGCGCCATTGTTACAGGAAAAATGTTTCCTTATCATATTGGCCCGATTCTAGCTGATCGTCCACCGCTTGCGTATGAGAAGGTTCGCTATTACGGTGAGCCGATAGCGATTGTTGTTGCCGACCATGAATACCAAGCTAAAAAAGCAGCTGGGCTTGTAAGAGTTAGCTATGAACCATTTCCTGTTATCAACTCCGTCCGAGAGGCCTTTCATAATAAATCGACATTGGTTCACGCGAATTCAGGCCAATATATGAAAATCATTAGCAATGTCTATCCAGTTCAAGGTACGAATATAGGAAGTCATATAAAAATTCGCAAAGGTGACTTTATAACTTCTTGGGAAAATTGCGAGGTAAAAATTAAAGAAACATACTCTTTCAATCTTTCTGATCATGCTGCATTGGAGCCGCGCTGTGCAAGAGTGGAAATTAATCCTGCTGGTAAAGTCATCGTTCATTCGACAACACAGTCACCTTTTACAATCAAAAAGGTATTAAATCAATTTTTTAATATTGATGTTGGAAATATCATCGTACATGTTCCGATGATTGGTGGAGCATTTGGAGGAAAAGGAACTGTCCAGTTGGAACCGCTTGCTTATCTGGCTTCAAAAGCGATTGGCGGAAAAATGGTGGTATTAAATTATAGCCGTGAAGAGGATTTACTCACAGCTCCCGGTCATATTGGGCTTGAAGCAACGATTGCCCTTGGGGCGACAAAGGATGGGAAGCTTGTTGCTGGGCAATATACATATTTGATTGATTCTGGCGCTTACACAGACCAAGCTGCCGGGATAACGAGAGCGATGGCGCTTGACTGCACTGGCCCGTATGATGTGCCAAATGTATGGTGCGACTCTTACTGCATGTATACGAATCATCCATACGCAACCTCTTTCCGTGGCTATGCCCATCCCGAACTAACCTTTGCGGTCGAGCGGACAATCGAGCAGCTTGCCGAAAAATTAAATATTGACCCGCTTATCCTAAGGAAAATCAATGTGATTAAACCCGGTGCTTCATCGCCAACGCAGACAAATCTAAATGCAAATAATATCGGTGATGTTGAAAAATGCATTGAACGGGCCAAGGAGTTAATTGGGTGGGATGAAGGAAAGCGGCTCGAAATCGCAAATGGAATGGTGAGAGCGAAGGGGTTTAGTACATTTTGGAAAACATCAACGACAGCAACAAATGCGCAGTCAGGTGCAATTTTAAAGTTTGATGCAGATGGGAGCGTTAATTTAAATTGTGCGGCTATTGAATTGGGCCAAGGGACAAAAACAATCTTAGCACAAATGGTGGCGGAAAGATTAAAAATGGATATCAAAAAGGTCCACGTCACAATGGAAGTCAATACTCAATCTGACCCGCACCAATGGCGGACTGTTGCCAGCAGCACAACTTTTTTAGCTGGAAGAGCGGTAATGGCCGCTTGTGATGATGCGATTTCACAATTAAAACGGAATGCTGCCATCGCTTTGCAATGTTCAGCTGAGGATTTAGAGGTTGGCGGTGAACGTGTTTACCTAAAGCCAAGCCCCGAATATGGAATAAAAATCCAAGATATTGCTTTAGGATATAAATATCCAAATGGTCATGCTGTTGAAGGTCAAGTTGTTGGGCGTGGAAAATATATACAGCGCCACTTAACTACGATGGATAAAGAAACCGGTTTTGGAAAACCAGGTCCATGGTGGTCAGTAGGAGCCCAAGCTGTTGAAGTCGAATGGGACCCAACAGATTTTACTTATAAAATTTTAAAAGCTGTTACTGTCCTTGACGGCGGCCGAATTATTAATCCAGCAACAGCAACCCAGCAAATGCGAGGCGGTATGTATTTAGGACTAAGCTTTGCTAGTATGGAAGCTTTTGTTTTTGATGAAAAAGGGATTGTGCTAAATCCCCAGCTAAGAACATATCAAATGATGCGGTTTGGTGAGCAGCCTACACAATACCTTGTCGACTTTGTTGAATCCCCAGCTGCAGACGGTCCATTTGGCGCCCGTGGGATTGGCGAATACGGGGTGATTGGAATGCCGGGTGCTCTTGCGAATGCCCTATCTGCGGCGGCACAAGTTGAACTAAACCATTTACCACTTACACCTGAGCTAATTTGGAAGACGTGGAAGGAGAAGTTAGTATGATTCCGTTTGATTTTGAATATTATCGGTCTGACACCATTCAAGAGGCAGTGAAAATTTTTCATAAAGTAAGAAATGAAGGAAAGATTGTCATTTTTTATAGCGGCGGGACGGAATTCATTACTTTTTCTCGTTTAAATACAATAACAGCAGATGCCGTTATTGATGTTAAAGGTATTGCAGAATGCAATGTACTTGAATTTCAGGATGAGCAATTGGTTGTTGGTGCGGCCGTCTCTTTAAATAAAATTTCGGAGTCAAACTTTTTTCCCCTTTTAGGACAGGCTGTAAAAAAAATTGCTGACCATACTTCAAGGAACAAGATTACTATAGGTGGAAACATGAAGAGCCGCTTAATTTATCGGGAAAGTGTATTGGCCCTCCTTTTGGTTGACGCAAAGGTAAAAATTGCGGGGGAAAAAGGAGAAAGGATTGTCCCGCTAGCGGATGTGTATGAGGAGGAATTGAAATTAACTACAGGTGAATTTCTTGTGCAAATTCTAATTGATAAAACTTATATCAACCTGCCGTTTGTCAGTCTAAAAAAGACGAAAATGTCCAAGGTGGGCTACCCGATTGTTTCTGTTGCTGCAATCGTTAAGGATAGAAATTTACGGGCCGCTATTAGCGGTGTTTGTGAATTTCCTTTTAGGTCGGCTGAATTAGAAACGGCCTTAAACGATTTCACTCTGAAAAAGGCAGAACGGGTGGATAAGGCGGTATCTCTTTTGCCAACTGCTATCATAAATGACCAATTGGCATCTGCTGAATACCGTAAATTTGTATTGAAAAATACTTTAAGTGAAGCGATAGACGTATTGGAGGTTGCGCAAGCATGATTTCGAATGGTAATTCTAAATCAGTTATCAAATTGCATGTAAATGGCGATACACATGAGGTGATGGTCCGCTCTGCTGATACGTTGTTGCAGACATTACGGGAACAACTTGGTTTAACAGGTGCAAAGCGGGCATGCGAAAATGGGGACTGCGGGGCTTGTACCGTATTAGTAAATGGGGAGCCGCACCATTCATGCTTGTCCCTTTCAATAGAATCCACTGATCAACCAATCATGACAATTGAGGGTCTCCCTACTTTCTACATACAAAAGGCATTTGTTGAAAATTGGGCGATTCAATGTGGTTTTTGTACCCCTGGCTTCATTATAAACTCCTATGCGCTCGCCCAAAAGCATCCTAATGCTAGTGATGATGTGATTGAAGAATGGATGCAATCCAATCTATGCCGTTGTACTGGTTACCAAGAAATAAAAGAAGCAATTTTAACCGTGTTGCAAAATTCAGAGAATGGGACAACAGCCTAAAAAAGGGGGCATCCAAAAGCAGATAAATCGGCAAATTGGAGCCCCTAAACATCTTATCCTTTTTTAAAGCTATTATTGCTTTGGTTAAGTGATTCAACAAGACTAAGCGTTTGCGATGCTTGTTCAATTTGCTGTTGAATTTGTTCTAATTGCTGCTGCTGTGCTGTTTGTGCCTGTGATATTGCAATTCCTTGCATAAGGTTTAGCTGTTGGATAGCTTGCTGAAGCTGTTGTCCTGCCTGCTGCATCACTTGCGTGTTCATCATTGATGTATTTTGTTGGATTGTCGTTGATGCTTGTTGCATCGTTTGTAATGCTTGCTGCTTTTGGGCTTGAAATTGTTGTTCCATCATTGCTTGATTTTCCATCTGCTGCTCTGCTTGCTGTAGCAATTGTTGTTGTTCGTAGCTTTGAGATTGTATTTGCTGTTTATTTTGCTGCTGTTTTTTCATGATGTTTTCTCCTTTCTATTACTTCTAGACAAAATAAATGTTACTCCCTTTAGCTTTCCAAAAGTCAATGCTCCTTATCCAATGAAGGTTCTTAGATGGATATCTATTGGAAACTTTCAAAAACTTTTGAGATGAAATTAGTCTCTAGGCTTGACAAATATAAAAAGCAGATTTAAGATTACATGGAAATTAAATAGTTCCTCGTTAGGTGAGGCTCCTATACAAACATAGGCCACTGCCCAGAAATATCGAAAGATGCCCATGGGTAGAACAGGGATTGCCGGATTAAGGCTTTTCATAATGTGGCTAAGAACATTTGTTCTTTACGGTGTATAGTGCCAAAACTGGACTAGGGGGAGGCGTGAAATGTTTTTTTTGTGCGTTTATATAAACCCTCTAGGTCTCCTAGGGGGTATTTTATTTTGAAGGGAGGGGATCGTGATAGAGAGTCCCAGTATGACGGAAGGTGATAGTAGTGAAAAACTTAAATCTGTTTCAATCCAACAGATAAGGAGGATGTCTCAATGCTTAAAATTTATAAAAGCGACGAAAAAGGCCTGCTTCAAGAACAGTCAGATACTGTTTACGGAAGCTGGGTATGTCTTACTGAACCATCGGAAGAGGAGATACATCACGTTGCCAGTCGTCTTGAGGTGCCAGTCGACTTTATCCGCGATTCCCTTGATACGGACGAACCCTCTCGTATTGAAAAAGATGGCAACAATTTGTTAATCATCATCAATGTACCGTTAAAAATGGCTAAGGGTGAAGTTGTACCATATCGTACAGTTCCCATCGGTATCATACAAACAAACGATATTATTCTATCTGTTTGCCGTGTTAATCATCCTATTTTACAAGAATTTAGCGAAAATCTTGTAAAGCTTGTTTTTACGAATATGAAAACACGTCTTTCTTTGCAGTTATTGCTTGTCATAGCGCGGTATTATTTACATTATCTTGATGATATTAATCAAAAAATCATTGCTACAGAAAAAAAAATACAAAAGTCGATTAAAAATAGTGAAGTATATACTTTAATCCATATAAATAAGAGCCTTGTTTATTTCACAAAAGCACTTAAAGTAGGGCTTGTTGTAATGCGAAAATTGCCTCGGGTGCTAAGTGTTGAGATGAACGAAGAAGATGAAAAGCTGATGCAAGCGACACTTATTGAAATGCAACAAGCACTTGATACATCTGAAATTTACAACACTAATTTAGGGAATATGATGGATGCCTACTCGGGCGCGATTGAAATTAACTTAAGCATTGTTGTGAAAGTATTAACGGCATTTGCGGTCATCTCAGCGTACCCGTTAGTGACAGCTAGTATTTATGGGATGAATGTTCCGTTACCATGGCAAGATGGACAATATGCTCTTACGATTCTGATGTCCATCTCTCTCATTTTCAGTTTAGTGACTGGCTGGATATTTTACAAAATGCGTCTATTTTAGGCAAGAAAGTGAGGAGTTCTGATGCTTACAATTTATCAAAGCGATTCATCGGGCCAAGTGCAAAAGGTATCCGATATCGCACATAATACAATACTATATCTTGTTGACCCAACAGATGCAGAAATTTCTCAAGTTTCCGAGAAGCTTAACATACCTGAAGATTTCTTCCGTGATTCTCAAGATATTAATGAGCGACCACGGATTGAAAAAGACGAATCATCACTACTTATCGTCCTTAATGCTCCAATTGCTATGGATGAAGAAAGCGTGTATGAAGAAATTCCATATCGAACATTACCAATTGGGATTATCCATACCGAAGGAAATTTGGTCATTGTTTCAAAAGAGGATATTCCATTGTGCAATGATGTATTTTCGGGCAAGCACGGTCTAGTTCAAACGCATATGAAAACAAGGATTACATTGCTTCTATTTGAGGCGGTCGCTCAGTCGTATCTCAATTTTATCAAACGCATTACGGTACAAGTGGGTCGGCTACAGCAAGAATTGAAAAAATCGCATAATAATCGAGAGTTATTTGGTTTGATTCATATTAATAAGAGCCTTGTTTATTTTTCAACTTCTTTACGTGCAATGAGAAACGTTTTTTTGCATCTTTCCAAAGGGCAAGTGATGAAATTATATAAAGAAGATGAGCAAATGCTTCATAACGCATTGGTAGACCTTGAACAGGCAGCGGAAGTGACAGAGATGCGTAATCTTAGTTTAAGTGGCTTAATGGATGCGTATGCAGCCATTATCCATAATAACTTAAACAGCGTTTTGAAAATACTGACAACACTTACGATTGTGCTTTTGATTCCGACTACAATTGCAAGTATTTTCTCAATGAACGTTCCAATACCTCATGAAGAGGAACCATTCATGTTTATCGTTGCCATGGGGTTAATGGCGGCCATTAGCGGAGGGCTTATCTATATATTCTATAAAACTAAATTTTTACGTTTTTAATAATCTTGCGACAATACAGTAAGATAGTAAGAGAGGATGTGTGACAAAATGCTTTATATATATAACAGTACTTCTGATGGTAAGATTGAAAGTGCAGCTACGATTGGTCAAAACAATTGGATCCATCTTGTTCGACCAACACCTGAAGAAATTGACTATGTGGTTTCGGCTCTTGCTGTTCCAAGGGATTTTTTAATTGATTCACTTGATAAGGAGGAACAATCTCGGATTGAAGAACGTGATGGAACCGTCTTGATTGTGATTCACGTTCCATATGATCGAGTAGACGTTGTAAGTTCATGCGATGATGTGAAATATCGCACGATACCTATGGGCATCATTCATACGGAAGATCATATGATTACGATTTGCAGTGAAGAAATTCCTTTAATGCAAAACCTTTTTACAGGCAAGGTGAATTTTTCTGCATCGAACATGAAAATGCGAAATACTTTAAATATATTAAGTGTAACAGCGCGCGCATATATTCGTTTTTTAGCAACGATTGAACATGATATTACAATGGCAGAAGAGGAACTTGCTAAGTCTTATCGTAATCGCGAGATGTACACGCTTCTATATTTGAACGAAAGTCTTATTTATATGGTAACATCTTTAAAACAGATGAAATTTACGATGCAAAAAATATTGTATGGCAACTACATCGAACTATATGAAGACGATGCAAGTGTTTTAGATGATGTTCTGATTGAGTTGGCGCAAGCTTATGAAGTAACGGATATCAACCAAACGAATTTAAATAACGTGATGGATGCGTACGGGAATGTAATTCAAAACAATGTAAACCGCGTGCTTAAATTGCTGGCCGCACTTACGATTATTTTTTCAGTCCCAACGTTAATCGCTAGCATTTTTGGGATGAATGTGCCTTTGCCTTTTCAAGATGTGTCCAATTCATTTTTCCTTGTGATTGCTATTACGATCGTGCTGACAGGCCTATTCATCTTTGTTTTTTACAAAAAAAATTATTTTTCTCGGTAAACTTGATTTTTCCTTAAAAAGAATATTACTACTATTTCGGAAGAGGAGTGGAAAAAGGCGCAAGCGGAAGGTCCAACAGGCACTGCAAAGGAAATCACCCGTCATAACGGTGATGTTTACCTTTATTACACCCCGCTGGATCAAGTTCTAGAAGGCGATGAATTAAAACGATATGAAGAAATGGTTAAAGACATTCCTACAATTATAAAAAGCTTTACATTTGAGTAAAGGATGGGTGCTATGGGCATAGATTGTACTTTTTACTTTTAATCTTTCTGAATATCATGTATACTTAAAACAAATTGAATAGCACTAACTAGGGGGGTCCAATGAGCTTGGGCTGAGAAGGAAACGCGTTGAAGTTTCTTGACCCTTTGGACCTGATCTGGATCATACCAGCGTAGGGAAGTTAACATCTTCTTTTTGCTTGCATATTCTACACATAAAGCCGGGTCCATCCATATTTGGATTCGGCTTTTTTTCTATTTTATCCTGCCCCCTACTGCTAATTTTGTCTAGATCTCGTCCACTAATAAAAAAAAGGGAGAGATTTATTCGATGTCAACATCATCATTAAATGAAAAAAACATTTCCATCATGTCAAATTTTTCTGGAAGTAAAAAAGTTTATGTAACAGGTTCAAGACCTGACATAAAGGTACCGATGCGGGAAATAGCCTTAAGTCCAACAACTGGTAATTTTGGTGTTCAAGAAAATTCACCAGTAAGAGTGTATGATACAAGTGGTCCGTATACTGACCCCGCGTATAAAGTTGATCTGTCGAAAGGACTGCCTGCCCTTAGAAACGCTTGGATTCATGAAAGAGGCGATATTGAACAATACGAAGGACGGGAAATAAAACCTGAAGATAATGGCTATCGTGATGAAAATGATCCTCGTGCTAACGAAGCTGTGTTTCCTAATTTAAAACGTAAGCCGATGCGAGCGCAAAAAGGGAAAAATGTTACTCAGCTCCATTATGCAAAAAAAGGAATCATCACACCGGAAATGGAGTTTATCGCTATACGGGAAAACGTGAAGCCTGAATTTGTCCGTGATGAAGTTGCAAAGGGAAGGGCGATTATTCCAGCTAATATTAATCATCCAGAAATTGAGCCAATGATTATCGGCCGTAATTTCCACGTTAAAATAAATGCTAATATTGGCAATTCAGCTGTTACGTCTTCGATTGAAGAAGAAGTGGAGAAAATGACGTGGGCGACACGCTGGGGTGCAGATACAATCATGGACCTTTCAACAGGTAAAAACATTCATACAACTAGAGAATGGATTATCCGCAACTCAACTGTACCAGTTGGGACAGTACCGATTTATCAGGCTTTAGAAAAAGTGAATGGCATTGCTGAGGATCTAACGTGGGAAGTTTACCGCGATACATTAATTGAACAAGCTGAGCAAGGTGTAGATTACTTCACGATTCATGCCGGTGTTTTATTACGATATATTCCGTTAACAGCTAAGCGTGTAACTGGCATAGTTTCTCGTGGCGGCTCGATTATGGCGCAATGGTGTCTATTTCACCATCAGGAAAACTTCTTATATACGCATTTTGAAGAAATCTGTGAAATTATGAAAGCGTATGATGTCGCCTTTTCACTAGGGGATGGTCTCCGTCCAGGCTCTATAGCCGATGCCAACGATGAAGCGCAATTTGCTGAATTAGAGACATTAGGAGAACTTACAAAAATAGCTTGGAAACATGATGTTCAAGTTATGATTGAGGGACCAGGCCATGTTCCAATGCATCTTATTAAAGAAAATATGGATAAACAACTAGAACTTTGTGATGAGGCACCATTCTACACACTTGGGCCGTTAACAACGGATATTGCGCCAGGCTATGACCATATTACGTCTGCTATTGGTGCGGCGATGATTGGTTGGTATGGCACGGCGATGCTTTGTTATGTGACACCAAAAGAACATCTGGGTTTGCCAAATAAAGAGGATGTTCGCACCGGTGTTATTACTTATAAAATTGCCGCTCATGCCGCCGATTTAGCGAAAGGTCATCCGGGAGCGCAAATTCGCGATAATGCTTTATCAAAAGCGCGCTTTGAATTCCGCTGGCAGGATCAATTTAATTTATCGCTTGACCCAGAACGGGCTGTCGAATATCATGATGAAACACTGCCAGCAGAAGGAGCAAAAACATCTCATTTTTGTTCAATGTGCGGTCCGAAATTTTGCAGTATGAGAATTTCTCATGATATTAGAAATTATGCAGCAGAACATAATCTTGAAACAGCGGAAGCGATTGAAAAAGGAATGCAGGAAAAAGCTGAGCAGTTCAGGGAATCAGGTAGTAGCATCTACCAATAATAGATAAACAAAATTTTTACGGACACAGATTCTGTGTCCGTTCTCTCTTACGAAACGACCTTTTGCAAGTAATCCCCCTATAGATTCTTATAATCTTTATTTCCGATAAATTTTAATATATATTATCCATAAGAAGCATGAGAAAAATAATGTTGGGGGGAATCACATATTGAAAATTAGAGTATCAGCCGTTCAATACCATCTGCACACGATAAAATCTTTCGAAGAGTTTGCCAATCAATGTGAACATTATATAAAAACGGCTCAGGAGTTTGGCTCAGAGTTTGTACTATTTCCGGAATTTTTTACAACACAGCTATTATCAATTGGAAATGAACAAGGGGTGGGCTTAACAATAAATGAATTACCTGCTTTTACAGAGCAATATATTCGTTTATTTAAAAAATTCGCTGAGGAAACAGGAATGCATATTATCGGCGGTACACATGTTGTTGAGAGAAATCATCTGTTTTATAATGTCGCTCATCTTTTTTACCCAGATGGAAGAGTGGAAGAACAGGCTAAACTTCATATTACACCGACAGAGATCCAAGAATGGAATATGTCTGCAGGCGATTCATTTAAAATATTTGATACAGATAAGGGCAAGATTGCGATTCTCACATGCTATGATATTGAGTTTCCGGAAATTGTTAGAATCGCAAAAGCAAAGGGAGCCGATGTTATTTTTTGCCCATCATGTACAGATGATCGTCATGGATTTCACCGAGTTCGCTATACAAGCCATGCCCGTGCCATTGAAAATCAAGTATATGTTGTCGTCACAGGGACAGTCGGTTCGTTACCAACAGTAGATTTTATGCGAGCTAACTTCGGGCAGGCAGCTGTAATCACACCTAATGATATTCCGTTTCCACCAAAGGGACTTTTAGTAGAAGGGGAAATTAATCAGGACATGATCGTGACAGCAGACCTAGATTTACGTTTGCTTTATGAGGTACGTGAAAAAGGCTCGGTAACGACTTGGCGAGACCGTCGTACCGATTTATATGTTGATTGGGAAACTATATAGAAAGTGGATGTGTTTGTGTGCGCCGAAGCGTTTGCTTGATATGCTGGCATTAAGGGAAAACATGTAGAAGGGTGAGGTGCTAATGTATCGAAGTGAATTTTTTCTTTTTCATGATGGCAAGTCATTTCCAGTCGTCATCCGTAATTACACACGGGAGGATTTTGATGAACTGATTCAAATCCAGTCTGAATGTTTTCCACCTCCTTTTCCGTCTGAATTGTGGTGGGATAAGGAGCAACTCACCAATCATGTTACATTGTTTTCGGACGGTGCATTGTGTATCGAGGTTGATGGTAAGATGGCAGGTTCGATGACCAGCTTAATCGTCAATTTCGATGAAAAAAGTCCAAAGCACACATGGGAAGAAATCACCGATAATGGCTATATTCGTAGTCATAATCCTAATGGAAATACGCTTTATATTGTCGATATTGCTGTCAGGCCAAGCTTTCGCAAATATGGTCTAGGCAAATTGATGATGCAGGCGATGTACCATGTTGTCATTCAGCAAGGCTTAGAGCGGCTTCTTGGCGGAGGGCGGATGCCAGGCTATCAACAAGTAGCAGGGCAGCTATCTGCTGAGGAATACATCCGAGCCGTCGTGGAGGGGAAATTAAAGGATCCAGTTATTACGTTCTTATTACGATGTGGAAGGAAGCCACTGGCGATTGTTGAAAACTACTTGGATGATAAGGAATCACATCATTATGGTGTGTTGATGGAGTGGAAAAATCCGTTTATACACTTTTAAAAGTTTTCGTCAACCGATTATGGTCTTGAGTTTGATTGGATAGAAACAATCACTTTAGGGAACAATAATCGGTTGACGAAATATTTTTATTGTACTTTTTTGTTGTACTGTTCAATAAGCCTGTTTAACCGTTCAATTTGATAGGCATATTTATAAATGGACGAACTGATTACAGTAAGATTGATTTTTTTTTCGCGGTCTTCGTTGTGGGAATCTAAGACTTTTTCTAAAAAAGAGATTGTACGTGTCATAATATCCTCATCAAGTTGTGGTTCATCATTTTTAATGATGCCATCATACTTTAATAAAAATAGCTTATGATACTTTAGTAATTGTTCGATTTGTTGATCAAATAAATGATTTTCTTCCGAGTTTCGCTTACATTGAAAATAAAACTCGTCTATATTTTCTAGCACAATAAACCCTTGCTGGAGCGATTTTAACATTTGTTTGAAAACAACAATTTCCCGTAAATTCATATTATTTATTTTTGCCATTTTCTCGCGCTCTTCATCAAATAGCCTGTATTGTTCTTCTAATTTTAAAATATCATTCTCCAATTCCTTCATTTGCTTCTGATGTGATTTTTCGGTCATTTCATTCGATATTGATGTGCTCATCAAGAGCGACATATTTTCAAACACTGCATGAACTTTGTCCACGTAATTTTTTTTGTAATTTGGTGGATAAATGAGAATATTTACTAATAAAGCCGAGGTCATTCCAATTAAAATAATCTCAAAGCGATGCAAAGCAAAGCTTAAATCTTCATTTGTCGGTGCACTCATAATCGCCAGCACAGTAACTAACGTAAGGGTAATCGTTTCTGCCATCTTTAATTTCAAACTTATTAAAATAACGATAATCATAACAAGACCAATGGCAATCGGATCGTTCCCAATAAAATAGACAGCACAAATGGCGATTAAAGCACCCAATGTATTCGTCTGTACTTGGTCCCACACCTGTTTCCATGTTCGGTAAATCGACGGCTGGATTGTAAAAATGGCAGCTACTCCGGCAAACACAGCTGATTCAAGCTTAAAGATTGAACAAATATATAACGCAAGCGTCACAGCAATGCCCGTTTTAATGACTCGTGGCCCTAACGTCACGATGATCAAATCCTCCATTTCAAGACCATTATTCGGCCTGAATATTATTGTTTGCGAAATTGATGTTATTATAAGAATTACCTATTCAATATACGGTGAAACGGCAATTTTTTCAATTACTATTTCTTTTTTTTGGTTGTCTTATGTTGTTTGATGTGGTTTCGCAAAAACATCGGTCGCTTAAACCCGAGTTCAAGCGAAAGAATGAGAATCAACTTGCCCGCGTCTGTGAACCGATGGAATGTGGCAAGAAACTGAGAGGTTGCGAGGAATTTGTCCGCAAAACGATGGAATGTAATCAAGAAACGGTGAGGAAGCAGGAACCATGACCGTGAAATGATGGAATGCGGCCAAGAAACTGTGAGGTAGACAACAAACATGACCGTGAAACGTTACGGTGAGGTCTTGATATGATTAAATCCGCATTACCCCTGGTCGAATATCCTCCTGTGGTTTCCCTAGCGCATAGCCTTGCCCGTAATGTACGCCTTTTTCATATATAAATCTTAGTTCACCTACTGTTTCTATGCCTTCAGCGATAATTTTTGTAGAAGATTGATTTGCATATTCAATTATTAAAGCAACCAATTGCTGTTGCTCAATATTTTGGTCTATATTTTTAATAAGTGATTGGTCAAGCTTGATAAATTCTGGTTTCAAATAAACTAACGTTTTGAGGCTATTGTACCCTGAACCTACATCATCAATTGCAATTCGAAATCCTTGTGAACGGTAATTTGAGAGAACTTTTTCAAATAATGTAAAGTCTGTTACTGCACTTTTTTCTGTTAGCTCAAAAACAACCTGACTAGGTTTTATACCTAGCTCTTGTAAAAGTTGGAGTGTTTCGCCACTATGGTAGTTTGAATCTAATAATACGTTAGGGTGAATATTTATAAAAATCAAGAGGTTATTCTTGAGAGTATTTTCTTTTGTCTTAGCAATAAAACGTGAGAGCGATAAATTTCTACAAAAACACTCGAATGAAAATACTTGCTCTGTTTGGCCAACAAAATTATAAAATTCTTCAGTATTCGGAAATAGTCTGGAACGAGCAGGACGGTTTAATACTTCGTAGCCTAATGTCTCGCCAGATTCTAATTCTAAAATGGGCTGAAAAAATGTAGCTAATGATTTACTTTCCATTATTTTTTTAAATTCCATAAATCGCCTATAATGTAAAATCTCCTTTTTTTGTCTATTGTTTAAATATTTTAAATAGGAGTAAAAGCTATTAATCCAAACTCTTGGATATAACTGTCTATTCAATTGTTGCACCTTCTTTAAATGAATTAGTGTATATTTCTATTTTAATTGTCAATTGTTAACAAAAGGTAAATTAAGCATTAACTTTTTGTAAAGAAGGCTAAAGTAAACTTATTAAGCGATTGTTTTGCGTATCGCCCTCAATAGGATTAGAAATACGATTTCTATAATAAAACCTAAGATAGCGGAAATAATTGCTATTCCGATGAATTGCTGCGTTGAAAAATTGATTGTAAAGGAATTTGCAATCATCGTAAGTAGCATCACAATGATGTAGCCGTGAAATGTCCTCGATGAACGTCTAATTAAGCTTTCATCGTCATGTTGCTGAACAATCGCCATAATGAGCTGGAAAATATAAAAGACAAGTATTAATTTTTCCTACGTTGGCCGTAACGGTTTGTCGGTCTGAAAAAGCAACCGTTATTTCCTCGAACGACCATATATCGTCCGATCCTTCCTCGATCGGTAGATTGAATTTAGGCAACTTCAATCTCACTGATTTTAAATACTGATGGGAAAACTCCTGCGCAAACCTTGGTTTATTTGCTGTCCAATTCCAAAAATCTCCGTCTGAAGCAGGGTAGGCCTCAATCCCATCAAGTAAAGCATAGCTTACCTGAGATTGGTCCATCTTATTGCTTAAATAATAGAATGTTATATATGTTTCATCCTGCAAATAAGTTTCATAATAGTGGTCCAAAAAAATGGGGTGTTCAAGCTGTTTCGATTGAAAATACAAATAATTGCCCACCCAACTAAAAACAACAATTACCATACAAATCCAAAATATTTTTTCCTTCAAGAAGCTTCCCCCGATTCTTGTTTTCTTCGTTCCTTCATTTTATCATACGTCAAATGGGGAAATTAGTAATTTAAGCGCTAAAAATTGAAATGGCTGCATATAAAACAAAAAATAATTCATCCAAGTGGACAAATTATTAGCATCATGAAGTTATGTTCTTAATAGACTTAGAGTAAATAGTAATTAGATTAGGTTTATAAAAAAATAGAGGTGATTAAAATTGGAGCCCGGAAAGAAAATAGACAGAAAGTTTTTAGTCGAGAATGATTATCTGTTAGAGCGGTTAGATGTAGTTGCTATTGATTTAGTTGAACAGTTTTATATTGCTTTTGGAGATGATGAAGAGGTAAGGATTAGAAGAATTGAGGATTATAGCTCCGAACCCCACACACTTTCTTATTTTCTTACCATTAAGAAGGGACAAGGAATGTCCCGCATCAAAACAGAAGTTGAAATCGAGGAACATACTTATAAGCAGCTAATCTATGAGTTTAAACCAATCATCAAGAAGCGCTTATTTTATGATTACTGTGGGCACCATTTAACAATCTTTAAGTATTTCGGCAAATTAGAAGGATTAATAATTGTAAAGGTAGAGTTTGATTCTGAGGCAGAGGCAAAGCATTTTGAAATACCGCACTGGTTTAGTACGGAAATAACAGATGATTATTCCTATCGGAATCAGAACTTGTTTCTTAAAATAAATGATGTGTGTGACCTTAGCGAAGAAAAATCGGATTAAGCTTTTTAATAAATCATGCGATAAAATAGCTACAGAGGATTTGAAATCCTCTGTAGCTATTTTCATTCCTATGAATCTTTAAGCCTCTTCGCTTTTTTTGCCGCCTCTCTTAATAGGTATTCGATATGGGTATTGACGCTTCTTAACTCATCTTGAGCCCACTTTTCAAGAACCTCGTATAGCTTAGGATCTATTCGAAGTGGGAATTGTTTTTTCTTAGCCATGATAATTAGCCCCATTAATTATATAGGGAGCCAGTATTGATAATTGGCTGGGCACCGCGGTCAGAAACGATGGCGACCATCAAGTTATTAGCCATGACAGCTTTGCGTTCTTCATCCAACTCAAAATCCTTTTCTAATTTCGCAATTGCGGCCTGAACCATGCCGATGGCACCTTCAACTATCTTTTCGCGAGCGTCGATGATTGCTGCAGCCTGTTGGCGTTGCAGCATGGCTGACGCGATTTCAGGTGCATAGGCAAGATGAGTAAAACGAGCCTCAAGCACTTCAACGCCAGCCGCTTTTAAGCGTTCCTGCACTTCTTCCAATAGTTCATTTGCTACTTTTTCGGAATTTCCACGTAAAGAGTCGACATCGTTATTTGCCGTATCATAAGGATAACGGCTGGCAATATGGCGAAGGGCAGATTCGCTTTGCGTTTCCACAAATTCTTTATAACTATTTACATCAAAAGCTGCTTTAGCAGTATCTAAAACTTTGTAAACAATAACAGCTGCAATTTCAATCGGATTTCCATTCGTATCATTTACTTTTAATTTTGGACTATTAAAATTAAAAACCTTAATACTGATTTTTTGCGATGTTATTAGAGGAGTCGTCCACCATAATCCACTCTCTCTTAAAGTTCCTAAATACTTCCCAAAAAATAGCACAACCTTTGCTTCATTTGGTTTGACAAGGACGATACCAGTCGATAGAACAATGGCTATGAGCACCAATAGACTACCTAGTATCAATAAGCTAATGGTTCCTCCAGAATTAATTAAAACTAAAATCCCAGCTACTAAAATTGCTAAGATAATAAGACTTCCGATAAAACCGTTGATGGCACCTGCTTTTTTCTCAACCATGAAAAGTCCTCCTTTTGGAATCAATATGGTATTAAAATGATATCACTATTATATCATATTGATAGGAATAAGTCCTACGATTATATAACAGAAAAACATGGAAACAGCATTAAGAACTTATAAAATGATACCTAAAGTGTATAATTACACTAAAAGTGAAAGTAGGTGTATTATGGATCGCGAAACTGCAATTGTAGTAATCTCCGAAAAATTAAAACTCATCCGTACTGAGTATGATTTCACACAGGATAAAATGGCTGAAATTGTTGGGATTTCTAAAAAAACACTTGTCCAAATCGAAAAAGGGAGAACTACTGCCAACTGGACGACAATTGTGGCTGTTTGTGCATTATTCAACAATAGTGAGGTTCTAAACACGGTGTTGGGTGATGATCCAGTCGAACTTATTAGATTAATTGGTTTAAACAGCACCGAAGGAAAAAGAGAAAAAACAATGGGTGGTAAAGTTTGGTGGAAAGAGATTTCTAAAAAAGGAAATTTTCGCTTGCATCAAAATGTAATTAGCAATCATTATCGAATTTTAGATGAGGAAAATTACCGACGGTATAGCACATTTAATTTTGATGATGCGATAAAACGATTAAACGAATTGGTAGGTGAATAACTATGAAGGATATAAAACAATATAATGTTATTTTTCCAATTTGGTTTTTATTGTTTTTTCCGCCAGTCATTTTTATTACTCTTTTCGGAAATTTTTTGATTGATTCATTTGTCACTATGGCTTGTTTTTATATGTTTAAACTTTCAGGAACTCATAAAAACCTCTGGACATTTTATAAGAAAAGTATTTTGAAGGTATGGTTATTTGGTTTTTTAGCAGATATTATCGGTGCATTGATTTTATTTTTAGTTGCGATGGTTGGGGGTGAAATAGGATTATCCTATGAATTAACAACAGCCATAAGTTATGACCCATTTAGCCATCCAATTGCTGTAGTTATCATTTTAATCTCAATGCTTGTTGCCTCCTATTGTATTTTTATTTTTAATTATAAAATTACATTCAAATCCGTTATTGAGGAGAAACGTTTGAGATTTAAGGTTGCACTTACAATTGCCATTATCACTACACCATGGACATTTATATTGCCGACAAAATGGTTTTATTGACACTTGGGATTAAAATATACTTGTTTTAAATAAGCCAATTTCTTATTTACCCCTGCATTTACATTTAAAATTCTTTCAAAAAATTTGATTTAGATCAATGAAATTGTCCGTTGTATAAATCAGAATGTAAGCAATCAGAATAAATGAAAGGAAGAATAAGAAAATGAGAAAGTTTATCTTAAACTTAAGAAAAATACATCGATCTTTTACTATCCCAATGGTTATTTTAATCATATTGAAGGTTTCATTGATGAATAGTACATATGAAGCAACAGTTACAATATTTACTTCAATAGGCATGATGTTTATGGTGATTTCTGGACTAATAATATATATTGATACAATAAAAACAAAATCGTCGAAAAGGAAGAAACAAACAGTTCTCTAACTAAGCAAGTACAGCTTTTAATTTGTTGATGTTGTCAAGAAAATAGGAGCAGAGTAGATCACTAAATAGTTCGGTTCACAGGTAATTAATGATAAAAATATATGTATAGTTTGTGAAAAAGTGTGCTTGAACAGTCAGGTTACTGTATGGTAATTTCCGTTTTTTTTTTTGAAAATTGAACTCTTCCTACTTTAATTATAGCATATAAAAAATGGCCAATATAGACTATATATTCCCATTTACTACTGTTAAAATCAATAGAATAGTAACGGTTAGGAGAGATGCAGAATGAGTTCTTTAGTTCTCGGTTTTCAGGAAATGGAAAAAACACAGCTTTTACTCGTTGGCGGAAAAGGGTTAAATGTAGGGGAATTATCAAAAATTCAAGGAATACATGTACCAAAAGGATTTTGTATTACAACAGCAGGATATCAAAAAGCCATCGAACAAAGCGAAACGTTTCAAGCATTGTTGGATCAACTAACAATGCTAAAAGTAGAGAATCGGGATCAAATTGGCGAAATCAGCAGGAAGATTCGACAAACCATTATGGAAGTAGAAATTCCTTCTGATGTTGTGAAAGCAGTTGCTCACTATCTCTCCCAGTTTGGCGAGAACTGCGCTTATGCAGTACGTTCTAGTGCGACTGCTGAAGATTTACCACATGCCTCTTTTGCTGGTCAACATGACACCTATTTAAATATCATCGGAAAAGAAGCCATCTTGCAGCATATCCGCAAATGTTGGGCTTCCCTATTTACGGATCGTGCCGTGATTTACCGTATACAAAATGGATTTGACCACAGCCAAGTGTATTTATCCGTTATCATTCAACGGATGGTTTTCCCACAGGCTTCAGGGATTTTATTTACTGTTGATCCAATTACTTCTAACCGAAAACTGTTATCAATTGATGCCAGTTTTGGACTTGGAGAAGCACTGGTCTCTGGCTTGGTCTCTGCCGATTGTTATAAAGTACAGGAAGATAAAGTCATCGATAAGATGATAGCAACTAAGAAATTGGCTATCTATCCACGAAACGAAGGCGGAACAGAGACACAACCAATCAATCCGGATCAGCAAAAGACACAAACACTTACTGATCAACAAATTTTACAACTAGCACGTATCGGAAGACAGATCGAAGCTTATTTCGGTTGCCCACAAGATATCGAATGGTGTTTAGTTGATGATACATTTTACATTATCCAGAGTCGGCCAATCACTACTCTTTTCCCCATCCCTGAAGCGGGTGAGACCCAAGAAAACCACGTTTATGTCTCTGTTGGTCACCAACAAATGATGACCGCGCCCCTAAAACCATTGGGCTTGTCTCTTTTCCTTTTAACGACTCCTGCTCCCATGCGTAAAGCTGGTGGAAGGTTGTTTGTTGATGTTACAAATCATCTGGCTTCACCTGTCAGCAGAGAAATCTTATTAGATACCCTAGGAAAATCAGATCCGCTCATAAAAGACGCACTTATGACCATAATTGAGCGAGGAGATTTTATAAAAACGTTCCCAAACGATAAAAAAGAACAGATTCCAAGTAAAAGCAATAAAGATATGTCGTTTCCGAGTTCTCAAGCACAAATCGAAAACGATCCGACAATCGTTACTGATTTAATTAAGCGTAGTCGAACATCGATAGAAGAGTTAAAACAAAACATCCAAACGAAATCTGGATCGGCTTTATTTGATTTTATACTAGAAGATATCCAGCAATTAAAGAAGATTTTTTTATTTGACCCACAAAGTTTGGCTGTGATTATGGCGGTACAGGATGCTTCATCATGGATCAATGAAAAAATGAACAAGTGGTTAGGTGAAAAAAACGTAGCATATAAGCTTTCTCAATCTGTACCAAACAATATTACTTCGGAAATGGGCCTAGCGCTATTGGATGTCGCCGATGTGATTCGTCCTTATCCGGAAGTAATTGAATATTTACAAGATGTAAAAGATGATAACTTTTTGGAGAAAATCGTTAAGTTTGATGGTGGAAAGGAAATCCAAGATGCAATAATAGCTTATCTTAACAAATACGGAATGCGATGTGTCGGAGAAATCGATATTACCAGAACTCGATGGAGCGAAAAACCAACTACACTTATTCCCTTCATTCTAAATAATATTAAAAACTTTGAGCCGAATGCCAGCCGTCGGAAATTTGAACAAGGGAGACGTGTTGCTTTGAAAAAAGAACAAGAGTTATTAGATCGATTGAAGCAATTACCGGATGGTGAACAAAAAGCCAAAGAAACAAAACAAATGATTGACCTAATCC
Organism: Bacillus sp. (in: firmicutes); assembly: GCA_012842745.1. Taxonomy (NCBI): domain Bacteria; kingdom Bacillati; phylum Bacillota; class Bacilli; order Caryophanales; family Bacillaceae; genus Bacillus; species Bacillus sp. (in: firmicutes). Next base: position 174,193 of record DUSF01000037.1, on the reverse strand, counting down.
GGAATTTCAGCGGGTTTAGGGAATATCCTAAATACGGCATGATTAATCGTTACTTCGTTTATAAGCAGGCTTTACTAAAAGAAGCCTACAAATTAGTCCAAGCGGGCGTTATTTATGAAAAAGAAGATATATACTATCTCACTTTTGAAGAATTTCGCGAAGCTGCAAGCACAAATAAGCTGGATTACCAGATCATCAGCAAACGAAAAGACGAGTACAAATTATATAAAAAACTAACACCCCCACGTGTTATCACGTCTGATGGTGAAACACTCTCCGGTGAATACAAACGAGAAAATCTCCCAGCCGAAGCTATTGTAGGTCTGCCGGTTTCTTCAGGAGTTATAGAGGGACGCGCTCGTGTCATCTTAAATATGGAAGATGCTGATTTAGAAGATGGAGATATAGTAATCACTTCCTTTACTGACCCTAGCTGGACGCCATTGTTTGTATCCATAAAAGGACTAGTCACCGAAGTTGGTGGACTGATGACCCATGGAGCTGTTATAGCACGCGAATATGGCTTACCAGCAGTTGTCGGAGTGGAAAATGCCACCAAACTGATAAAAGATGGGCAACGGATTCTTGTCAATGGAACAGAAGGGTATATCGAAATATTGTAATTGCTGAATACCTTACAGTATGAAAGATGGGCTATTCAAATAGTCAATTCATGACTCTTGGATAGCCATTTTTATTTTAAGCCTATCAATACTTTTAATAGGATGTAGCAAAGAAAAAGAGGATACAAAAGATGACTTTGGGTTTGAAAGAACCCAAAAAATCGAAATGTATTCAGTCGAAAATCTAGAATCGGCTTATGTCTATATAAATTCGTTGATTCTGGACATATACCCAAGAATTTATCCCAAAAATGAATATGCTGTACTGTAAAATTAAATGAGGAGGATGAAAATGATTCCTACTAATTATGCCCATATGCTGACAGATCAAAGGTTTGGTTTAGGCAGACCAGGTTCCGGATTTGGCTTTTCACCAGGACTTGGTTTAGGCGGACCAGGTTCCGGGTTAGGTTTTGGACCAGGACTTGGTTTAGGCGGACCAGGTTTAGGACCTGGTTTTTATCCAGGACTTGGCTTAGGTGGTCCAGGTTCAGGCTTTGGTTTCGCACCAGGGCTTGGTTTAGGTGGACCAGGCTCAGGGTTAGGTTTTTATCCAGGACTTGGTTTAGGCGGACCAGGTATTGGATATGGTTATCCGCACCCTTACCCATATCACCACCATTATTAAAAATTGCTGAAATAAGGGGTTCAAATCCAAATGAAACAGGGGTATCTACAATCGTAGAACCTCCTGTTATATTTGGGAATAGTGAAGGTTTGTTGATTATTGGCTGGAACCCTATCTTAGTGACAATTTGAATGAATGACTAAATTAGCTGGATTACCTGATAAATAAGCATTTACAAGGTTATCAGTAAGTTACTATGAATAATTCAGGTTAAAAGTTTTTCTTTTAATGCCAATGATATCGAGTAACGATCCTTAAATATAATCGTGAGCAAAAAACATTTACCGAAATTGCCAGATTAGAGCCGAAAGAGCATGAAAAGTCACTTGTCATTGAACAAATGTCCCTTGACCCAACAGGCCAATATGTAGTTGCTGATGTATTTTCCGAGCCTAGCTTTGTTCCAGACACTTACCTTTATGATGTGATGAACGGAACAAAAATTGAACAGTTTACTAGAGTACATTCGTTATTTTGGCAAAATCAGAAATTGATGCTGCAAGTGATTGATGAAAGCCAATGGATGTTATACGAATACAATCCAAAAACGAATGTAAAAAACTTATTTTAACATAGCAAAAAGCCAATTCAGCGTGTGCATCAGTACACGTGAATTGGCTTTTTAAAATTTTAATGAATTTTTTATGAAATTTTTATGAATCTTGCCAAAATGTGGCCGATTCGATATGGACAAAATGTGATTTTTGTCATAATGACCTTGTGATTATCTGTTTTCATTATTTGAAGGGATGTGAATAAAATGGCAAAACCAGAATTGCATCATAAGACTCAAGTTGAAGATAGCAGTTCATTAAGAGGAACGCTTGTAATGACTTCAATTCTAGGCATCATTTTAGTTTTTTCTTGGTTTGGCATATTTAATTTGTACTTGAATCGTTAATTCTACGTTTAGAAAGGAGCATTGGTAACCATGCACATGCATAAGTATGAAAAGCTCTGGCTCTTATTTGGCATCGGCGCTTTACTTGCATTCACGATCACTATAGGAATTAGTGCATTTTACATGGGAAATCAGCCACCAAGCTGTCTAGTAACAGTCGATCCAGCTAAAGTTGATACAACAGCACCGTTTGATCAGCCTGGTCTGAAGCAAGTGGGTGACAAACAATATGAGCTAGTAGTAGTAGCATCGGCATTCAACTATGATGTAGGACCAGAAAAGGTCATTAAAGTTCCTGTTGGATCGACGATAAACTTTATTGGGACAACGAAAGATGTCATTCATGGGTTTGAAGTAGCTGGCTCAAATGCAAACATGATGTTGGAGCCGGGTTATATTAATACTGTTGAAACGAAATTCAATAAGCCTGGTAAATATACAATTGTTTGTAATGAATATTGTGGTTTAGGTCACCACTTAATGTATGCAACGTTGGAGGTGGTTGAATAATGAAATCGATTGTTAGTATCAATCCAAAAGATGCAAAGCTTACAATGGCATTTCTTTATGTTGCTTTTATTTCATTATTATTAGGTGTTACTGCTGGATTACTTCAAGTTTTGGTGCGTTCTGGAAAGGTAACGCTTCCGGCTGGCATTGATTATTATCAAGTTCTAACCGTTCATGGCGTTTTACTAGCACTTGTTTTAACTACTTTCTTTATCATTGGCTTTATTTTTGCGACACAAAGTAAAACTGCTGGTACGTATAGTGACGGTGAGCGTCGCTGGGGTTGGATTGCCTATTGGATCATGACAATTGGTGTAGCCATTACAGCAACCTTCATTTTATTAGGTGAAAGTTCAGTACTCTACACAATGTATGCTCCATTAATGGCACATCCATTACATTACATTGGTTTGACACTAGTAGTAGTTGGCAGCTGGATATGTAGTTTTGTAATCTTTCATCGCCATGCACGTTGGAAAAAAGAACACCCTGGACAAGTTACGCCGCTTTTAAGCTTTATGGCTGTCAGTACAATGATCATGTGGCTAGTTGCTTGCCTAGGTTTAGCAACGACCGTTTTAGTGCAAATTATTCCTTGGTCATTAAAGCTTGTACCAACGATTGATGTTTTAATTAGCCGAACATTATTCTGGTATTTTGGTCATCCACTCGTATATTTCTGGTTACTTCCTGCTTATATGGCGTGGTATGGAATTGTACCGAAAATTATTGGTGGTAAGATTTTCAGTGATGCATTGGCACGTTTATCATTCGTATTATTCATTTTGTTCTCTATTCCAGTTGGCTTCCATCATCAATTATTGGAGCCGGGGATTGATCCATTCTGGAAGTACTTACAAGTTGTCTTAACATTCTTAGTTGTTATTCCATCGTTAATGACTGCCTTCGCTTTGTTTGCAACCTTTGAAATGCGTGGCCGCGAATTAGGAGCGACAGGTTTAATGGGCTGGTGGAAGAAGCTACCTTGGAAAGATGTTAGGTTCTTAGCACCGTTCATCGGTATGGTATTTTTCGCATTTGGTGGTGCAGGGGGACTTGTAAATGCTTCCCACCAAATGAACCAAGTTGTTCATAACACTATTTGGATTACAGGGCATTTCCATTTAACAGTTGGTTCTGCTGTGATGATGACGTTCTTCGGTGTAACATTCTGGTTAGTGCCCTCCATTACTGGGCGTAAACTAACACCGAAAATGAATAAAGTAGCATTAGTTCAAACTTGGTTATGGACAATCGGTATGGTTTTCATGTCAGGCGCCATGCATACCGCTGGTCTACTTGGAGCGCCGCGTCGTTCAGCATTTTCAACATATGCGAGCAACCTAGATAGCCTAGCATGGATTCCATATCAAATAGCCCAAGCAGTTGGTGGGTCGATTTTATTCCTCGGCGGGCTATTAATGGTATTTATTTTCTTTAACCTTGCATTTAGCGCTCCGAAAGGTGAAGAGGAATTCCCGATTGCGGAAGTCCATGATAAGGCTGAAAAAGTACCGATGATTTTTGAAAACTTTAAAGTATGGGTTGTCGTTACGATAGCTTTAGTATTATTCGCATACACAATACCGTTTATTGATATGATTCAAAATGCACCGCCAGGCTCACCAGGCTTTACAAACGTTATTGGTCGTCAATAAACCAATTCTTACCAACAACGGGCCTGTCCAGAAGTCTATTAAACAGACATTTGGACAGGCTTTTATTATAAATATTTTTATTGTGACCGGGTTTGATTGGAAAACGAAGGGAATTTGCCATATATGAGGAAGTGTGGTATAAGGATAAGGGAATGGAGGGGATAAAGAATGGCAAATTTACCAAATTGCCCAAAATGCAATTCACAATATACATATGAGGATGGTAGTCTGTTAATATGCCCAGAGTGCGCATACGAGTGGACTTTAGAAGCAGAAACAGAAAAGAATGAGGACCAAAAAATTATAAAAGATGCCAATGGTAACATATTACAAGATGGTGATACTGTAACAGTAATTAAAGATCTCAAAGTAAAGGGATCATCTTTAGTTGTAAAGATTGGCACAAAAGTAAAAAGTATCCGTTTAGTGGATGGCGACCATGATATTGATTGCAAGATTGATGGCATCGGTGCGATGAAACTAAAATCTGAATTTGTTAAAAAAGTATAAAAAGAAGGAAGCAGGGGAAGGTTCTCTGCTTCCTGTTTACCCAAACAGCCAAGAAACCCAATAATATAATACTACTAATGTAAATATCACGGTTGGCGGAATGACAACGATTGTTACTCTTATATATTCCCACCAAGTGATCATTACTTTTCCACGCTTAACAATATGCATCCACATTAGTGTTGCAAGAGTCCCCATCGGAAGCAATAAAGAACCTACGTCGCTTCCAATAACGCTCGCAAGGTAGGAGATTTTCAAGGAAAGTAAATCTAGATTAAGGTTTGTTAACGTAATCGTTCCAATCATAAGGGCAGGATGGTTGTTAAATAAATTTGACAATACTGATAACAGTATCCCCATGAACAAGCTAGAATTTAGTAGGCTTCCAGAAACTAAAGGGCGCATGAATCCTATTAACCAGTCTGTTAAACCGATATTATTTAGACCGTAAATAATGACGTACATGCTAAAAGCAAAAACGATAATATACCATGGTGTCTTTTTTAGCATATCGCCTGGCGGGATTTTTAAGTAAGCCCACCTCCAACCTAATAGAACAAGAGAACCTATGACAGCCATAAGGGAGACTGGAATAGATAAAAAAGATGCAATAAAGAGACTAATACGGACAGCAAAAACAAAAAGCAAGACATGTATCATAAATCTTGTACGATTTTTTTCTGAAGAATAAATCGGATTATGTTTTAATGGATGGTAGGAAGGGAGTGATAGTCCGGTTATTTTAGAAGGAATCGTTTTAGGTAGAACTTTTTTAAAGCGAAGAAACAAAAGTACGACTAATAATAGTAGTCCAAGTGTTGCTGGAACAAACATCATGGCTGTATGCATATATAAACTCATATCAACAATTTTTAAAGCAATGAGATTGACAATATTACTAACACCAATAGGTGCACTTGAAGCAGTTGCGATAATGGCCCCTGAAAGCAAATAAGGTATTTTTTCATAGTTTTTTAAGCCCATATTGTTTAATAGCATGACCAAAATAGGGGTTGTGATTAATATACTGCCATCATTGTTAAAAAAAAGTGTCATGAGAAAGCACAGGAGGTTAACATACCAAAATAAACGAATGCCAGACCCTTTTGCTTTTTCTGCTAGTTTTTCTGCTACCCAGTTAAAAAAACCAAAGCTTTCTAAAACGATGGCCATCACAATTGTAGCCATAATGGTAATCGCTGCTCCACTGATTGTTTCGGTAATGATGCCGAGGTCACGAAGCGGTACGCTGCCGCTAAGTATAACAATGATTGCACCAATCGTTGCTGGTATTGCTTCATTAAGGCCTCTAGGTCTCCAAAGAATGAATCCAATAGTCCCAAAGAATGCCAGTATTGTTATCCAAACCATTTGTTGCATATTTTGCTCCTTTCAATTTTTTATTTAGTTAGCACCGAAAACGTTGCTCTTTTAGTAGTTTATCCGCAGTTGCCTTTCCCTTCCGTTTATCATTCTAGTGATGTTGTACTGTAATTATATGTACCCTAGATTACGTCTGCTTTAGGTCTGTACCCGTTTTTTAATAATTCCGCAATCATCTATCCACAAATACCTAGCAGGGAGCGGGAACACAAGGACAGGTTAGATGGGCCAATTTCAGCTAATCTAGTAAGGTTAAGCCCTATATCTTAGGGGAATTGCCAGCTTTTTTAGGAAATGCTACACTAAAAACGATTAGGAAAATTTTGCATGGGGGGTGCATATCAGTGCTAGTCCTCATTTTAGTGGCGGTCTTTTTTTTCGTAACGGTCGCTAAAACTTATTTTGATACCAATTATTTTAAAGTTAACAAAATTGAGTTTACTAGCAACAAGATGCCGCATTGCTCCGAATTTACCATTTTGCAAATGAGTGACTTGCATAACAAAGTGTTTTGAAACAATAATGAAGAATTAATAAAGATGGTGAAAAATTTAAAAGCAAACGTCATTGTATTGACGGGCGACATCATCGATCGACGTACAAAAAACCTAGACAATGTTTTGTATTTAATCGAAAGGCTTAGTTCCATCAATCATAAAATCTTTTTTGTATCAGGCAATCATGAGTGGAGCAATCCCCGTTTTAAAGAGTTTTTAAAAGGGCTGAAAGAACGAAAGGTTACCATTTTGGATAATGAAAAGACAAAATTCACGGAAGGGGATGTTGCTATTAATCTAGTTGGAGTAGCGGACTATACAACAAAGCATGGCGATTTAAAAAAGGCCTTGCAAGGAGTTCATAAAGAACGTCTTACAGTGCTTTTGTCCCATTCGCCAAGTGTCATAAAGCTAATCAATAGCAACTCGGTTGATTTAATTTTAAGCGGGCATACACATGGAGGGCAAGTAAGGTTGCCATTTATTGGAGCGTTGGTTGTGCCTGATCAAGGTTTTTTTCCTAAATACGATAAAGGTCCATTTAAACTTGGCAACAACCTACACTTATATATTGATAGCGGGCTTGGTACAAGTCGGCTTCCAATCCGTTTTTTAAATCAAAGCCAGCTTAGTTATATAAAAATAACTGGGACAGGGGGACAGGTTTAGTGGTCCACTTTTTGTTAGTCTCACGAATAGAGAAAAGGGACAAAGTATTTTGCCCCTTTGTCCCATTATAAAGTGAATTTCCGCATTGCCTTCTGTAATTCACTAATCATAGTTTGTAAAGCATTATTAGAATTTTTCATGTCCTCAATCATCGCAAGCTGTGAGTCAGTTTGTGTTGTAACGATGCTTGCGTTGTCAGCGGACTTTTGAGCAATCGTTAACATTTCTGAAGATGATGCTGTAATTTCCTCGGTTGAAGCAGAAATTTGTTCTGACGATGCAGATACTTCTTGAATTTGATCGGTAATTTGTTCAATCGCTACGAGAATGTTAGTAAACATTTTACCGGCCTTATTCACGATGTCAATGCCTCTTTGGGCATCGGTGGCACCAGCTGCCATCGCTTGAACGGCTTCCTCCGTATCCTCTTGAATTTCATAAATTAAATTTGAAATTTTGTCCGCAGAATCCTTTGATTGCTCGGCTAGCTTTCGCACCTCTTCTGCTACGACGGCGAAACCTTTCCCATGTTCACCAGCTCTAGCTGCCTCAATCGCGGCATTTAGTGCCAACAAATTCGTTTGATCCGCAATACTCGTAATGATGCTAGAAATTTCGCCAATTTCTTTGGAACGATTTGCTAACAATTGGACAACATTTCGTGATTTATGAACAGATTGGTAAATGTTATCCATTTGCTTAACTGCCTCTGTAAGGCTTTGATTTCCTTGTAGCGCTTCTTCTTCTGTTTTTGAAGCGGCCTCTGAGACATCAGAGGAGGATGCAGCAACTCTTTGAATGCCTGATGCCATTTGATCAAGGGCATCAGCATTTTGCTGTATCGCCTGCAATTGATGATCTGTTGCTGCTGAAACTTCTTGTGCTGAACCTGTTATTGATTTTGCGGCATTAGAAGCAAATTCTACACCTTGGATGAACTGATTTGATGCTACTGTAACTTGTTCAATCGTTTGATTTACGTGCGTGAGCAGATCTCGTAAATTTGATGCCATTTTATTTACTGCATCTGCTAAAAGGCTAACCTCATCATCGTGTGTATCTTCAATTTTTTCAACAACTAATTTGCCGTCGGCAATGACTTCTGCGACTTGAGCGACTTTACGAATTCGATTGATTGGGTGTTTTAACAGTAAGAATAAGATAATTCCAGTTAATAATAGCCCTGCTATACCTGAACCAATCGTAATGAATAATAACGGCGTGAGCTGTGCTGTAAATTCTTTTAATGGCACTTCAATCATCATAATCCATGTTGTATGAGGGACGAGTGCATAGAAGTACATCCGATCTTGTCCATTAACAGTTAGCTTTGAAAAACCATGCTTATTTTTAACCATCTCTATAGCTAAGTTTTTGATTTCAGGATTAGATGATTGCAAAAGGTTTTCTTGTAAAACCTTTGTTTTGTCTGGATGGTGAATGATTAACCCATCTTCTTGAAAGACATATACATTATCTGTTTTCCCGATTTTAAAGTTAGCGGCTTCTGCAAAAACATTATTAATAGGTGCAGCTCCACTAATTAAGCCTTTTACTTTTTTGTTTTCATCATAAACAGGCACTTCAAAAGAAATAATCAAATTATTCGGATCAGCTTTATCAGGAAATGGATTGGAAATAATTGAATTTCCGGACATAACATCTGGAAACGATGTTTCACTACTAATTTGAATTGTAATATTAGAATCAAGAGTTAAATTCCCTTCAGTGTCACAAATCCCAATCGAAGAATAAAGATCACCTGTTCTTTTTCTTTCCCCTGCAAAATATCGTAAAATATCTTCCTTGCTGCCAAAGCGAACTAAATCGATGTTAGACATGACCTCGACTTCTGATTTTCTTGTTTGCAGCCACGTTCCAAGCTGTGAAGCATGGATGGCGATTTGGCTTTCTGCATTATTTTGTAAGGAGCGGATGATAATATCTTTTGACGTTTTGTAATTGAGCCATCCTGTTGCTGTTGTAATAAATAGTGTTACAGCTAAAATAAAAAGCATAACTTTTACTAATAAAGATTTAGTAGCTTGCAAGCTTGATCCCCCTTTTCCATTTTTTTGGCACTCAGAACCCCTAATTTTTATTATAAACGTAAAAATTAGGAAAAAGAATGAACTTTTTGTTAAATTTTTACACCCCTATTTTGAAATAATAAAATACTGATAGGGATCAAGCTCATTTTACGTCTCAGTTCCTTTTAAAACTAATTCAACTGTCCCAACACAAGCAGTATTTATGCGGACTTCTCCATAGAAAATCATCTAAATCCTCTGTTTTTATGTAAAATTTCAATTTGTTATAATTAAAAAAAGCTGACTCATCTATCGGCCAGCTTCTGTCGCTTATTTCAGCTCATTGACTTTGGTTATATAATAAGGCCTGCCCAATCCCTATAAAATATTCCGATTCACGGATAATATGATCCAGGACTACTTTAGCAGTAGGATTAGTACTAACTGGCTTGCTGTTATTTTTTATTTGTCTGCACAGCTCGATAAATCCTAAGCTCTGCTCAAGCCAATGAGGCACCATTTGTAGAACCTGCTGTTGTAAGGCTTGGGGCACATATTGGCCTACACGCACGACAGTTTGGATGAATTGCACAACCTGCTGACGTGTTTCGCCAAGTACTTTTTCCCAATCATGTAAGGCATTTAAAAATTCAGGCTCTAAATTTGGAACTAGTTCCCTAATGACTATCGTATGCTCCTTTTCTTGTTCTTTCCAAAATTCAGCTTCATCTAAAATTCTTAATGGCATCTGTTGGCCATAATAAAACTGCATAAAATAAGGCCCTCCTCTTTTATATTCTAAGGCCAATATATGGGGAAGGGCCTATATTTGTGCTTTTGTTAGAACTTCTTTTTTAAACTTCATGTGGAGTATATTTTACTCTTTTCGAAGTAATGGTGCCTAATCGCAGTGAAAGAATAATAGAAATACTCGTAAATACGACAATCATTGAGATGACTCCAACCCAGCCGAAACGGCTATAAAATGTACCGCTAATTGTACCGCCGATGCTAGAACCGAAATAATAGAAAAATAAATATAATGCTGCTGCTTGTGCTTTATCATGGGTTGCTAACTGTCCAACCCAACTGCTGGCAATCGAATGGCCTGCAAAAAAGCCGAACGTAAACACGGCAATTCCGATAATTTTTAACGATAAAGCTGTATGTAAGGTGATACAAGCACCTAACAATAGAATAATTAATGAAATTTGCAATAGCTTCTTTTTGCCATGATTGTCTGCTAGCATTCCCATCCATGTTGAGCTAAACGTACCAATTGTATAAACGATAAAAATAAACCCCACTAACGTTTGGCTTAACGAATAGGGTGGTTCGATTAGTTGAAAACCAATATAGTTATATAATGAAATAAAACTTCCCATTAGTAAAAATCCAGTCATAAAAATATAAATAAGGCCAGGCTCTTTAAATTGTGAAAAAAGAGAAGATACTAATGGTTTTATTGCAAATTTCCGTGGCTTGAAATGAGAAGATTTCGGCAAAATAAACCAAAAAATAATACTAGCTAGTAAACTAACAATTCCAATTCCTGCTAGAGCAATCCGCCAGCTAAACAAATCGGTTAAAATACCGCTAATAATCCGCCCGCTCATGCCGCCAACGGAGTTACCGCTTATATATAAACCCATGGCAAAGCCTAAACTTTTTGCTTCAATCTCCTCGCCTAAATATGCCATTGCCACAGCAGGCAGCCCTGCCAGCGTAATCCCTTGCAAAATTCGGCATAAAAGCAACAAATGAAAGGTAGGGCTAAAGGCGGTTAAAATTGATAGAATCGATGAAGCCACTAAAGCAAATGTCATCACTGGTTTCCGTCCAAATACTTCAGATAATGATCCCGCAATAATCATGCTTATCGCTAAAGCAATTGTCGTTGAAGATAGGCTTAAACTCGAAACAGCTGGTGATAGATGAAACTCTTTCGCGATTTCAGGGAGCAGCGGCTGCGTCCCCCAAAGGATTGCGAATGTATTAAATCCCCCTGCAAATAAAGCAATGTTAACCAGTTTAAATGTGTGTGTCCCACGCTGTATATAATCCATGATTGAATGATACCCCTTTAGTTAGTTTTATATAAATCCATAGCATATTGGATAAATTTCGCTGTGGCTGGTGATAGATAGCTATCCTTAAGCCTTGCAATTCCAATTTTCCTCGTACAAATTGGATTTTGAACTTCGATGAGCTTTACTTTGCTTTTGTCAATTACTTTTACGTCAGGTACTAATGAAACACCTAACTGGGCGCCCACTAATCCAGAAACAGTCCCAATATCTTCTCCTTCAAACACAATATCTGGTGTTAGGCCTGCTTTAAGGCAAAAATTTTGTATAATTGTCTGTAATCCATAGCCCTTTTTAAAAGAGATAAATGGCTCGTCCTTAATCATTTTTAAATCTACTTTATTATAGTCTGCCAGCCAATGATTCACAGATACAATCAAAAATAATTGCTCCGTTAACAGAGGCTGCCATAGGATTTCCTGCTCATCTTGTAAGAGCATTAGGAGAGCAAGATCGACTTTCCTTGATTTTACCTGTTTTAAAATCTCTTCGTTTGAAGCTTGATGTAAGAGAAATTTTACGTTTGGATACATTCCACGATAAGCGCTTAACATATCAGGAACAAAGCTAATACCTTGTGAGGGTAAAAAGGCCAACGAAATTGTCCCGTGATTGGGATGAACTTCATCCATGATTTCTTGTCTCCCAATCTCAATCTGTTCAATAGATTGCTCGACACGCTTTAGAAACATTTTCCCATAGCGATTTAGATAAATATTTCTTCCTTTCCGGTCAAAAAGCTTCACGCCTAATTCATCCTCAAGCTTCGCAATCGAGCGGCTAAGCGCAGGCTGGGAAATAGATAGCTGTTCGGCCGCGCGAGTAATATGCTGCGTCTTCGCCACCGTTTGAAAATAATTAATTTGATGCCATTCCATAATCATAGCCCTCATTTGTTTTTTCAAAATTATTTATACGTTAACCTTATCATACTCCTTCTTTTACATAACTTCTAATTGTTAATATGCATAAAATTGATAACTTTTAGTTATGGAATAGTATGTTATATGTAGAATAAAAAACATGCATATTGCTAGTGTTCGGTATGATTCCAAAAATGAATGCTATTCTGGAAAAGTAGGAAACTATGATAATATTTTTATGGTAAAATTGGAAAAAGACGAGATTTAGTTAATTTAAAATGATTAGGGGATTATTCGGTGAAATTGAAAAAAATCGTTATCGTAATCGCTATCGGAATAATAGGTATGGCAGTCTTTATGAATCTATTAAAAAAGGATTTATGGGATGTAAATGCAAAGCTGTTAAAGAAAGAACTTTTATCAATTGAACAGCCCGTTAGGTCAATAAATTTAGTAGAAGTAACTCCATTTGAATGGGATGTTGTCTATTCTTTTGACCCATATACTACAAAGGATAAGGTGTATGAAACGGTTGGTTATAAATGGGACCAAATCAGTGAAACTGTAAGCGAAGGAATGAGCCAAATTGTTTTTTTGAAAAATGGAAAAGTGGTCTGCTATGTTTATGGATATCCTGAGAATAGCGGTTACGGTATTTCATTTTCACCTAAGAATGATTTTGATGCGGGTTATTCTACACTTAGTTTGAAAGATGATATGAATTTTCAAGTTGAGAGAAGTGATGGAGTCATTTTTTTGAGAAAATAAGTAGGGCTATAGCTGCTCTAGTGTGTTTGTTGCAGAATTGAAACCATTCATTATGGCATCCTAATTACAAGGAGGTATGATGAATGGGAACTAGGATGTTGTTCATGATAATATTAATCTGTTTTACTTTTTCACCACCAGCTTTCGCAGAAGCACCGCTGAAAGCTATTTTCATCCGTGACCATCAGCTTTGGATGGTGGAGGGTGATAAAGAAAAACAGATAACAAAGAATCGATTTGTTTACTCACCAGAGTGGTCATATGATGGGCGCTTTATTGCCTATTTGGACGGCGATGAATATGGTGAAAAAACATTTTTGTATATTTATGATACAGAAAAAAATGAAAGCTACCAGCCATATGAAACGATTGAAACGAGAAATTTTCAATGGTCACCGATTGCAAATCAATTAGCCTATAATGCTGGTGGTGTACTAAATATTACAAAAACAAAGCGAGGACGCCCAGAAGGTTTTGAGAATGTAGCTTTAGGTATTAGTGATTTTGCATGGTTTCCAGATGGGAAAGCATTTGTAGCATCTTCCCAGTCCAATTTACTCCCTACAGGATGGGAACCTGTTCATCTTTTTAAAATAGCAGCCGATGCCAATTTGGATACGAAAAAGATAAAGCCGTTTTATACGATTCAAACGAATACGAAAGACTTATTTGCGATTAATGCCGAATATTTTAAATGGAGTTCGGATGGGAAATGGGTTAGTTTTCTTGCAACCCCTACAGCATCTTTGTCCAATGATAGCAATACATTATGTGTACTGTCATCTGCTGGGGGAAACTTTCAAGCGGTGGGGAATATGCTTTGGTATGAGGACTGGTTCAAATGGGCACCCAAGATAAATAAATTAGCCTACATATCTGGTGAGGGAAGGTTTTTTGTTGAAAACAAAAAAACAACGGTTGCCGACATTCCAATTTTGAAGCACCAAAAGGAATATACACCGGAAGGATATGTTGATCTTGATTTAGAATGGCTTTCCAAAGATGAAGTAATCGTTGCTCGTGTAAAAGAAAACAAAGAATGGAAAGAAGGACCTGTTCCTACGATGTTTACAACACTTTTTTTAATTAATGTAAAATCAACAGAACAAAAACAAATCTCCTTTCCAAAGAAAAGTGAACTAGACATCGACCCGCAAGTTGTTGGAACATATATTACTTGGTATCGTAAGAATCAAAACGGTAATCAAGGGGATGTTTGGATTAAAAATGGAATTGATACTCCGGAACAGCGGTGGTTAGAAGATATTGACTCTGCTCCTGTCTTTTTTACAAAAAAACGAGTCAATAACGGAAACTTAAGTTGACTATCCTCCGTAAATATAAGCATCCTTTTATTTAAGGGATGCTATTTTTAAATTGCAAAAAAGGATATTTTTCCAATTAATATGTAGTATATAATGTAATCAAAAGGCAGGGGTACAAAATGAAAGAATGGTGGAATAAAAAGAAGGAAAAAATGAGAAAAAGCAAGAAAAAGAAAGGCCAATATACGTTTATCGATTTTATTCTTGATGTGCTATTCTGGATACCAGAAGTGCTCTTATTGCCGTTTCGAATGATCTTTTGGTTAATAAGGGGCATTGGAAGACTGATAGGGAATATTTTTGATATATTTTAAAATTGAAACTTTTTCCTCAATCCATTCGTTATATATAGGTAGTGTTAAATTTTATATGAAAATCTAAGTGTTTTAACAGGTTCTACCATTTTGAAAGGAGTGATAAAATTGAAAAAATATATTGTTTTTCTTGCTAGTTTTGCTTTGTTTTATTTCGTACTTCAAATTTTATCGGGCTTAATTTTGACATCTTTTTACACTCCGGATTTTTCTTCAACGGTCGGTAGCTTAAGCCAGGAAGTAGGCTTTGGAAAAACGTCCACAGCTCCATTTTTGGCAATTTTATTTACAGCAACATTAGCCTATTTCTTCTCGCAAAAATTATGTAAGACTGCGCAACAAAATTGATGGTTACTAATCTTGATTTAAACTGGCTACAGAGTAGAAACAAATCCAATTTTAAGGTTAAATGGGGGATTCATTATGCCAATAATAAAATTTGACTCTGGAAAATTAACTGATGAACAAAAAGAACAGCTTATATCACAATTAACGCTGACTGCATCCGAAATAACTAAAATACCAAAGGAATTTTTTATGGTTGTGATTAATGAACATAATGACAAAAACTTTGGGATTGGTGGACACGATATCGAAAAAGTAAAGAAAAATTATTTGACCTTATAATAAACAAATAGTAAAATAAGGGAAATTTAATGATAAAAAACACGAAGATTGGGAGTATTAAGGATATTTAATTGTTTAGAGAGCTGTCGGTTGGTGAAAGACAGTCAATGAAATCCCGAACTCGCCCAGGAGTGGTAGGACTGATTGTTGTTAGGTCTTAACGGATGACTTCCGTAATCGGTTTAAAAGCGGATTTGTTTGTCATTTCAAATAAATCAAAAAGAGTGGTACCACGTAGGCAAAGCCTGTCGTCTCTTATGAGATGATAGGCTTTTTATTTTAAAAATAAGGGGGAGAAATAAAAATGGCAACAACAAATTGGCAACGTCAAGATGTTACACAATACTATTTAGAGCAAGTTAGAGGTGGAATTCCTTTTGGTGCCGAACAAGTAAAAATCATGCTTCAAGTGGTCCATCATTTTAATCCTAATCCAAAGAGAATAATGGACTTGGGATGTGGGAACGGGTTTTTAGCGGAAATTTTACTTAAATCATATCCAGAGGCTACTGCTATATTACTAGACCATTCAAAACCAATGCTTGAACAGGCACGCATTCACATGACAGATTTTAAGGATCGTTGTGAGATAATCCAGGGTGATTTTAGTCAGCGCATTGGGCAATATGTTGAACCGGGGTCACTAGACTGCGTTGTTTCAGGATATGCCATTCATCATCTCCCGCATGAACAAAAAAAAGCCTTGTATCAAGAAATATACAATACTTTAGCACAAGGGGGGGTTTTTATTAATATTGAGCATACAGCTTCTGCCACCCCTAAAATTGAAGAACTGCATGATGTGCTTTTTATTGACCACCTTGCTACTCATAATAAAAGGGATAGAAAAGATGTAGCTAAAGAGTATTACAACCGCCCAGATAAGGCAGATAATATACTGGAACGAGTGGATATCCAAGTTAATTGGTTAAGAGACATTGGATTTAAGCATTCAGATTGCTTTTTTAAGTGGATGGAGCTTGCTGTTTTTGGCGGGGTAAAATAGGGGGAATCTTTTATGAAAACAATTGGACTAATTGGTGGAATGAGTTGGGAATCTTCGCTTGAATATTATCGGATTATTAATGAAGAAGTAAAAAATAGGTTGGGTGGTTTACATTCGGCAAAATGTTTATTATATAGCGTTGATTTTGAAGAAATTGAGCGGTTTCAAGCAAAAGGTGAGTGGGAAGAAGCTGGTAAACTATTAGGTGATACTGCTTTTTCATTAGAAAAAGCGGGGGCTGACTTCATTATAATTTGTACAAATACGATGCATAAAGTCATTGAATATATTGAAGAAAAAATAACCATACCTATTTTACATATTGCTGATGCAACTGCAAATCAAATTAAGAAATCAAACATTAGTACAATCGGATTATTAGGTACAAAGTATACGATGGAGCAAGATTTTTATAAATCGAGAATAGAGTTAAATGGTATAAAGGTTTTGGTACCCAAATCCTCTGAACGAGAGATGGTTAATAAGGTTATATATGAAGAACTATGTTTAGGCAATATTCAGCAATCATCAAGGGAATATTACAAAAAAGTAATTAAGAATTTAGTTGCTGATGGGGCTGAAGGAATAATCTTGGGTTGTACGGAAATCGGATTATTGGTTAAACAAGAGGATTCAGAAGTTCCATTATTTGATACTACAGTCATCCATGCTATTGGGGCGGTACATAAGGCATTAGACTGAACCATGTTTATATAAAATGAAAGGGCCATCCAATCGACGATAAAATTACCTGATCGGACAGCCCCCACATCAATTAACCATTATCTTTCATATGTCCGAACGCAATTTCGCCCAGCTTTTTTGGCCTCATAAACAGCTTTATCAGCAAAGGCAATTAAATTTTCAGGACTCGTATATAAAGTAGGGACAATTGTTGCTGTTCCTATGCTGACTGTAACCCACCGGCTTATCTTTGATCCAGCATGAGGGATTTGCATATCCTCGATCGCTTTTCGTATTTTTTCACCAACTGTAGCAGCTCCAACCTCATCTGTTTCTGGTAAAATTACGCAAAATTCCTCCCCGCCATAACGGCAAAGTAAGTCGGAAGGGCGACCTAGCGTCTTTTGGGCTATATTTGCTACTTGCTTCAAGCAGCCATCCCCACCTTGATGCCCGTAGGTGTCATTGTATGGTTTAAAATAATCAATATTTAGCATGATGAGGGATAATGGCGTTGGGAGAGGATTCTATTAATGCACGGTAGCGTTCTTCACTTTCTTGCACCGGTTGCATATGAAACTGTATCATCTCCGCCATATCATTAAATGTTATGCATAGTTCCTGTAACTCAATCGAATAGTAAACAATAGAAGGGAAAGTAACCAAAATATCTTTGGAAAGCTCATACGATGGTCGTCACCTTTTAGATTTTGATGATAAACAAACCGAAGAGTTTGCAAAAGAATTTCTTTCATTAGAGTATGTGGGCTTTGATAATATTTATGAAAAAATTAGACATAGTAATGGTTCGCCTTTACGAATTTATCTTGACGATGGAACCTCATTTAGGATTAGTTATTGGTTTGAAAAAAATGCGATAAATCCAGGAGCATTTGGTACAGAAACAATGAAGGGAATTATGGAAAACGTAATTAAGAAAAAGAATGAAATGGACAAACCGATTGTATAATTTCATCACTTTTTTATAGGCATTTGTCACAATTTTTCCACCTCTTACGTATACTATTCATGAATGAGAGGTGACTTTAAATGGAGCAGCCGGTAACATTGAATAAGAACGGTCAAATCAACATTGTGTTAAACAATGAGAAAAAGACATTTAAAATTACAAATGTTTCAAAGTCACTTGAGAAACAACAAGAAATAATCCATTCTAAGCACGTGCCGCTGAAAAGAATTGAAGAAGAAATGAGCGCTCTTGTTGGGATGGAGGAAATGAAAAAAGTTATTAAAGAAATTTATGCATGGATTTATATTAATAAAATTAGAGAAGAGCATGGTCTCCTGCCAGGTGGGCAAGTGCTCCATATGTTATTTAAAGGCAATCCTGGTACAGGAAAAACAACAGTTGCAAGACTTATTGGAAAATTACTTAAAGAAATGAACGCCTTATCAAAAGGGCATTTAATTGAGGCGGAAAGAGCGGATTTGGTTGGGGAATATATTGGCCATACTGCCCAAAAAACAAGAGATTTAATAAAAAAAGCGGTTGGCGGTATTTTATTTATTGATGAAGCCTATTCATTGGCGCGCGGTGGGGAAAAAGATTTTGGCAAAGAGGCCATTGATACGCTTGTGAAAAATATGGAAGATAAACAGAATGACTTTATTTTAATTTTAGCTGGGTATGCCAAGGAAATGGAGCAATTCCTTTCTTTAAATCCAGGCTTGCGCTCCCGTTTTCCGCTTGTCATTGAATTTCCTGATTATACGGTTGATGAATTAATGGAAATTGCCCAAAAAATGGTGAAGGAACGGCAATATGTTTTTTCAAAAGAAGCGGAATGGAAGCTTAGAGAGAAGATTCAGTCGATTAAATATAATAAATCACCGCATGTGTTTAGTAATGGAAGATATGTTCGGAATGTGATTGAAAAGGCGGTTCGTAAACAGGCGATGCGGCTTCTAATGAATGATTTATATAATAAAAAAGATTTGGAAACGATTTTGAGTGAGGATTTAGTTTTTAGTGATTAGGAAGCAGGGGTGGTTCTCTAGCTTCCTTTTGTATTTATGACAAGTTGTGTTGGAATACAATAGCAAAAGGGTACCCATTTATGCCATAATATGAGCAAGAGAAGGAAGCAAGAAAATCGCCCCTTGCTTCAAAAGAAGAATTGAATAAAAAGGCAGGGAAGACGTTGATAGAAAATCAAACACAAAAAGAACGAGCACTATTGGTAGGTTGTCAGTTGCCGAATATGGACGATGAACGGTTTTTATATTCAATGGATGAGTTAGCCTCGCTTACGAAAACGGCTCAAGGCCTCGCTCTGATGAGCCTTTCGCAAAAAAGAAATAAAGTGCACTCGGCAACATATATCGGGAAAGGGAAAATCGAAGAAATTGTTCTGCTCGAACAGGAATTGGAAATCGATATCATTATTTTCAATGATGAGCTCTCACCATCACAAATGCGCAATCTATCCGAAAAATTCGAGGCTAGGGTGATTGACCGTACACAGCTTATTCTTGATATTTTCGCATCAAGGGCACGGTCGAAGGAAGGTAAATTACAAGTAGAGCTTGCCCAATATGAGTATTTACTACCTCGCCTAGCTGGACAGGGATTAGCTTTGTCACGCCTTGGTGGTGGTATTGGTACAAGAGGCCCTGGTGAAACGAAGCTTGAAGCCGATCGCCGCCATATTCGCCGCCGGATTGATGAAATAAAAGGACAGCTCCGGACGATTGTAGAACACAGAAATCGTTACCGAGAAAGAAGAAAGAAAAATCAATCGTTCCAACTCTCGCTCGTAGGCTATACGAATGCAGGAAAATCAACAATTTTTAACAGACTAACAGAAGCAGGGTCTTTTGAGGAGAATTTATTATTCGCAACCCTTGATCCGATGACAAGGAAGTTTCTTTTACCTTGTGGATTGACAACATTGCTGACTGATACGGTTGGTTTTATTGAGGATCTACCAACGGCATTAATTGCTGCTTTCCGATCAACGCTTGAGGAAGTCAAGGAAGCGGATTTAATTTTACATGTTGTTGATTGTTCCAATCCTGATTATTTTAATCATGAAAAAACAGTATATAGAATACTTGAGGACCTTGAAATTAAAGATATTCCAATCTTAACGGTTTATAATAAAAAAGATTTAGCTTCAACCCATTTTGTCCCATCAACAAATGATATGGTTTTCATTAGTGCTTATGACGATATAGACATACAGACACTACAGAAAAATATTGAAACAAAGATTATCAATCAAATGGAATATTACCATTTACTTATTCCAAGCTCAGATGGGCGCTTACTTGCGCAACTAAAATCAGAAACGGTTTTATTGGAACAGCAATTTAATGAACAAAAAGAGCTTTACGAATGTAAAGGGTATATGAATCCGAACTTAGCATTATACCAACAGACAAAGGAATTTCATATTCATTAAAAGGAGCTTTACGATGTACAAAAATTTCAAACATGGATCTAAAATTAAAGAAATCGTTGCGAAAATTGAGGAGAAAATTAAACCAATTCACAATGAAACTGATTATATTGTCGAAAAAAATCAGTATCGTGTATTAGAGGCTTTTAGAAATCAACAGGTTGCTGACTTTCATTTTAACCCATCTACTGGATATGGGTATGACGATAGCGGTAGAGATACACTTGAAAAAATATATGCAGAGGTGTTCGGTGCAGAAGCGGGCTTAGTGCGCCCGCAAATTATTTCAGGGACGCATGCTATCACGCTGTCCCTTTTTGGTGTTTTAAGGCCGGGCGATGAATTGCTTTATATTACTGGAAGACCGTATGACACGTTGGAGGAAATTGTTGGGATTCGCGGTGGCCAAAACGGCTCACTTAAAGAGTTTAATATTTCCTATGAAACCGTTCCGTTAACTACGGATGGAGGTGTTGACTTTCCAAATGTTGCTAAAGCAATCAAGGCGAACACAAAATTAATTGGCATCCAACGCTCTAAAGGCTATGCAACAAGACCATCCTTCACAATCGAACAAATAAAAGAAATGATTCAATTCGTTAAAGAATGTAAACCGGATGTGCTTGTTTTTGTAGACAATTGTTATGGGGAGTTTGTTGAAGAGCTAGAGCCTTCCCATGTAGGAGCAGATTTAGTTGCCGGTTCATTAATAAAAAACCCAGGTGGCGGCCTTGCCAAAACGGGTGGATACATTGTCGGCAAGGAGACGCTTGTTGAGCAATGTGCTTATCGCTTAACAGCTCCTGGGATTGGTCGAGAAGCTGGTGCTTCATTATATAGCCTATTGGAAATGTATCAAGGATTTTTTCTCGCGCCACATATAGTCGGACAAGCATTAAAGGGCGCGATTTTTACGTCAGCACTGTTAGAGGAATTCGGCTTGCATACGTATCCGAAGTGGAATCAAAAACGAACGGACCTTATTCAATCTGTGCAATTTCATAATCGTGAGATGATGATCGCTTTTTGTCAAGCAATCCAATTTGCTTCACCTGTTAATGCCCATGTAAGACCTGAGCCTAGTTATATGCCAGGCTATGAAGATGATGTTATTATGGCAGCAGGAACATTTATCCAAGGCGCAAGTATTGAACTAACAGCAGATGGACCAATGAGACCGCCTTTTGAAGCATATGTTCAAGGTGGACTTACATATGAACACGTAAAAATTGCGCTTATCACCGCGCTCAATCAATTATTAGAAAAAAATTTAATAAAGTAAAGTGACATGTTCTTTTTAAAAAAACGATGTTAGATAATCTAACATCAAATTGACATGAAACCTAACATGATGTAATATAAAAAATCATGTTACATACATAAGAAAAATAGCAATTTTGCCAAAAGGGGGCACAGTAATGGGTGATAGCGTTCGTCGAACTCTTGCCTTATTTCCGATTGGAATCGTTATGCAACTTACTGAATTGTCCGCACGACAAATCCGCTATTACGAAGAACATGAATTGATACATCCAGCGAGAACAGAAGGTAACAGGCGGATGTTTTCTTTTAATGATGTTGATCGGCTTTTAGAGATTAAATCATTAATCGAACAAGGGGTTAATTTAGCCGGAGTTAAAAAGATTTTTGCCGTAAAATCAGATGATGAGTCTGCTAAGAAAACAGAACAAGTCATGAGAGTGCAGCAGGAATTATCAAATGCTGAATTAAGGCGGTTGCTCCGTAAAGAATTAATTCAAGCTGGCCGATTCAGAAAGCAGCAGGGAATAGGGAATTTTAATTTTTTTCATTAATATTGGGAGGAACTTGTAGTGGCAAGGTATACAAAAGAAGATATTAAACAAATGGCAGAAAATCAAAATGTTCGATTTATTCGTCTGCAATTTACGGATATGCTAGGAATCATAAAAAATGTTGAAATCCCAGTTAGTCAGATTGATAAGGCACTTAATAACCAAATGATGTTCGATGGGTCTTCCATTGAAGGGTTTGTCCGCATTGAAGAATCTGATATGTATTTATATCCTGACTATGACACATGGATGGTTTTCCCTTGGACTGCAGAAAAAGGTAAAGTTGCCCGTCTAATCTGTGATATTTACAATACAGATGGTACTCCATTTGCAGGTGACCCGCGCGGAAATTTAAAGCGTCAATTAAGAAGAATGGAAGAAATGGGCTTTTCGTCATTTAACATTGGACCTGAGCCTGAATTCTATTTATTTAAGTTAGATGAAAAAGGAGAGCCTACATTAGAGTTAAATGATAAAGGTGGCTATTTTGACTTAGCCCCAACTGATCTTGGTGAAAATTGCCGCCGTGATATTGTGTTAGAGCTCGAGGAAATGGGCTTTGATGTTGAAGCCTCCCATCATGAATGTGGCCCTGGTCAACATGAAATAGATTTTAAATATGCTGATGCAGTTAAAGCATGTGATGATATCCAAACATTTAAGCTAGTGGTAAAAACGATTGCCCGTAAGCATGGTTTACATGCAACATTTATGCCAAAACCAATTTTTGGTATTGCTGGCTCAGGTATGCATTGTAATGTATCACTTTTCAGAGGAAAAGAAAATGCCTTTTTTGACGAAAAAGGCCCATTAAAATTAAGTGAGACGGCTTATCAATTCATCGCAGGTACGATGAAGCATGCTGAAGCTTTTACAGCCATTTGCAACCCAACAGTGAATTCATATAAACGTCTTGTTCCTGGTTATGAGGCTCCCTGTTATGTTGCCTGGTCAGCGAAAAATAGAAGTCCATTAATTCGCATCCCGTCGGCAAGAGGCATGAGCACAAGAATTGAAGTTCGAAGTGCGGACCCATCTGCTAATCCATACTTAGCGATGACTGTAATCTTGGCAGCAGGTCTTGATGGGATTGAAAATAAATTAGTTGCGCCTAAATCTGTTGATCGCAACATCTATGTGATGGACAAAGCTGAGCGCTTAGAGAATGGCATTATTGATTTGCCATCTAATCTTGGAATGGCGTTGGAAAGGTTAAAAGAAGATGCGGTTATAATGGATGCTTTAGGTGAACATATTGCAGAACATTTCATTGAAGCGAAAGAGATTGAATGGGATATGTTCCGTACAACCGTAACTGCCTGGGAGAGAGAACAATATATGTCTCATTACTAATTATTTTGGATTTTCAAACCCTCGACACCATTACGGTCGAGGGCTTTTCTATATTATTCAATTGAACGATATAGTCCGATAACCTTTCCTAAGATTGTAACAGTGCGGACAATAATTGGGTCCATACTGGAGTTTTCTGGCTGCAGGCGAACATAGTCTTTTTCCTTGAAAAATCGTTTCACAGTTGCTTCATTATCTTCAGTCATCGCCACGACAATATCACCGTTTGTAGCGGTGCTCTGCTTTCGGACAATAATTAAATCACCATTATAAATCCCGGCCTCAATCATACTTTCCCCTTCAATTACAAGGATAAAGACCTCGCCATCTGGTGGCACTAATCGATCTGGCAATGGCAGATAATCTTCAATATTTTCAATTGCAGTGATTGGTAGCCCAGCCGTTACCTTGCCAATGATAGGGACATTAATTGTTTCCCCTTTTGGAATTATAATTGTTTCTTCGTTTGTCAAAATCTCAATTGCCCGCGGCTTTGTCGGGTCTCTACGAATATAGCCTTTTTTTTCAAGTCTTGACAAATGTCCGTGAACAGTGGAACTTGAGGCTAGACCAACCGCTTCGCCGATTTCCCTAACAGAGGGTGGATACCCCTTATTGCTGACTTGTTGTTTTATAAAATCAAGAATATCTTGTTGTCTTTTCGAAATCTTTGTCATATTCATACACCTCTATTAACCGATTATATTACTAGAATTATAACAAACATGGTAGCGTATTGCAAACATAAGTTCGAAGAATATTGTTTTAGTTTGAAAAAAACTTAATTTCTGGACATTTACTGACACATTATTGTAAAAAATAAGAAGGGCCTATTAATCTTTGCAAAAAAGGAGCAATCAAATTGATTTCAAAAGAAAAACTGAATCGTATTAACGAATTATCTAAAAAATCTAAAACGATGGGACTTACAAAAGAAGAAGTGAAAGAGCAGCAAAAATTAAGAGAAGAGTATATTAAAAATTTTCGTAAGTCATTTGAAGATACATTGCATAATGTAAAGGTTATGGATCAGAAAGGAAATGATGTTACACCTGAGAAACTGCGTAAGAGTCAACAGCAGAGAAGTAATCATCTGCTTCATTAATTAAATTCAGATTATATGTATCCTCTTAACGAATAATAAAGGTATAATAGTGTTGGGAATTTTGTTGAACTAATGGTTTTTTCGGTTTATGATGAAAACCGAGCATAAAAATAAGGAAGGATGAAATAAATGTCAATATCTATCGAACAATTAGCAATCGGTTCGATTCGTACATTATCAATTGATGCAATTGAGAAAGCGAATTCTGGACATCCCGGCATGCCAATGGGAGCTGCTCCGATGGCTTATGCGCTTTGGACTAAATTTATGAAACATAATCCAGCTAATCCTACTTGGTTTAACCGTGACCGTTTTGTGTTATCAGCTGGGCATGGCTCGATGCTACTTTACAGTCTATTACATTTAACTGGTTATGACGTATCAATGGATGATTTGAAAAATTTCCGCCAATGGGGCTCAAAAACACCTGGGCATCCTGAATATGGACATACGCCTGGAGTAGAGGCAACAACAGGCCCGCTTGGACAAGGTGTGGCGACAGCTGTCGGAATGGCAATGGCGGAAAGACATTTAGCAGCAAAATATAATCAAGAAAACTTTGAAATCATTAATCATTTTACATATAGCATTTGCGGTGATGGTGACTTAATGGAAGGTGTTTCTGGTGAATCTGCTTCCCTTGCAGGTCACCTAAAGCTTGGCCGTCTCGTTATTTTATATGATTCAAATGATATTTCTTTAGATGGCGAGTTAAATCGTTCGTTTTCTGAAAATGTTATGAAGCGCTATGAAGCCTATGGATGGCAAGTGTTGCGTGTGGAAGATGGCAATAACTTACAAGAAATTGAGAAAGCACTTGAAGAAGCGAGAAAAGACGTAGGCCGTCCTACTTTAATTGAAGTAAAAACAACGATTGGCTATGGTTCTCCTAATAAAGGGGGTAAATCTTCTTCCCATGGTGCGCCACTAGGGAAAGACGAAATTATACTAACGAAGGAATCATATGCCTGGACATTTGCAGAAGATTTCCATGTGCCGCAGGAAGTCTATGCTCATTTTAATAAAGAGGTAAAAGAAGCAGGCGGGCAGTTGGAACAATCATGGAACCAATTATTTACTGACTATAAAGAAAAATATCCAGAATTAGGTCAACAACTAGAACAAGCGATTTCCGGCAAGCTTCCAGAAGGTTGGGACAAGGACCTTCCAAAATATGAAGTGGGAACGAAAGCGGCAAGTCGTGATTCATCAGGGCTAACAATTAATGCCATTGCTAAAGCAGTTCCGCAATTTTTCGGCGGCTCTGCTGATTTAGCAAGTTCAAACAAAACAACAATGAAAGACGAAGGCGATTTCTCGGCATCAGATTATAGCGGCCGTAATATTTGGTTCGGTGTGCGTGAATTTGCGATGGGTGCTGCTTTAAATGGGATGGCACTACATGGTGGTGTGAAAGTTTTCGGAGGAACATTCTTTGTGTTCTCTGATTACTTGCGCCCGGCAATTCGTTTGGCAGCATTGATGGGCTTACCTGTAACATACGTCTTTACTCATGACAGTATTGCTGTTGGTGAAGACGGCCCAACACATGAGCCAATTGAACAATTAGCATCATTACGGGCCATGCCTAATTTATCAACAATTCGCCCTGCAGATGGCAACGAAACGGTAGCAGCATGGCGGGTTGCTCTTGAAAGTACG
Source organism: Bacillus sp. (in: firmicutes) (assembly GCA_012842745.1). Lineage (NCBI taxonomy): Bacteria > Bacillati > Bacillota > Bacilli > Caryophanales > Bacillaceae > Bacillus > Bacillus sp. (in: firmicutes). The sequence goes on along the minus strand of DUSF01000037.1, from coordinate 147,754 downwards.
AATAAACCAACGGCTTTAATTCTTTCACGTCAAGGCTTGCCAACGATTCCTGGAACGGTTGAAAATGCTTATGAAGGTGTGAAAAAAGGAGCATATATTATTAGTAAATCTACAAAAGAAACAGCTGATGCGCTTCTTTTAGCAACAGGCTCAGAAGTGCAATTGGCAGTAGAAGCACAAAAAGCTCTACAAAATGAAGGAATTGACGTTTCAGTCATTAGCATGCCAGCATGGGATCGTTTTGAAGAACAATCACCTGAATACAAAGAATCTGTATTGCCTAAAAATGTGAAAAAGCGCCTAGCAATTGAAATGGCGTGTTCGCAAGGATGGCACCGCTATACAGGTGATGAAGGCGAAATCATCGCGATTGATCAGTTTGGAGCATCCGCACCTGGTGAAAAAATTATCGAAGAATACGGTTTTACAGTTGCAAATGTTGTCGCAAAAGTAAAAGCGCTGCTTGAGAAATAATAGAAAAGGGAAGGCTGACCCGAATAAAAAGTCAGCCTTTTTTTGCGGAAGAAATACATTCGACAAAACTAGTGTATTCTTTCACCAGTAGTTGACAATCATTTCTCTCTACTTCGTCTATACTTTTTAGTAGAAAAAGTAGTAGGGGGAATTTGTATGAGAAACTATTTGATTTATCTTCTAAAAGAAGATGTTGCCTACGAATATTTTGGAAAAGAGATTTTAATTTTTAATTTATTTCATGAAAAATTACAAGAGCATAATCCAGCTCGTTTACAATTATTAATAAATCAAATTCATTATATTACGAAACCCATTTCTGTTATTGAAATCAACAGATTTATTGAAAAAAACCTAGCAGTTGAAACTGTGTATAAAGGAGAAACAACGCAATTTATATATAAACCTACTACATGTAAAAATTATTCGTTTGCTAGGCTTGAAATTTATGACCGTTTTATAAAATTATCCTCACAAGGCAGTTATGATGCGGAAACTCATTTCTTTGAGGTTCTTCGCAAATATCACACATGCTTTTTGGCGATGGATTTTGCAAATAGTCATTTTGGGTGGTTGAATCCGATTAAGCAAGAACGTTATATGTAGCGTAAAATGATGAAAACTATTGTGTAATGATAGATGTTCCTGTACACTTTAAAAATAGGACAACTATTGAGGAGGAAAGATTTTTTATGTGGTATTGGTATGTAGTAACTGGTGTTTTGGCGTTACTAGCAGGGGTTGCAATCGGCTTCTTCATTGCTAGAAAATACATGGAAAATTATTTGAAAAATAATCCGCCAATTAATGAGCAAATGTTAAAGGTAATGATGGCACAAATGGGTCAGAAACCTTCTCAAAAGAAAATAAACCAAATGATGTCACAAATGAACAAGCTTCAAAAAAAAGAATAAACAATCATCCTTCAGTGAGCTGCCCGTAAAGATGTGGATCAAAACACAAATCGTGGCAGCTCCTTTTCGATTTGAAATAGCCTACATTCAATACTATAATGATAAAGTATAATGAAAAAAGGTAATAAAGGATGACACACTTAATGGTTGAACAAATACGAAAGATTACAATTACAGAAGCACTAAATAACGATGTATTCTATATAGATGTCCGTTCCCCAGGGGAATTTGCAGAATTCCATATTCCTGAAGCGATTAATATACCGTTGTTTTCCAATGAAGAAAGAGCAAAAATTGGGACAATATATAAACAAGTTGGACAGGAAAAAGCGATTGCATTAGGTGTACAAATTTTTTCGGAAAAATTGCCTGAACTCTACGAAGCATGTAAGCAAGTTGCAGCGCAAACTAACCACAAAAAGAAAATCATTGTATACTGTTGGCGAGGCGGAATGAGAAGTGGAACGGTGGTTTCATTTTTTAGAACGATCAAGCTACCATTATTTCAGCTTGAAGGCGGTATTCGTAGCTATCGCAAACTGATCCAACGTGATCTTGAATTTTTTTCTACCATTGAAAAACCGTATATTGTTCTTGAAGGTAACACAGGTACCCATAAAACGGATATTTTACAAGCACTCCAAAAACAAAACTACCCGGTTATCGATTTAGAAGGACTTGCTGGTCATCGTGGCTCCACCTTTGGCGGCATTGGCTTAAATCCAAAATCCCAGAAGGAGTTCGAAAGAGATTTATGGCTGCGGTTATCGGAGTTGAAAGATTCTCCATACTATATTATTGAAGCTGAAAGTAAGCGAATTGGCAGAATTATTGTCCCTGATTTTATTTTACAAGGAAAAGATCATGGTATTAGAATTCATATTAATTCACCGCTTGAAAGTAGAATAAAATCTATTTGTGAAACGTATCAATTCGCTGAGTATCATAATGAATTTATGGATGCCATTGAGGTTATAAAAAAACGGATGACTCCAGCGTTGTATAATCAAATTATTGAAAGCTTTACAAATCGTCAATATGAACTTTTTGTAAAATTACTGCTAGAAGGATATTATGATCCAAAATATAATTTTGCCGCAAACCAATATGATACACCTGTCCGATTTGTTACTATTACGGGTTCAAGGGATGGTGTCGAAATAATAAAAGCGGAAATAGATACAATTGTTGAAAATACTGAGCTGCTAACAACATAATATTGGCAGCTTCCCGCAAATAATATTATGGTATTAAAGTATAGACACAAAAATGTTAGATTTAAATATTATGAATTTAATAAAAGTTTTGATAGACTAGTATAAGTATTGGAAATATACTTCTAGGAGTTGTTACGTTGATGGCTGATGTAAATATATTTCTAGCGTTTGGTGCAGGCTTTTTATCGTTTATTTCGCCTTGTTGTTTACCACTATATCCCGCGTTTTTATCTTATATAACAGGGATTTCTGTGACAGAATTAAGAGAAGATAATGCAATGATGCAAAGGCGTGCCATGCTCCATACGATCTTCTTTTTAATTGGTTTTTCTAGTATTTTTATTATGTTAGGCATGTCTACCTCTTTCATTGGAAAGTTTTTCATGCAATATAATGATTTAATAAGACAAATTGGTGCCATTTTAATAGTCTTTTTCGGTTTTGTCATTGTTGGCGTTTTGAAACCAGAGTTTTTAATGAAGGATCATAAAATTACTTTCAAAAACAGACCGACAGGCTTTATTGGCTCCATTTTAATTGGGATGGGGTTTGCGGCAGGCTGGACACCATGTACGGGACCTATTTTAGCGGCTGTGATTGCATTAAGCATGTCAAATCCGGGGTCTGGAATGATGTATATGATTGCCTATACGCTTGGTTTTGCGATTCCGTTCTTTATATTATCTTTCTTTATTGGAAGAATGCAGTGGATTAGAAAACACAGTATGAAAATAATTCAAATTGGTGGATATTTGATGATTGTGATGGGGATTTTCCTGTTTTTTGATTGGATGACAAAAATTACAACCTATTTAATAGGAATTTTTGGTGGTTTCCAAGGATTTTAAAAGTTTAAAAAGTGGAAAATGAACGGAAATTATCATATAATAATAATGCTAAAATATAATAATAGAGCTAAGTGGAATGAACATTCGGCGCAAAAGTTGTAAGGAGATGAAAAAATGGCAAGAATATTAATTGTTGATGATGCGAAATTTATGAGAATGACTCTTACAAATATTTTGCAAAAAGGCAATCATGATGTTGTTGGGGAAGCAGAAAATGGCCGAAATGGAATTGAAAAGTATAAAGAATTTCAGCCAGATATTGTCACAATGGATATAACAATGCCGGAAATGACAGGTATTGAGGCTGTAAAGCAAATAAAAGCGTTTGATCCAAATGCAAAGATTATTATGTGCTCGGCGATGGGGCAACAAAAGCTTGTCGTAGAGGCGATTGAGTCTGGCGCCAAGGATTTTATTGTCAAACCGTTTGATGAAAGCCGTGTTCTTGAGGCAGTAGCAAGAGTATTGGAAAAATAGAACCACTAATTAGAACCACTTTAAGATCCTCTCAAACGGTCATAAGTGGTTTTTCTATTCACATTTGGAGATGAAATGAGTGAGCTAAGTATGCTAATAGCTGTATCTACCGTTGGGGCTTTTGTGATGGCTATATTGGTTATATTTGTACGGATGAAAGCCGCTAAAAAACCAACGAATGCCAAAAAAATTATTTTGCCGCCGATTTTTATGAGCACCGGCTTCTTAATGTTCACCGTACCGATGTTTCGTGTTACATTTGCCGAATTTATCGAAGCATTTTCCGTCGGCATGTTGTTTTCAATCTTGTTAATCAAAACATCAAAATTCGAAATTCGTGACAACCACATTTATTTGCAGCGCTCGAAGGCTTTTATTTTTATTCTGTTTGGCTTATTATTTGTAAGAATCATTATGAAGTCATTCCTTGGACACTATATTTCCTTTGGCGAAACAAGCGGCATGTTTTTTATTTTGGCTTTTGGAATGATTTTGCCGTGGAGATTAGCAATGTTATATTCATATAAAAGACTTGAAAAGACGTTAGTAAATTTGAAGATTGTTGAAGAATAGGTTGAGGCTGACTCCAAATATCGGGGCCAGCCTCAATTTTTTCATACTGATTATGATAACGATTTGTTGGATATCAGTATAAGAAAAACATCGACACCCACTATTTTGGGTGGATGTCGTGTTTTTCTAAAAATAAATGCTCATACGGTGTCATATCGATTTCTTTTTTGGTAAGTGTTTTTCGTAAAAATTTATGATCGCGCTTCGGCGTTGCTTTAATATAGCCTTTAATAATGAAGCTTTCCGTTATTTTATCTGCCTTTTCCTCTAAAGCTAGCTCCCCTATTTTCGCAGCAATTTTTTGTCTTGCCACATCTCGGAAAAGCTCTGGGACGGGCTCTACAAGCTCCTCTAAAAATTTCTTTTCGTCATCAGGCCATAAATGACGCGTTTCATTAATATAATATTCTTCCCAATCCATGATGGATTTTCCATCTTCCTTTGGAAGGCGTTTTAAAAACTTGCGGAACATAAAAAAGCCGCCTATAAAAAGCATCACGACCAAAAAAACCGTCCAAAAAAGAATTCCCCATTGTACCCAATTATTAAACATAATTCCACCTCTACTATTGTTACCTTGCTTACACAAACCTTATTTTATCAGCAAATGCGGATTAAAACCAATGAAATCTTTTTTGTACGGCAATAGGTGAATATTCCATACTAATTAAAGGAAATCTAAAAGTGATGAAAGGGGTGTGATAGGATGACTAATAAGAAACGAAGAAATAATCCAAATGGTGGCAGTCAAAAAGGGAAGCCATTCAGTGAAGCAATGAGCGCCGACGATAATGTAATGGCAAAGGAAGAAATGGAAAAAGCAACCCATCCAACAAGAGGTAGAGTAAGTGAGGGTTAGCGCAAAAAACGTCGTTCAATGCGGCGTTTTTTCATTTTCATTGATTTAATCTAGCAATGGAAGTATAATGTGATTTGTAATAATATTTAATTGGGGCCGGATGGGGCACTGGTGTCCTCCGTGGTCTTCAAAACCATCCGTGACCTGCGTGCCAGGTCAGGTGAGTTCGATTCTCACACGGTCCCGCCAAATTTGATTAAAAATGTAACAGAATGAGGTGCCTAATGCCAATGAAATTAATTGGCACTAGGCATCTTTTTAGTCCCGAATGTTTATCTAGCAGTCCAGCCACCATCTACTTTGATTACATCTCCATTTATAAAGCTTGATTCTTCAGAAGCTAGGAACAAAGCAACCTGCGCAATTTGTATCGGATCGCCTATTTTACTTGAACCCATGTCAGATATTGCTTTTAATCCTAGTTCATGTGGTGCTGTAATGGTAGATTGGATATTTGTCTGAACTCCGCCTGGAGCGATGGCATTGGCACGGATTTTTCCATACGTTCCGTACGTGGCAGCAATATTTTTCGTCAGACCTATTAAACCATGTTTAGAAGCAACATATGCCGCGCCACCACGAGCACCGAACAACCCACCAACCGAGGCATTATTAATAATAACACCACCACTTTCTTGTTTTTCCATAATATTAATAGTAGCACGTGCTACTTTTAAAGGACCAGTTAAATTAACAGCGATTACACGATCCCACAATTCATCTGTTACGTCTCCAACAGGTGTGAAATTATCCATAATTCCAGCATTATTTACAAGAACATCCAATGATGCAAAGGTTTGAACAGCTGTGTTTATCATGTTATCAACATCTTCTTGCTTGGCAACGTTTGCAACAACACCAACAGCCTGCCCGCCATCAGCTTTAATTTCATGAACGACAGAATCAATAGCTTCTTTATTTATATCCGCTACAACTACTTTAGCCCCTTCAGTTGCAAATAACTTTGCAATTGCTTTACCCATACCTGATCCAGCCCCTGTTATGATTGCTGTTTTTTCTTTTAGCTTCATATTGAAAATCCTCCTTTTTTTGTAATAAAGTACTAACTTATTGTTATTATAAACCAACAAATGAATGTAAGAAATTCGCTTGTAAAGCTTGGGGAAATTCTTACGAAAGAAGAGATTCATGGAGGTCATGTATATATATGCTTTTTGGTGGAATAATTTTAATAACAATAATTGGAAGAGGATGATTTGATTTGAAAAAGCGTACTTTTACGATATTAATGATTGTAACAGGGCTGCTTGTTATGGCAGGATTTACATTAGCTAATACATCCAATGTGGTGGTAGAGGAAACTAGTAAAGTTGATAGTTTTCCTTATCATATTACAACTACCCATCTTGACTTGTACAACAGAAACGGGGATGTTATTGGGGTTGCTGGTTTAGTGCAGATGGGCAAGCATGTGATTGTAAAAGTTGAGGCATCAGGGCTGACGCCTGGAAAGCATGGCTTTCATGTTCATGAAAATCCAATTACAAATGGTGATTTTACTACAGCAGGCGCTCATTTTAATCCAACAAATAAAAAACACGGCCATGATAATCCGAAAGGTGCTCATTTAGGCGATATGCCAAACCTAGTTGCAGATAAAGATGGAAAAGTAGACGAAGCTGTTATTCTTGAAGATGTGTCTTTAGAGAAAGGTGTGCGTAACAGCATATTAGGAAAATCTCTTATCATCCATGCAAAAGAGGATGATTTAAAAACGGATCCTTCAGGTGATTCTGGAGACAGAGTAGCAGGGGGGAATATTCCTCAATAGCCGTATTTAAGATAGTAGACGCTACAAATGAAAAGAAGCTGCCAACAATTTTTGGGCAGCTTCTTTAGGTTAATGAAATTAATGTACGGCTCCGCGTTCATAGTGATTCATTTCTGCTACTTCAATAATATAGTCATAGTTGTCAATCGCGCGTTTAATGGATTCATATTCTTCTTTTGATAAGTTTTTATTGTCTAACATTTTAATTAAATTGATTTTGTCATTCTCGATTTTAGTGATAATTTGCCGATAGTCCATATTTCAACATTCCTTTCTTTATTACAATAGTAAATTCTCTCAAGTTAAATGTAAGCGTTATCGTACTGCTACCTTTATTTTAAGTTATAAAGGTACGAAGTGGATGCGGTACCTGTTTCGGAATGGTGACATAAACGTTACGAATTTCGTACAATTTTTAATTAAGATACTGTAATACAAAACTTGTTTTTTGAACGATATCCTTCTATAGTAATGAGTTAAAGACAAGTGTCATGACAGGGGGTAAGGCATAATGAAGAAGATAAATTCCCGAAGAAAGGTGCTTGGAATTGCCGGATTAGGCTGGATGTTTGACGCAATGGATGTTGGGATGTTGTCCTTTATTATTGCCGCATTGAAAGCGGCTTGGAATTTGACACCAGAGCAAATGGGCTGGATTGGTAGTATTAATTCAATTGGGATGGCAGTTGGCGCCTTTGTATTTGGACTTTGGGCTGATCGAATCGGTCGGAAAAATATATTTATCATCACGTTAGTTTTATTTTCGCTTGCGAGCGGATTATCGGCATTGGCTACGACATTGACAGCTTTTCTTGTGTTGCGTTTTTTAGTAGGGATGGGATTAGGTGGCGAGCTGCCAGTAGCTTCAACATTAGTATCGGAAATGGTTCCTGCCCATGATCGAGGTCGAATTGTTGTGCTTTTAGAAAGTTTTTGGGCAGTAGGCTGGTTGCTTGCAGCTTTAATTTCATATTTTATAATTCCGTCTTTTGGTTGGAAAACTGCCTTATTACTAAGTGCCCTGCCGGCATTTTATGCTATTTATTTACGAATTAACTTGCCAGATTCCCCAGCGTTTTCACCAAAAAAGGCAGATAAGCGTTCGGTTTTGCAAAATATTAAGGATGTTTGGTCACCACAATATACACGCTCTACATTTGTGTTGTGGATATTATGGTTTACAGTTGTTTTTTCCTATTACGGGATGTTTCTATGGTTGCCAAGTGTGATGGTGATGAAGGGATTCAACATGATTCAAAGTTTTGAATATGTATTAATTATGACAGTGGCGCAGCTACCAGGTTATTTTACCGCGGCATGGTTTATCGAACGAATTGGCCGAAAATTCGTTCTTATTACTTATTTATTAGGAACAGCTGCTTCCGCTTTTGTGTTTGGCATAGCTGAAACAACCACACTGCTTATGGTTGCGGGAATTTTATTATCATTTTTTAACCTTGGAGCATGGGGTGCGCTTTATGCCTATTCACCTGAACAATATCCAGCTGTTATCCGTGGAACGGGAACTGGGATGGCTGCATCTGTTGGAAGAATAGGTGGAATACTTGGCCCGCTTTTAGTAGGGTCGCTTGTGACAGCTGGCTACTCCATTGGGTTTATTTTTACAATTTTTTGTACTAGCATTATTGTTGGAGTTTTGACAGTCGGCCTATTTGGTATTGAAACACGGCAAATTGAATTGACGTAGCCGGAAGCTGGGGACGGTTCGAGACCACTGAAAAAATTGAGCCATTTCAAACTTATTGTCCGCTCTAGGCCATTTATTGTCCGATTACCATATATTTGAAATGTATATGGATTATGAAAGCTACTTTTTCAGTGGTCTCGGACGGCTCTCTTGCTTCCTTATTTTTACAAAAATAATATTGCCGTGGATGCTCAAAATAAGAGGAAAAGCTACAACGAAGGAGAGGCTGGCACAATGCGAGGCTATGTTCTTTCGATTTGGAATTTTTTCGATCCTTTTTATTTTAGCTGTACCCGTCTTACCTTTCCTCCACGGACAGGAACGGAAAGCAATATATTTAGAGTAAGGCTCACCAAATATAAAGGCAGAGACGTCGTTCTTGCTGATGGAACAAAAATAACAAAAAATGATCTTTTAGTGAAAATCCACCTTCATAATGTAAAGCTCTTGAAGGAATTATATGATATAAAAAGCGAACTAAAAAAGGCAAAAATTATTTACCGCCATGTTCACGAGTCCCTGCCGGGCATCGAACAGTTTATTCAAACGAACAATAGTTCAAATAAAATTAAAGGAATTGTCGGCATTACTCATTTAAATAAAGGCTGTGAACGACTCGGTTTCGAAATATTCGATATTGCCCATCCCGTCTATAAATGGTTTAAATGGTTTGCTTTTTTGCCAATCGAAATTCTTTCAAGTAGAAATCGGTCTATTCGCCAAATTTGTAAGCATCATTTCCCAAAATATTTGTTTATGTCAACGGATAAGTTAACGAAATTGTACAGAATTTGATAGAAGGTAACTTTATACGGACACTTATTCCCTAAATAACGGATTCAGTGTCCTTATCACAATGATTTTCGAGTGTTTATTTGTAAATAACGGATTCAATGTCCGCTAGTGAATTAAATCGCTTGGATTTTTTCGTTCTCAGCAACGGTTAAATGAAGTTCATGCAAAGTTATTTCCGGACGGCTTCCTACCCTGATATTAACCCCAGTTTGACCAAGCCCTTCACTTATATAAAATGGCTTTCCATCGTGGACATGGAGCCCTTTAATAATATCCATTCGCGCTAGCTTTCCCATTTTTACAAGGTGATAGGCTTTTGGATAACAAATTTGTCCTCCGTGAAAATGACCTGCAAGCAAATAATCAAAATGGTAATTTTTCATATGCAAAACAATATTTGGGTCATGTGTTATTACAAGATTTGTTCCTTGTATTATTTTTTTATAGGATGCGTCAAGATTGCTACGTTTTGTACTAAAGTCATCGATGCCAATGATGTTTACAGGGTGCCCGTGAACATAAATGATTTCATTGTCATTTTGCAGAACTTTGCAGTTATATTGTTCCAATGTATGGACTAATTTTTCTAGATCCTTGTTTCTTAATACATAATCATGGTTACCTAAAACGGCATAAATTCCATATTTTGCATTCAGCTCGTTTAATACCTCAAGGTAAGGAATTAGTTTAGGAATGGTCCACTTTCTATCTAGAAAATCGCCAGTAAGGGTAATTAAATCAATTGTTTCATCTTTAAGTTTTTCAAATAGTTCTGTTGAGGAAATCGAAATATTCTCAAGATGCAAATCAGAAAGCTGTAATATTTTTAATGTAGGACGATAGTCAATACAGGTTAAGCTGTTATCATTTATTTTTACTTTATTTATGGTGACATCCTTCGTATTTTGATGGGCTTTTTTATAAAAATAAATCGGAATCAAGATAATCATCGTCATTAGTAATAATTCCAAATTCAACTACACCTCCATATAAGAAATTATACATGATGACAGTGGTCGTTTTCATGAGCAATAGTTGGAAGAAATACTATTGGATCTCGTTGCAGGCGATTTTAAAATAACGAAATGATAAAGTTACAAATAAATGTAAAGTTGTTAAAATAAGAATAAGTAATAGCCATTTTTTATGGTTGTTGTAAAAATTGTTTTTTAATAGGGGGATAAAAATGCAAGCACATACATATGAATTTCGTGTTGAATGGGGTGACACTGACGCTGCTGGGATTGTCTACAATCCTAATTTTTATAAGTGGATGGATCAAGCGGTCCATTATTATTTTGAGAGTATTGGTTTCCCACTTTTAAATCTTGTCCGCGATGAAAAAATCGGAATTCCAGTTATCGAGTCTAAATGCAATTTTCAAAAGCCGCTCTATTTTGCAGACCATGTTGTTCTTCATACAAATATTATCGGGCTGCACAACAAAGTTATTAAATTTGGCCACATATTTATGAAAGAAGGCAATAAAATAGCGGAAGGTTATCAAGTTAGGGCATTAGCGAGCTTTGATGGTGAAAAGCTACAGGCTATTACGATTCCAGACCGAATGAGACAAGCGATAATGGAAAGCGGTGTTATTGAGCCAAGCCAAGTATAAATTCATAGCGATTAAAGGGTGTTTCAAGATGCAAGTAATTTTAGTAATGATTGGCGGATTTTTTGGAGCCATCGCAAGGTTTAGTGTTGGGGAATGGTTTCATTCTGCTGATGTTTTCCCTTTTGCAACTTTATTTGTAAATTTAGTGGGGTGTTTCTTACTAGGATGGTTTCTAACATTTATGAAACAAAGAAAAAAGATTTGGCCTAGATTAACTTTATTTATCGGAACTGGGTTTATTGGCTCTTTTACGACTTTTTCAACATTTTCTGTTGAAACAATCCAGCTATTCGAAAATGACCATGTTTTACTTGGAGCATTTTATGTGATTGCTAGTATAATATTTGGTTTATTATTAGCTTTTATTGGCAGTAAAATAGCCATTCCCCAGAAAAAAGAAGGCGACATTGTATGATTTGGATTGTTGGTCTTGGTGGTGCTTTAGGTGCTGTAGCTCGTTTTTTGTTAGGAAAATTTATAAATGGACGTTCTAATGGCTTGTTTGGCTTTCCATTAGCTACTTTGGTTATAAATATTTCAGGTTCCTTTTTACTGGGGGTTATCGTTAATCTTCATATGCAAGGGCAAATGGATGAATGGCTGTGGCTTTTTCTCGGGGTAGGATTTTGCGGAGCCTATACAACCTTCTCAACTTTTGGATATGAAACAATCATGTTAATAGAAGCGAAAAAAACTAATTTGGCGCTTCTTTATGTGACATCCTCCATAGTAGTCGGTGTTATTGCAGCAGCTATAGGCTTTATAATTTAGGCTATAGCATGCTGATTCTCACTGTTCGGTTTTGGTATGGGTAGAACGGGAATCAAACGGCTTGAATGATTCCCGTTTTTATTAAAAAATCCGTTTCCATGCTTTTGAAAGTTCACTAAAAATAACTGGTACAAGTGAAACAGTTAGAACGAACAACCAGTCTTTTACAGTTAACATATGAATCCCAAAAATGTTATTAAAAACAGGAGTAGAAACTAAAATGACTTGAATTAGAACCCCTAAAAGTATTGATGCCAGTAAAAACTTATTCGTAAAAAGACCAACTTGGAAAAGTGATTTTTTTGTACTGCGCAAATTCAAAGAATGAAATAATTGAGAAACACTAAGTGTAACAAATGCCATTGTTTGAGCGTGGATAAGCGCATCATCATTAATATTTGCAAAGTCAATTGCTAAAATCGATGCTCCTCCGGTGTAATAATGTAAGCTAGTAACAAAAGCAAATAATGTTAAGAAACCAATTAACATGCCGTAAAGCAATGTAAATGTTCCGCCGCCATGAGCAAAGATGCTTTCTTTAATGGAACGTGGTTGTTGCTTCATAACATCACGGTCATCAGGGTCCAGTCCAAGTGAAATTGCCGGCAATGTATCTGTAATTAAATTAATCCATAAAATATGAACAGCAGTTAGCGGGGCAGGCCAACCAAGGATGATGGCTATAAATAGTGTGATAATTTCCCCGAGATTACATGATAATAAAAACAAGATTGATTTTTTTATGTTTTGATAAATATTTCTTCCTTCTTCAACGGCAGCAACAATGGTTGCAAAGTTATCATCTGTTAGCACAATATCTGCGGCTCCCTTTGCAACATCAGTACCACCTTTTCCCATTGCCACACCAACATCGGCCTGTTTTAAAGATGGGGCGTCATTGACGCCGTCGCCAGTCATCGCCACAATCCGTCCATTCGTTTTTAATGCCTTGACAATTTTTACTTTATGCTCAGGTGACACGCGGGCAAACACGCGGATTTTGTTGACTTTTTCACATAATTCAGACTCACTTAGCTTGTCCAAGTCCGCACCTGCCATCGCTTCGACTTCCGCGTTTGCAATTCCAAGCTCTTTTGCAATTGCAAACGCGGTTTTCTGATTATCACCAGTAATCATGATTGTTTGGATTCCGGCATTTTTACATTGGGCAATCGATGCTTTTACTTCCTCCCTTGGCGGGTCAATCATCCCGGTAAGACCGAGAAAAATAAGGTCTTTTTCTAATTGTTCTGCCGTGAAGGCACTGAAGGAAGAGATTTCTTTATAGGCAATTGCAAGCACACGTAACGCTTCAAGAGACATTTCATTAGCTTGGTTTTTTATTTTTTTCGCTTCTGAAGCATCTAAAGCGCTCTTTTTACCGCCAGTTATCCAATATGATGTTTTCGGTAAGATGCTTTCTAATGCTCCTTTTACCATAACGAAGGTTCGGCCGTTATGTTGATGAACAGTCGTCATCATTTTCCGATTTGAATCAAAAGCAATTTCAAAAACCCGTTCATAGTTTTTATCAAGAATTTGTTTATCAAAGCCAACAGCCTCGGCAGCCGCTACAAGGGCGATTTCAGTTGGGTCCCCCGATTGTTCTTTTTCGGTACAAACAGCATCATTACAAAGGGCCATCGCTTCAAAAAAGCGGGAATATTTCGGACCTCTTAAAAGGGACGAGTCCATCGCAACGTATGTACCGTTCGCAAAGACCTTCGTTACAGTCATTTTATTTTGTGTGAGTGTACCTGTTTTATCAGAACAAATAACACTAACAGCACCTAACGTTTCCACAGCAGGTAGCTTGCGGACAACAGCGCGGCGTTTAATCATACGCTGGACACCAAGGGCAAGCACAATCGTAACGATTGCTGGAAGGCCTTCAGGAATTGCTGCAACTGCAAGGCTTACAGAAATTAAAAACATATCTAGAATATCTCTTCCTTGAAAAAAACCGATGAGAAAGATGACAATGGAGACGATGACTGCACCAATGCCAAGAATTTTGCCAAGCTCAGCTAATTTTTTTTGTAATGGTGTTTGCTCTTTTTCTTGTTTTCCAAGTAAATTTGCGATTTTGCCGATTTCAGTCTGCATCCCTGTGCTAACGACAATACCAACGGCCCGTCCATAGGTTGCCAATGTAGACATAAAGGCCATATTGTGCTGGTCGGCAATAGGGGCTTCATCCGTTGTAAGCCAATTTGCATTTTTATCAACTGGAACGGATTCTCCGGTTAACGAAGACTCTTCGACTTTAAAATTAGCCGTCTCCATTAAGCGTAAGTCCGCTGGTATAAAGCGCCCGGCATCAATAATGACAATATCACCAGGAACAATTTGTTCGGATGGAATTTCTTTTACCATGCCATCACGTTTTACAATTGCTTTTGGGGTAGTCATTTTTTTCAGTTCTTCCAAAGCTTTTTCCGCTTTCGATTCTTGGATGACACCAATAACGGAATTAAGCAAAATAACAAAAATGATTATGGCAGCGTCACTATATTCGCCAACAACGATAGAAATGACGGCGGCACCAATTAAAATATAAATTAACAGGCTATTGATTTGTTCGAAAAATAACTTGAAAATTGATTCTTTTTTATGCTCACTAAATTCATTTGTTCCAAACTTTTCTAATCGTTTTTTTGCCTCTGTGCTTGATAAACCTGTATCTGTGTTAGTTGCTAGTTCAGTTGCAACTTTCGCCATATCTTTTGTATACCACATGTTTATTTATCCCTCTTCCTAGCTAAATTGAATGGATAATCTCTTTCTATTTAATTAAACCATAAAAAGCGAGTTGCCGCATATTGCCAGTAAAAACTTTTGTACTATAACCGATACAATCTGTGAGCAACAAATTCCCTAGCTATTGTTGTTCGCCATAATGTATTCCTCTATATTACGTTCACCAAAAATGGTGAACTTTTTTTGTTTTACCCTCCTAAAGTTCGTTACACTTGAATAGTTTTCCAAGACAGATTAAAGTAAAATGTAATGATAGAAAAGTGGGTGAAGACTTTGGCACAACGTCATTATACGATTGGGATGGCCGGGCATATTGACCATGGCAAGACATCGTTAACAAAAGCTTTGACAAATGTTGATACAGACAGGCTAAAAGAAGAAAAAGAAAGAAATATTTCGATAGAATTAGGATATGCACCATTAAAGCTTGATCACGAACTTCAAGTTTCGATTATAGATGTACCTGGACATGAGCGCTTTATTCGGCAAATGATTGCGGGTGTTGCTGGAATTGATTTAGTGATTCTTGTGATTGCCGCAGATGAGGGTGTGATGCCGCAAACGAAAGAACATTTGGAAATATTGTCTTTTTTAGGAATCACAAATGGAATCGTTGCCATTAGTAAAATTGACCGGGTTGATGAGGAATTGCTAGAGCTTGTTCAAGAGGATATTAGAGAAAATTTACAGGGGACGGTGTTTGAATTTGCTCCATTTGTGTTCGTAGACAGTCTTTCGAAAAAAGGCTTAGAACAATTGAAAGAGCAAATAAAGAAAGAACTGGAGAAAATAGAAATGAAAGATGCGAGAGGTCCGTTCCGCTTGCCGATTGACCAAGTTTTTACTGTCCAAGGACAAGGCACGATTGTTAGAGGTACAGTTTATGAGGGAGTTGTTGAAAAAGGAAGTACATTGAAAGTATTGCCACAAGGAATTCCTGTAAAGGTGAGGCAAATTCAAGTCCATCACGAACAAGTGGATGAGGCAAAAGCTGGGCAAAGGGCAGCTTTAAATTTGGGTGGTATTTCCAAACAAGAAGTGGCTCGTGGAGATGTTGTAGTATCCTCAGAGCATTTTTTAGTAACAGATACAATAGATATTACAGCGAAATTTGTCAGCGACCTCCAAGCACCAATTAAGCAGCGGGCACCTATCAAGCTTCACACTGGGACAACGGAAGTGATGGGTAAAATCGTTTTTTTTGACCGCAATGAGCTTATTGATGAAGAAGAGGAGGTCGTTTGTCAGATCCGTTTAGACGAGTCTATTGTCTGTAAACGCGGCGATCGCATTATTTTGCGCAGACCGACACCGATAGAAACGGTTGGCGGTGGCTGGATTATTGATCCAAAAGGGAAGAAATATCGCTTTGGTGAGGAAACCTTAACGATACTTTTACAAAAAAAGGAAGGTACACCAAATGAACGGATTCTTTCACTATTAAAAGAAAAGGCGCTCTTGACTTTTGATGAATTGTTGCAATTTTCATCGCTTGATCAAGAGGAATTGACTACAATCATCGAAGCCGAAAAAGGCATGACAATTTTTGAACTTGCCACTCGTGAATATGGGTTATATGCCGATTATCAATTTATTAAAAATAGGCTCGCAGAAAAATTAGCGGACTACCATCAAGAATTTTCGCTTCGTTTAGGTTTTAATAAAGCCGAAATCGGGCATTTATTTTTGGATTTATATCCGAAGCGTCTAGTTGAATTTGTAATTGAAAAATTAATAGAGGAAAGTTTTTTAAAGAAACAAGAGCAATATATACAACTAGCGACATTTTCACCACATTATCCTGAAAAATGGAAGAAGCGAATGGAGGGAGTTGTCGCTGCAATTGAGAAGGATGAAATTGAAGTGCAGCCATTTGAACAATATATGGAGCGAGCTGGAGTTCCTGAACAGTACAAGGACGATTTTAAGCACTATTTATTGCAAGCGAAAAACTGTGTTTCACTAGATGAAAATCACCTTATTTCTACCGAAGCAATAAAGAAAACGGCTAACTTATTGAAGGAAAAAACAGGAGCTGAATTTACAGTAAAAGATGCGAAGGATGTTCTTAACTTGACAAGAAAATATTTAATTCCATTATTAGAGCTGTTTGATTCTTTAAAGCTGACAAAAAGAGTGGAGGATAAAAGAAAGTGGGTGTCATAAAGATTGTCAGCAACAAAGATTTTACTGCTAACGCCGTATTTTAAAGAAAACCGTGGGAATTCAACAACAGCTAAGCGAATTTCTGCAGGCCTAAAGCAAAACGGTTTTGATGTCACGGTGTTTGCTTATGAAGAGGAAAGATGGAATGACGAAATACAAACGATTGCAGATCATTGTGATTTAATCCATATTATTCATTTTTATCGCTTTTCTAAATGGTTAAAAGAGACAAATTTCGAGTTAAATAAGCCATTTGTCATGACAAATGGGGGTACCGATGTTAACCATGATTTGGATAACGATGTGAATCGAGGGGACATGCGAAGTCTTTTAGAGAGGACTAGTGCCATTACTGTCTTTACTAATGATGCTAAACTAAAGCTAAGGAATGCCTACAGCGATATGAATCTAAAGCTGCATGTTATCCCACAGAGTGTCTGGTTTCCACCATCAAATGAGGAAAAGCAGGACAATCAGCTTCCTTTAATTAAAGGAGACCCAGCTATTTTATTACCAGCTGGGTTAAGAGCAGTAAAGGATATTTTTTATTTAATGGAAGAGCTTATTTCTTTGCAAAAGAAATATCCTCATTTACAATTCGTGATTGCGGGAATGGTTTTAGATGGAGAAATTTATGAAACACTGCAGCACTATATGAGAAAATATAATTGGCTTCATTTTTTAGAAAATGTTCCAATCGAAGAAATGAAATCACTATACAAATGGGCTGATTTTGTTTTAAATACGTCTATATCCGAAGGGCAATCATCAGCATTATTAGAAGCGATGGATATGGACTGTCTCGTTTTGGCTCGTAACAATCCAGGAAATGCAAGCATCATCCAAGATGGAATAAATGGTTTTCTTTTTAAAACGAGAGTAGAATTTTCACAAAAAATCGAAGCGGTTATGCATGATGAAGAACAAAGAAAAAGCATCATTCACCATGCAAAGAACCACATTCAATCGCAGCACTGTTTTGAAGATGAAATAAAGGCATTTATAAAGCTTTATGAGGAATGTTTAAAAATGTAAATAATAGGTCGTGATCAATTATGAATTTAAACAATCTTAAAGCGTTTGAAAAAGTTGTCCAACTAAAAAGCTTTCAAGATGCAGCGAAGCAGTTATCGGTTTCCCAGCCAGCGATTTCATTGCGAATCCAGGCGCTTGAGGAGCATTTTAAAATAAAATTAGTAAAGCGCACAGGAGAAGGGGTACAGCTCACACCACAAGGGGAAATTATTTACACGAGGATAAAAGAAATTTTAAAGCTGTGGGAAGAGCTTGAGACACAATTTTTAGGTGGAAAACCAGTTGGAAAACTCGTAATTGGAGCAAGTACAATCCCTTCTGAATATCTCCTTCCGAAAATTATTAAAAATTTTAAAGGAATCTGCCCTGAGGTTGATTTTAGTATGAAAATTTCTGGGAGCAAGGATGTTGTCGATTGGCTGAAGAATCGTTCCGTTGATGTCGCGATTACTGGTGAGCCATTAGGAGCGCCGATTCTTTTTTCAAAACCAATTGTTAGCGATAAGTTAAGCATTATTGCACCAAATGATTTTTTTGAGGAGGATATAAAAGAGTTTCGCGATTTATTTGACGTTGAATGGATTTTACGGGAAGAAAATTCGGACACAAGGTCATCGCTCGAGAAAACGGTTCAATCCCTTGGTTATTCTTTTGAAGAAATGAAGGTTGTCGGTGAGTTGGGCAGTACGGAGGCGGTCATTGCGGCGGTTGAGGCTGGTCTTGGCGTGACGGTTGTATCATCGTATGCGGCGGAACGAGCCGAAAAGTTCGGACGTGTTAAAATAATTACGTTGGATGATTTTCAAGTGACAAGGCATTTTTATTTTTCTTGTTTAATGGAAAATAAAAATTTGTCGCTCATCTCTGCGTTTTTAAGTTTTATTGAAGAATCTTATTAGGGGCCCCTAGCTCCATAATGAGGTTAGTGCCCACTACATTTAGTGGGCACTATAGCTTTCCTCTTATATTACATATAAGGATTTCTTATTCAAATCGCTGACTTCACCGATAATTTGGGCAGCTGAAATATTTTGCTCGTGAAGTTTTTGAACATATTTTTGCGCATCTTTTTTAGGCATGCTGATTAACAGTCCGCCAGATGTTATCGCATCACATAAAATATAGTGACTGCTTTCTGGAATAGATGTTGCATATTCAACATCATCCTTTAACCACTCATAATTTGCCTTTGAGCCACCAGGGATTACGCCTTGTTCTGCTAACATTTCGGTGCCTTCTAAAACAGGGACGGACTCATACGTAATCGTCATGCTAACATTGCTGCCTTTAGCCATTTCACAAGCATGCCCTAATAGTCCAAATCCAGTAACATCGGTTGCGGCATGGACTTCAAAGCCCTCTAGTGCTTCTGCGGCTTTTTTATTAAGTGTAGCCATTGTTTCGATGACCTCTGCTTCTTGTTCTGGTGTTACGACACCACGCTTAATGCCTGTAGTGATTATTCCCACACCAATCGGCTTAGTTAACACTAAAGCATCCCCAGGTCTAGCACCAACATTGCGGTAAAATTTATTAGGATGAACATAGCCAGTGACAGCCATTCCAAACTTTGGCTCTTGGTCATCAATCGAATGTCCACCAACAATGATGGCTCCCGCTTCTTGCACTTTATTAGCAGCACCCTTTAAAATCTCAGCCAGCATCTCTGCTCCGAGCTTTTTGACAGGAAAACCAACAATGTTTAATACTGTTTTCGGTTGACCACCCATTGCATAGACATCACTGAGGGCGTTAGCCGCAGCAATCTGTCCAAACATATAAGGGTCATCAACAATCGGTGTAAAATAATCAACTGTTTGGATTAATGCTAAATCCTCGGATACACGGTAAACCCCAGCATCATCAGATGTATCTATTCCAACTAATAGATTTGGATCTTGTTCTCGTTCAGGTAATAGCCGCAAAACTTGCGACAATTCGGCAGGGCCGATTTTGCAGCCTCAGCCAGCTTTTGTTGACATAGCCGTTAAGCGAATTTTATCTTCCACAATATGCACCTCCAACTTATAGTATAGTATAACCTTGCTTAGAATCTATAATAAAAAGACTTTTCGCGCAAATTGTTTGGCAGAAAGTTTTACTTTTTGATGAAGATTGTACTAAAATAATTTGTAAAAAAGACCTTATTAAAGGAGGAATTTTGATGACTTATAAAATTACTGTGGAATTTTGCATGCAGTGAAACTACGCACCAAAAGCCGCGAGTTTCGCGGAGGGTTTGTTTAACCATTTCAGAGGAAGGATTACTTCTCTCGAACTTATTCCTAGTACTGGTGGTGTATTTGAAGTAACCGTCAATGGAGAGAAACGATATTCTAAGCTTGAAACAGGCGAATTTCCGAATGTAGAAGAATTTATTGTGGAAATGGAAAAGATGTAGAAGAAAATAAGCTGATAAAAAGGTGCCAAATTGCGTTGATTGGCACCTTTTCATATCCAATTCATCACTTAGGGGCCTGACCCCTATTATGGCTTTCGGCAACTGCTTGGTCGTCTTGCGCTGTCCAAAAAGCTAATGCTATTGATGCGATAACGACTAAAAAAGGCGCATAAAAAATTAAAAATTCGTCCATTTTCAATAGTCTCCTTATGCATAGTCATTATTGTTTCCTTCAATATAGTTCTTGTTGAACAAGAATAACTTTAGTAGAAGGTATAGCGATGGAACGAGAACTCCTAATCCTAAAACAAATACAATGACCAATGAGATAGCCATTTGGTGATTGGTAAAACTGTCGTAAATAGAAAGATAAGGATATAGCAAATATGGAAAATGTGAGATACCATATCCAAAAAAGGCTAAGAAAAATTGACCGACAAGCAACCAAAAGGCTATTGCACTCGATTGCCTTTTCCATATCAAGTAAACTGTTCCGACAAATAATAGAAATGATAGGCCAAACAACCACCATAGATTCATTAAATTATTAAAATGTTCTTGGTTGTGGTTTCGGAGTTCCACGATGATACCAATTGATGTAATAAGTAAAGGAAATGCCCAAAATAGAGCGTATTTTCGTAGTATTTCAAAAGCGGCTTTGTCGTTTGCTCTGTGAGCATACCTTGTTAAAAATACAGCCGAAATATATAATACTGCTGCTAAGCTAAGGACGACAATACTCCAAGTCAAAGGACTCCTAAATAAAGCTCCATATTCTAGGACTGGTCCTGCCTCTTCCAAGTATACAAATTTCCCTTCGGAAATGGTAAGAACAATGGATAGTGAGGCCGGAATAAATAAACCAGTGAGACCATACAAATAAGTGAATATTTTTAGTTTTAATTTACCATACATTGCAAAAGCGTAATACGAACCCCGAATAGCTAATAAAATGAGACTAATGCTTACTGGCACAAGTAAGGAAGTTCCATAATAATAAGCTGTTTTTGGGAAAAAACCGATAATCCCCACAAAGAAGAACACTAAAAAAACATTTGTTACTTCCCAAACGGGATTTAAGTATCGCTCAATTATGCGAGATAAAATATGCTCCTTATGAGTTAACATACCAAATGCATTAAAGAAACCTGCCCCAAAATCTATAGAAGCGACCATTACATAGCCAAAGAGGAAAATCCATAAAACGGTAATTCCTAATATTTCAAAGAACATATGAATCCCCTTTTCTTTTTAAGTTTCGATCAGCTAATTCTTGTTCTATCGGATAGGTACGAAACATACGGGATAACACAGTCATACTGCCAATTGCGAGAACGAGGTACAGTGCAGCAAACAAATACAACATAAGATCTACTTGTCCACTAGTTGTAGCTGCGTCTCTTGTCCGCATATAACCTCGTAAAATCCACGGCTGTCTTCCGACTTCATCTAGCCACCATCCGAACTCGATAGCTAAAATAGATAAGGGACCACCAAGCACAATAAGCCTTTGAAACCACTTCTTTAAAATAATATTCCATTTTCTCTTTACTCCAATTACATAAAGGAATGAAATGATAATCATTAGTATGCCAATCGTTACCATTAAATCAAATAAATAATGGATATATAGCGGTGGAATTTCATCTTTTGGAAATTCTTCAAGCCCCATCACACTAGCACTAGGTGAACCATTTGTTAAAATACTAAGAGCAAACGGAATTTTAATAGCGTTTTTAACTTCTCCGTTCTCTATTGTTCCATACATAAGGAGTGGAGCAGCTCCTTCTGTTTTAAAATGCCATTCAAAAGCCGCTAATTTCTCTGGCTGATAGTGGCCTAAATATTTTCCGGAAAAATCTCCAAGTAACGCAGATGTAATCGAAAAAAGTAGGCCGATTTTCATCGTTAAAAAAAGAGCTTTTTTGTGATAAACATGATCAGACCCTCTTAACATCCGAAAAGCAGCAACGGAGGCAAGTACAAAAGCAGCTGTCATATAGGCGGTTCCTAGAACATGGGCAACTTTTGTTGGCATTGATGGTGTAAACATAGCCAAAATTGGATTCACATTTATTAATTGTCCATTTTGGAAGTCAAACCCTTGCGGTGAATTCATAAATGCATTGACAATCGTTATAAATACAGCTGAAATAGAAGCTCCGATTGCGACAGGGATGAGCAATAATAAATGCTTTTTTTGATTTTCAAACCTGTCCCAAGTATATAAATAGATGCCTAAAAATATAGCTTCTATAAAAAAGGCAAATGTCTCCATAAATAAAGGCAGAGCAATAATTTGACCGCCAAGTGCCATAAATTCTGGCCAGAGAAGAGAGAGTTGCAATCCGATGGCGGTCCCAGTTACTACTCCAACAGCTACCGTAATCGCATACCCCCGTGTCCATCGCCTCGCTAATAATATATAGTGCTCATCCTTTTTTCTAATGCCTATCCATTGTGCAATTAATATCATAAGGGGAATACCGACACCTATCGTTGCATATATAATGTGAAAGGAAAGTGTCAATTCTGTAAGCAACCTGCTAAAAAAAACTGATTCTTCATTTCCCATCTATGTATCCTCCTTATCCTGAAATCATGAATCTTATTAATGATATGCCCATTGTTATGGCGACAATAAAGGTTAATTTGATTAGCATACGTTCGTGATTTTTATACATTTTCTTCCCCCTTCTGTAAGCTTATTATTTGTTAAAATTCCTATTTTATGCAGGACGATGGAGGAGGGGCTTTACCCCCACCTCATAGGTTATTCAATGCTAATATTGCGCTGTTTTCTACGTTCCCTTTTTGGAATATGGACTTCAAGGATGCCATTTTTATAATAAGCTTTTGTGTCCGCACTAATTTCATAGGGCAGTGGAATGATACGTTCCAGTCTTCGAATGCTTCTTTCCTTTTTAAAGTATTTTTTGTTGTCATCGATAGTTTCCAGCTCTTGGCTATCATCTGCCATGATTTTTAAGCCTTCATGGACCGCTTCGATTTTTATTTGGTTTTGGCTAAACCCTGGAAGCTCTGCCTCAACAACTATTTTCTGCCCCATATCGTATAAATCAACTCGAAACTGCTGCGGGAAAAAAGAAGCAAATGGTTCATCCCAAAAACGGTTAAAAATACTATTTAAATCTTTAAGGACAGGCAAAAATTCATTTTCTTCTTTCTTGTTCATATACATTCTCCTTTACATTTTCTCCCTATAAAAGTATTCAGTCTGGTGTAAAAGTGACTAGGCTTTGAGTATCATGCCGATTATGGTAAATTTGTGAAAAGTGATATAATGACACATGAATTTAAGGAGTGGAGGCGCAGAATGAAATGAAGCAATTTTTACGTTATTTACCGCCAGTTCATGAATTACAAAAGTCTGGTGCCTATGAACAGTTATTACAAAAATACGGCATAAGCAGTAGCCGTTTAACAAATATTTTACAAGAACAATTAAATGAAATAAGACAACAATTTCTACATAACAAGTGGCAGGGGGAGGCCACTCAACAGGATTACACTAATAAAGAATATTGGACAGAGCAAATTTTTGAAAAAGTAGAACAGGCTGCCGAGCAATTTTCCCAATATTATTTAAAAACAGTTATTAATGCCACTGGGACCGTTTTACATACAAATTTAGGGCGGGCACGTTTAGGTGAAAAGCAAATTGAGCATGTTGTGCAAGTTGCCGCTAATTATTCCAACCTTGAATATAAAATCGCTGAAGGAAAAAGAGGCTCTCGCCATGATATCGTCGAAGGCCTAATCCAACAAGTGACAGGGGCGGAAGCAGCGATGGTTGTGAATAATAATGCGGCAGCTGTTTACTTGATTTTACGGGCACTTGCGAAAGATAAGGAAGTTATCGTATCAAGAGGGCAGCTCGTTGAAATTGGCGGCTCCTTTAGAATTTCTGCGATTATGGAAGAGAGCGGGGCAAAGCTTGTTGAAGTTGGAACAACGAATAAAACCCATTTACATGATTATGAAAAGGCAATCACGGACGAAACTGCAATGATTATGAAGGTTCATACAAGTAATTTTAAAATACTTGGCTTCACTGAAAGTGTGGAAAGTAAAACTCTAGTTGAAGTTAAGAGAAAACATGACAAGATAATTTTTTATGAAGATTTAGGCAGTGGTGTTCTTTATGATTTTAAAAAACATGGCATTGGTGAAGAGCCGGTTGTGAAGGATGTTATTGAACTTGGAGTGGATCTTGTCTCGTTTAGCGGTGACAAGCTGCTTGGCGGTCCGCAAGCGGGTATTATCGCGGGGAAGCGGGAGCTAATTCAAAAGTTAAAGAAACATCAGCTTGCCCGTGTTCTTCGCGTGGATAAAATGACGTTCGCTGCTCTTGAGGCAACATTAAAAGCGTATGTAATGGGTGAGAACACATTGCGGGACATACCAACTCTTCGTGATCTTTTACAAACGGAAGTGGAAATAGAGGCGAGGGCTTTGAAATTTGAACAGCTGCTCCTAAAAGTATGCTCTGAATTTCGGTGTACGCTTGAAAAAGATTTTTCCCAAGTGGGCGGGGGAACAATGCCGGATGAAAAAATTCCGACAGTTGTAGCTGCCATCGCTCACCCGACATTAACTTCTGAAGAGCTGGCAGTACAGTTGCGATTATTCTCTCCAAGCATTGTTGCACGCCAAAAAGAGGAAAAAGTTTATCTTGATTTTAGAACGATAACAGATGACGAATGGCCTTACATTATTGAAGCATTACAGTCCATATATTAGGAAAATGCTGTTATAAATCATGACTTTGATTGTTTTTTTGACGTGTATGATTATGGTTTTTAACCTTTTTAGAGCCGCTTAAAGCTTCAGGTTGATTCGTCGGTTGTTGTTGGTTTTTCGGTTGGTTTGTACGTCCAGACCCCATGGCAATCCCTCCTTTTATGATTAGGATGGATTGCCTTTGATGGTTTTATTCAAAAAACTACCTAAATTGTCGCGCGCTTCTTTGTATGAAAAAATAAATCACATTTTTGGTAGCGAGCATTTGCTGAATGAATTTCAACTCCTTTGGACACAATATATAGAAAGTTATATTTGATAAAATAAGGAGTTGGATTTGAAACATGCCATATAACAAAAATAAACAGCAAGCGTTCCAGGCTGCAGAGCAAGGGGTTGACCATGCCGTTGATATTTATAAAGACCTTGTCAAAAATGATCCTGATTATGGGCATCACTTAAAGGATTTAAAAAACGAAGTCAATGAAGCGTACCAGCAAATCGAAAATGCTTTAGAAGTTGCTTCCGAAACTCAATTAGACCAGCTTCATAAATTCAAAAGTGATTTACAGTCGATTATGAGTAATGTTGATTTTAATGAGTAGCAAAAAACCGCTTCAGCTTGGAAGCGGTTTTTCGCCGTGTTGATTAAGTATAGTTTTTTTGAATGGTGGTCCATTTATCTTGCATTACTGATTTTTCTTTCGTTTTTTATTGTGTTGCTTTTGGGTTTCTGTAAGCGGCTCATTCGATAATTCCTCGTTGTAGCCCGCCCCTGTCCCTTGAGCTTTGGCAGCATTCATTCCAGGGATGACATGATTTGCTTTTCTTTTTGCCATTTTTTATTCACCTCCATAAATTAACATGGCGAAAAAGTGTCATAAATATGCAAAATTTTATCATTATGTAAACTTATGACGGAAGATTGGGAATCGGATATTTACTTATGCGAAGAATTCTATTAAAATGAGAGAGTAACTAAATGGGAGACATATTGTTACTTTTTTTTTGACAATTACGACAATATGTAAATTCTTAATAGGGGGGCAACTAATAATGGCAAACAATGATGTGTTTAATGCACGAAAATCGTTTGAAGCAAATGGCAAAACGTACAATTATTACAACTTAAGCGCGCTTGAAGGCGTGGGTAATATTTCTAAATTGCCATACTCAATCAAAGTGTTACTAGAATCTGTTCTTCGTCAAGTTGACGGTCGTGTAATCACGAAAGAACATGTTGAAAATCTAGCAAAATGGGGCACAAAAGAATTACAAGATATCGATGTTCCATTTAAACCAGCACGTGTTATTTTACAAGACTTCACAGGCGTGCCTGCGGTTGTTGACTTAGCATCATTAAGAAAAGCAATGGCAGATATGGGTGGAGATCCAGCAAAAATTAATCCTGAAATTCCGGTAGATCTTGTTATCGACCACTCTGTACAAGTTGATAAGGCTGGAACAGCTGATTCATTAGAATTCAACATGGATTTGGAATTTGAGCGTAACCAAGAGCGTTACCAATTCTTAAGCTGGGCTACTAAAGCATTTGATAACTATCGTGCGGTTCCACCAGCAACAGGTATCGTTCACCAAGTAAACCTTGAATACCTTGCAAGCGTTGTTATGACTAAAGAAGAAAACGGTGAAGTTGTAGCATTCCCTGATACATTAGTAGGGACTGACTCACATACAACAATGATTAACGGCATCGGTGTTCTTGGATGGGGCGTTGGTGGTATTGAAGCAGAAGCTGGAATGCTTGGACAACCTTCATACTTCCCAGTTCCAGAAGTTATCGGTGTTAAATTAGTTGGTTCACTTCCAAGTGGTACAACTGCTACTGACATCGCATTAAAAGTAACACAAGTACTTCGTGAGAAAAAAGTAGTAGGCAAGTTTGTTGAATATTTTGGTCCTGGTCTTGCAGAAATGCCATTAGCTGACCGCGCGACTATTTCAAATATGGCTCCTGAATATGGTGCTACATGTGGCTTCTTCCCAGTTGATAAAGAAGCACTTAACTACTTACGTTTAACAGGTCGCTCAGAAGAGCAAATCAACCTTGTTGAAGCATATTGCCGTGCAAATGGTTTATTCTATGTTGCTGGTGAATCAGAAGATCCAACTTACACAAGTGTTGTTGAAGTAAATCTTTCTGATATCGAACCAAACCTTTCTGGTCCTAAGCGTCCACAAGACTTAATTCCGCTTTCAAAAATGCAAGAGCAATTTAAGAAAGCAGTTGTGGCACCACAAGGTACACAAGGTCTTGGATTAACAGAAGCAGAATTCAACAAAGAAGTAACTGTAAAGTTAGCTGATGGCACTGAAACAACAATGAAAACTGGTGCAATCTCAATTGCTGCAATTACAAGCTGTACAAATACATCTAACCCATATGTACTTGTAGCTGCTGGTTTAGTTGCAAAGAAAGCAGTTGAAAAAGGCTTAACAGTACCTGCGTATGTTAAGACTTCATTAGCTCCTGGTTCAAAAGTTGTAACAGGATACTTACGTGATTCAGGTCTTTTACCATACTTAGAACAAATTGGCTATAATGTTGTTGGTTATGGTTGTACAACATGTATCGGTAACTCTGGTCCATTAGCAGATGAGCTTGAAAAAGCAATCGCTGATAATGACTTAACTGTTACTGCTGTACTTTCAGGTAACCGTAACTTTGAAGGTCGTATCCATCCACTTGTAAAAGCGAACTACTTAGCATCACCACCATTAGTAGTTGCTTACTCACTTGCTGGAACAGTTGATATCGATTTACAAAACGATTCTCTTGGTAAAGACAAAGATGGCAACGATGTGAAGTTTGCTGACATCTGGCCTTCTTATGAAGAAGTACAAGCTGTTGTTGAGAAAACAGTTACACCTGAATTATTCCGTAAGGAATATGAAGAAGTATTTAGAAGCAATCCACGCTGGAATCAAATCGAATCTCCAGATGATGCTCTATATAATTGGGATGAAGATTCTACTTACATCCAAAATCCTCCATTCTTTGAAGGATTAACAAAAGAATTAAGAGAAATCAAGCCATTAACTGGCATGCGCGTAATTGGTAAGTTCGGTGACACTGTTACAACTGACCATATCTCACCAGCTGGTTCAATTGCGAAAGATGCTCCTGCAGGTAAATACCTACAAGAGAAAGGTGTAAGTCCACGCGACTTCAACTCTTACGGTTCTCGTCGTGGTAATGACCGTGTCATGACAAGAGGTACTTTTGCAAATATTCGTATCCGCAACCAAGTTGCTCCTGGTACTGAAGGCGGTTGGACTACTTACTGGCCAACAGGCGAAGTTACATCAATTTTCGATGCAGCTATGAAGTACAAAGAAAATGGTACTGGCTTAGTAATCCTTGCTGGTAAAGACTATGGTATGGGCTCATCTCGTGACTGGGCTGCAAAAGGTACGTTTTTACTAGGTATTAAGACAGTAATCGCTGAAAGCTATGAGCGTATCCACCGTTCAAACCTTGTATTAATGGGCGTTCTTCCACTTCAATTCAAAGAAGGAGATAATGCTGAATCACTTGGTTTAACTGGAAAAGAAACAATCGAAGTTCAAATCGATGAAAATGTAAAACCACGTGACTTCGTAAAGGTTACAGCTACTAAAGAAGATGGTTCTAAAGTAGAATTCGAAGCACTTGCTCGTTTCGATTCAGAAGTTGAAATCGACTACTACCGTCATGGTGGTATTCTACAAATGGTTTTACGTGAAAAATTAGGTCAATAATTTTAATAGCGTAGGCCGCTTAAAAAAGTGTAGTGTTGTCAATTGGCAATGCTACATTTTTTTGTTATACTATATACGGATATGGGTATAAAGCGAAGGAGGAGTGGTGGCTTGTTAAACGATGCAATCATGTTAGGCCCATTTTTAATTAAGTACCATTATCTGTTTTTATTTATTTCTTGGTGGATAGCATATATAATAATGAGGAATCGTTTAAAATCCAACGCTCCGCTTCGTGAATTTATATTGAAGCAAATTTCTAATAGTAGTATATTGTGGATTGTCATTTGGAAATGTAGTTATATTATTTTTAATCCTGCAAAAGTGATTGCCAATCCGCAAACCATTCTCTTTTTTTCTGGTGGCCAAAAAGGAGTTATTTTAGCTACGATTGTAAGCACTGTTTTCTTTATAGTCAAGCTAAGAGAACATTGGATGATGAAGAAGGCAATAGTAGATGGTATTATCGTTGGAGGTCTAAGCTTTTTTATAACCTTTAATACTGTAGCATTAATTTTTGGAGATGATGTGCGGTCATCTTTTGTGACACTTTTTGTTTGTCTAGCATTATTTTTTGTTTACATAAATGTTGCTCAATTAAATAGTAATCAGCAGGAAAGGAAGGAAGCTATGAAAAAAGCAATTGCACTACTTGTATTTATCGGATTGATTGGGTATACGATTTATACAACCGCGTTTTCTGAGAAAACGGCTATTGTCGGCCTTGAGAAAGGAAACCTGGCCCCGGACTTCGAATTAGTTACATTAACAGGAGAAAAAGTGAAACTGTCTGATTATCGTGGCAAAAAAGTATTGTTGAATTTCTGGGCGTCATGGTGTGGTCCATGCCGTGCCGAAATGCCAGACATGCAAGAGCTTCATGAGGAGGGCCGCAAAGATTTTGTTATTTTAGCGGTCAATGCCACCCAAACAGAAGCAAGTAACGAAAGTGCAATAAAATTTATAAAGGAATTCGGTTTAACTTTCCCAATTGCCTTTGATGAAAAAGGAACAGTGGTAAAGACGTATCAAGTAATTGCGTTGCCTACTTCTTATTTTATAGACAGTGAAGGTAAAATTAACGACAAGCATACAGGAACTTTAAGTTACGAGCAAATGCTTAACGGGATAAAAAAATTGGATTAGTAAAAGCCCACTTTTTGGGGCTTTTTATTTTGCATGAAATCAGCTGTTTTTGGAAATAATGGAAAATAGATATTTTTTGAAAATTTAAAATGGAGTGAAGTAAATGAAAAAGTTCAAAAAGCGCTCATTTAAGGAGTTAGTAAATGAAAATAAAATGCAATTATTAAATGATCAAGAGGCGTTAAATAAAATTGAGGAGCGCTTAGAACAGCGAGCGCAAGCGAAATTAATGTAGAAAACTCTGATGTATATTGAGCAGGGAGAGGGAGATATTGCTTTTCTTACCTGCTTTTTCTTTTATATTTAAAGTAATTTTGGTAGATATTATGAAGGAAAGTCAATAAAAGCAGGAGGTTTTTATTATGACAAATGCAAGTACTAAAAACAGGCAATATCAACCAAATCATATTGGAATGCAGCCACGAGAATATGGAGGCAATAAAGGAAAAAAGTATCAAAATCAAACAGGTGAATCACCGCAAGTGATGCAGACTAAAGGTGAATAGCCGTTGATAAAGCTGTATAAAAGATTAATTTTACGGAAAAATATTACAGCAATGAAAATTAAAGAAGGAGAGAAGCAAAATGACAATGAACAAACCAAAACCCGATGATCGCAGCGATAATGTAGAAAGGCTTCAAGATATGGTGCAAAATACAATCGAAAATATTGAAGCTGCCCATGAAACTCTTGCGTTTGCTTCCCCAGAGGAACAAGCACAAATCGAAGCAAAGAATAAACGCCGTGAAGAATCAATTGCAGGGATGCGCGAGGAAATAAAAGACGAAGCAAGAGCGCGTGAAAACGGGTATCAATAGTTTTGTTGTAGGGCAGGAGATCCTGCCCTTATATATTTTAAACTGATACTGACACAATGCAAACATCATCTCCATATTTACGATGTTGCAGTTGATTGCTAGTAACGAGTTTTTCTAAAAGAGCATGATTATCTTCAACTAAATAATCATAAAAAACGGCTCCATCATTTTTTAGAAGCGGTATTTGTAAAGCATCAATTAATCCATCCGTATATAAAATAATCTTCGAGTTTTTTTCATATTTTAAGGTTTGTTTGTTAACTGGGACAGAAGGGAACATCCCAAGAAAAACCGTTGTTTGCTCTAATGAAACAATTTTGTCCTTATTCATCAAAAAACCTTTTGGGTGGCCAGCATTAGCGTATTCGATTGTTTCTGTCATCGTATCGACAACGATATAGAAACAAGTGAGATAGTAGCTCACCCAGCTTTCATTCATAAACAAATTGTGGACATGCTTATTTAATTCAGGAATGACAAGCTCAGGATCTTTTAACCTTGTAATCATTCCTCTTAACAACGCCCGAACAGACATGCTAATTAATGCTGAAGCAATTCCATGGCCCATCACATCAATAAGCATGATGCCATATCGGTGATGGTCAATTTTAAACCAGCAATACATATCTCCACCTATATGTTCTGATGGTAAATAAACACCATTAATTTGAATGTGGTCATCATGCAATGTTGGGCTAAGAACACTTTTTTGAATAGTTTTAGCCAATTGTAAATCTCGATCAATTTGATTTTCTCTTTTTTTTCTTTCGTCTGTCTCTTTCTTTATCCTTAGTACAAGTTTCACTCGTGTTTTTAATTCAACAATGTTTATTGGTTTTGTTATATAATCAGTTGCCCCCGCTTCAAAAGCATCTTCAATAAATTCATTTTCACTGGAGGTGGTCATAATAATAATCGGTATATCATTGTATTTTTCGTTTGTATATATTTTTTGGCATAATTGTACCCCATCAATGTTTGGCATCATTATATTCAACAAAATTAAGTCAATATTTTGATAATGTTGTTTTAATAATTCAAAAGTACCCAATCTGGATGATGATTCAATGGTTTCGTTATAGCCAATGTCATGTAAGGCTTTTTTTAAAAGAATTATATTTTGATTATCATGATCCACTATTAAAATTGCCATATTTTAGCACACTCACAATTTTTTCATTCTTTTTCACAGTTTTTTGCTCATGCCAACGAGAAATTCACCATGTTCAGTTATATCAAACCAAACCTCGTCCATAAAACCTTTTATAAATAAAAAACCTCTTCCTCTTTCATCTAAACCAACGTCAAAAAATGTTTTATTGACAATTTCTTTTTTTTGCTTTTCAGAGAGACGAGAATAGGGGTTGATTATATGTATTTTTACTTCTTCATCATTTACATATAATTCAATAGTCATTGTTCCAGGATGATGCTGGTCCCGAATTTTTTTCATTTCAGTAACTGCGTTAATAATCGCTTCATTAATGGCAAATAATATTTTTTTCTTTTCTAATTCATTTGGAATTAAGATTGCTGACTGAAACAAATTCCTAGTCATCACTATATATTCATTTTGCGCTGGAAAGGTAACTACTAGATTAATCATAGGTGACTCCCGCTTGAAAATTAATTTTGCCGTTATTGAACATTAAATTTTAAATTTATGAATCTCATCTTGAAGATTTTCTGCCATTTTTGCTAACTCATGTGAGCTTGATGCAATCTCTGCAACGGTTGCTGATTGTTCCTCTGCTGCCGCTGATACTTGTTCTGTAGCTGCGGCTGATTGTTCAATAATTCCTGAAATTTCATGAATAGAACTTAAAACAGCTTGAGCATATTTCTCGATTATTAGGAGGATTTCTTGTGATATTTTTGCATCTAATTCGGTTTCGTCGGCTTTTTGAACAATTAAGTTAAGTGCTTCTCCTCCTTTTTGGATGATACCTACTTGTTCTTCAACAGCATCAAGATTGCTTTCCATAGTTCGTACGGTAATGACAGTTTCCGCTTGAATATCCTTGATTAAGTTCGTGATTTTGCCAGCAGACTCACTTGATTGCTCAGCAAGTTTGCGTACTTCTTCAGCAACAACTGCAAAGCCTTTTCCGTGTTCTCCAGCCCTCGCTGCCTCGATGGCAGCATTTAAGGCAAGCAAATTCGTTTGGTCTGCAATTTGTGTAATAACGGTAATGATGCCACCAATCTCTTCGGAACGTTTACCAAGTTTTTGAATGGAATCAGTAGCATATGCAACAGTTTTTGTTACTGTGCTCAAATGCTGAATGGCCTCTTGGATTGCTGTATTTCCATTATGGGCAATCATGGTTGATTGTTTTGCATTGTTAAGTGCATGAACTGATTTTTTGTTTCCCTCAGTGACCTCTTTTACAACTTCATCCATCTTTGTTAAAACATCGCTGATAGAATTCGTCTGAAGTGTGGTGCCTTGCGCTATTTCATTAATTGTAAACGCAATTTGGCTTGACGACTTTTCTGTTTCTTCTGCACTGGCGGATAATTCTTGGGCAGAAGCCGCCGACTGTTCTGCACTATGTTGAACTTGCTTAATCATGCTTCTCATGTTTTTAGTAATATGAGCAAAACAATGAGCAAGCGTTCCTATTTCGTCTTTGCGATTTAAGAAAGCATGTGGAACATCATTGGAAAAGTCACCTTCCGCCATTCTCTCTCCATGCTTTACAGTTGCTAGAATAGGAGCTGTTATTTTTCCGATAAATATGTTAAATATGATGATGCAGCATATGAAAATACCAATAGATAAAGAAAGAAACAGTGGTAACTCTTGATTTATTACTTCATTAGAAACGTTTTTTAAAATAGATGCATCAGTATCAAGACCTAATCCACCAATAATCTTACCATCTTTATCTTTTATAGGAAGAAAGGTAGATAAGTAATCACCGTAATCAGAATCTTGATCAATCGAAGTAGTTGTTATTTCACCTTCATATGCACGAATCATTTCTTTCTTATGTGATGGAGATGGTTCATATATTTCCGATGCTAACTCACTTCCTTTAGGTTGACCATCAATCATAATAAATGGCTCTCCAATTTCAATCGCATACGTGTATACATAAAGCTGACCAGAGTTTGCGCGGAACTCATTAAGACTGTTACGGATGACCCAATATATATCATTTTCTGTAGGATTTTCTAACCATTTTTTATAAGAGTCAACATCAAAGTTTTCAACTAATGATTGACTGGAGTGGAGGCGAAAATTGGCTAATGAATTTTCTATTCCTTTTTTCATTATAAATAGTGTAACAATTCCTTCTAATGTTAACATTATTATTAAAGCGATGACTATGAGTAAAGTAAAACGAGATTTTATGCCCATTCTTATTCTCCTCTTAATTTTTTATCAATCGGTATACAAATTATCTTTCTTTCTACTTGAAATAGACATATTCATATAATCAGCAAATAAAGTTTTTGTTAAAGGGATTTCTTCCATTGTTTTTACAGCATCATCCATTGTTTTGACAAGCGGAAATACTCGATTAAGTTGAGAAATTTTAAATAATTCTATAATCAATTCGTCATCAACAACAAAGACAATTTTTGTATCATTTTCTAAGAGCTTTTTTGCTAAATTAACAATCAAACCGAATCCCGTACTATCAATATGGACAACTTCTTTCATTTCAAAAATATATTCTTTTGAATTGAGTGGTATGTCTTCTAATCTTACTTTTACAGTGTCAATATACTCGTACACTAATTCCCCTTTAAATGTGATTTGTACAATTCTACCAAGCATTGCGGATGTAATGGTAGCACCATAAGAGTTATGTGGTACAACATTCCCCATTATATTTCCCCCATTCATTGTTTAACAAGAAGGCTGTTCAACAGTTTTTTATATTAACTCTAATAATAACAGGTATATAGTACTATAAAAGGATGAAAAAATATAGATGAAATTTCCTATAAATGAAAAAATTGTGTATATTTAAAATGAAAGTGCAAGCATGATGCTCATCTAATAGAGAATGGTTTAATCTATTAATAAATTGATTTTTATTTAATTCAACGCTAGTGTGGTAAAATAAACAATGTAAAGAGTGCACGTAGAAAGGGGAAGGACATTTGTATGTTTGTGTCAGAAGTTAATATAGATGTTCGTTATGCGGAAACAGACCAAATGGGAGTCGTATATCATGCCAATTATTTAATCTGGTTTGAAATCGGCCGTACGGAATTAATTAAAGAATTAGGCTTCAGTTACGCGCAAATGGAGAGGGAGGGTTTTTTAGCTCCTGTAGTAAATGCAAACCTTTCATATAAAAAATCAATGCATTTTGGAGAAAATGCATTAGTGAAAACTTGGATCGATTACTATGATGGGTTCCGCACTGTGTATGCTTATGAAGTACTAAATCAAGAAGGTGAAATAGCAGTCACAGGCCAAACCGAACATATCGTTGTCAAAAAAGATTCATTCCGTCCTGTTCGCTTTAAAAATTATTACCCGGAATGGCATGAAGCCTATGAAAAGGCTAAGAAGCAAGGGGAGTAGTGCTTTATGGATTTTGGTGTAAAGCGTATTGATAATCTTTTTCAGGAAGGTCTAGCAAGTCATGTTGAGACATTCCGACTACCAAACATTAATGAGCAGCATAGTCTTTATGCCATTTATTTAGAAATTTCCGAAAGCAAAGTAATCCAAATAGGAAAACTAGGAACATTTCAATTCCCTGCTGGTACATATATTTATGTTGGAAGCGCGAAAAGAAACATAAAAGCACGAATCAACCGCCATATAAAAAAGGTAAAGCCGTTAAGATGGCATTTTGACTATTTAAGACTGCACGGTGAAATCTTGGCCGTTGAAACCTTTGATAATTCACTTGATGAATGTAGCACTTGTCAACAAATAAAAAGGAAATATCAAGCGGAAGAAATCATAGGTGGGTTTGGCTCATCAGACTGCAAATGCCCGGCCCATTTGCTTTACAAAGGGAGCCTACGTATTCTACGGTAGATGGTGCACCAGACGCAACCGCCGTAATAATAAACGAGATTTCAAACTATCGAAATCTCGTTTTACTCTAAATTAATTATATTGAAATTCTATTTCGTCATGGGCATTATTGTAATTTACAGTTAAATCATGATGATCAAAATACCATTCATCTTCATGTTCCACATAGAATGTGATACCATTATTTATGACTTGGACTGTCGGTTCTTTTGGTTTTTCGACCATCATTCCTAAGGAGAATCCTGCCTGAATATTGCTGTCGCCTCCATATCTTGCATAAAAACGCACGCAGTCACCTTCTGATAATTCCATTTCTCGTTTGTACCATTCTAAAGCTGATTTTGTTATCATAAGCTGCATATATGTCTTCTCCTTCCAAGTTATGTTTGTACAATAATATTATAAAATTCGAAAAATTAAATGACTGTGATATTTATCACACAAACATAAACCTTCACAATTATGAAATAATACTGTCAAAAAATTGTGCATTAATTGACGCATTCCGGGCAACGGCCATATATTTCAAATTTGTGGCCGGTAATTTCAAAGTTTTCCATATCATGATCAATAATTGTCATCGGGCAGGCATGGACCTGTTTTGTTTTGCCGCAATCTGTGCAAATAAAATGATGATGATGGTGAATCGAGCCACATGTAAAGCGAAAATGTTTTTCCCCATTCATATCTGTAGCTTCTAAAATATTTAAATCAGCAAATAAATAAAGATTTCGGTAGATTGTGTCAAAGCTAAGCCCAGGGAAATCCGCTTTTAAATACTCTAACACTTCTTTTGCGGACAAATATCGATTGTGGTCAGAAAAAAGCTGAAGCATTTTTTCACGCTTATCTGTATGCTTATAACCGCTATCCTTCAAAATTCCGATTGCTTCCTCAATGTTCATTTCACTCAACCCCTTGAAGCTTTTTCCCAAAACTGAATTTTATTTTTTTCCAACAAATCGCTGCAATTAATATAATAATCGAAAAAATAACAATCGTTCCACCAGGCGCAATATCTAAATAATAAGCAGCAACTAAACCGCCAATGACCGCAAACTCGCCAAAAAGGATTGAAAAAATCACTGTTTGCTTAAAGCCGCTAGCAATGCGGATGCTTGCGGCAACTGGCAATGTCATCAATGCTGAAACGAGCAAAACACCGACAATCCTCATTGATGCTGCAATCACAAGGGCTACAATAATAATGAATAAAAAATGAATTGATTTTGCATTTACACCTGAGACGGCGGCATATTCTTCATCAAACGATAATACAAACAGCTCTTTAAAAAATAAATAGATAGCCAAAACAACGATAATTGTTACAGTAAAAATCGTCCAAACATCTGCTCTGCTTACGGCGGTTACACTACCAAATAAAAAACTAAATAAATCAGTATTAAAACCGTCTGCCAATGAAATAAAAACTACACTTAAGCCAACGCCGCCAGATAAGATAATTGGAATCGCTAGTTCCTCGTAATGTTTATATACTTTTCGCAAGCGTTCAATAAACAAGGCCCCAAAAACAGAAAAAGCCATTCCCATGTACATTGGATTTAACGTTGGGATTGCTGCGAATTTTTTTTCAATTAACAAGCTTGCGGCAATTCCCGCCAATGTGATATGGCTTAAGGCATCGGCAATCAGTGATAATCTTCTCACTACAATAAAAACACCGATGAGAGGTGCGATGAAACCAATCATTATACCGGTAAAAAAAGCATTTTGTAAAAATTCATATTGAAATAAGCTTGCAATCATACGTAGGAACCTCCAAGTTCGTGTTCGTGCGTCAATATATGGATATCATGGCCATAGATGTTGGAAAGCTCTATATGATCCATATGTAAAAACTGATTTGAATCGCCATGAAAATGGAGGGATTTATTTAGACAGGCAACATGACTGGCATGGCTTGTCATCGTTCCAATATCATGTGAAACCATGATAAGGGTAATTCCTTTTTGTTTATTTAATGTAGCTAGCATCGCATAAAAATTTTCAACATTTTTCATATCGACACCAACTGTTGGCTCATCTAAGATGAGTAATTCCGGTTCGCTAACTAATGAACGGGCAATAAAAACACGCTGTTGCTGCCCACCAGACAATTCCCCAATATTGCGATGAACAAACTCATCCATACCAACTGCTCTAATGGCTTCTAAAGCTAATTCTTTATGTTCTTTATTCAGCCTTTTAAATAAGCCGACTTTAGCAACTAGTCCACTTAAAACAACTTCAAGGACAGTTGCCGGGAATCCGGTATTAAAACTATTTGCCTTCTGTGAGACAAAGCCGATTAAATTTCGGTTTTTTAGCTTTGAAATCGGTGTACCGAAAACTTTGATGCCACCTTGGTCAGGCTTTAAAATACCTAAGATTAGCTTTATTAATGTTGATTTTCCAGAGCCATTCGGACCAACAAGCCCTAAAAATGTACCTTTTGGTATTTGCAATGTTATATCGTCTAACACTTTTTTCTTATCATAACTAAATGAAACATGCTCTATATCGATTGCCAACTCTTTTGAGTGGTCATTCATAAATCAATCACCAACTATTTAATTATTCGGGGTGGTCAAGCTTTTCTTTTTTTTCCGGAACATGATCAAAACCGCCCGGATGGAATGGATTGCATTTTAAAATGCGAACAGCCGTTAAATAACAGCCTTTCAACACACCAAAGCGTTTAAATGCTTCTAATCCATAGTGAGAACATGTTGGATAAAAACGGCATGTTGGTGGCTTTAATGGTGATATAAACTTTTGATAAAAACGGATCATACCAATAAACAACCACCGCATAATTGTCAAAACAACCTTCCTGTTTTAAATTCGTAACCATTACGATTTATATTAAAAAAAAAAATGAGGATTGTCAATGAAAAGGGAAGCAGGGGACGGTTCTTCTGCTTCCTTTCTATTCAATGATTGTAAGCTCTGGCATCCATTGTGTCATATGATGATAAATATCCTTATAAATACTAGAATCCGTATTATACACATTTTTCAAAGGAACAACGGTATATTTCGAAGCGCTTGTTTTTGTCACAATTGTTGGCAAAAAAGCCGGATTTTTAATTTCGATTTCAACACCGTTTCCACCAACCGTTTTTTCAACATCTACTTGAAGAATACCACCGATTTCTTTGTAGATTCCTTTTTGCCCTGATAAAAAGTTTCCTAATGAATAGATGACAAATGTTTTTTGACCATCATCTCTTTCAATCCAATCAGTTGGCTGCAGAACATGAGGATGATGCCCTAAAATAATATTTGCACCAGCATTTGCCAGCTCCTTAACAAGCTGTTTCTGCTGATCACTTGGCTGTCTTTGATACTCATTGCCAAAATGAACGCTGACAACGACGACATCAGAAATGGACTTTGCTTCAGCAATTTCTTTTTTCATATTTTCCAAGTTAATGAGATTCACTAAATATGGTTTTCCATTTGGGACAGGAATACCGTTTGTCCCATATGTGTAAGCTAAAAATGAAAAAGTAATATCGTTTGCCTTTAACGTCCTGATTATTTGTTTATCATCTTCAGATGAAAAGGAACCTGTATAGGCCATGCCAATTTTATTCCAATGTTGAATTGCATTCTGGATTGCTTTTTCGCCGCGATCCAACGTATGATTATTAGCCATTGAAACAATATCTACGCCAGCATCTTTAAGAGCATCGCCAACTTCAAACGGACTATTAAAAGTTGGATAAGTAGAAAGGCCTAGTTGTGCACCGCCAATCATTGTTTCTTGATTGGCAAAAGCTATGTCCGCCCTTTCAATATAAGGTTTAACTTGGGCAAGCATTGGTTTAAAATTATAACTAGTACCGATTTGGGCATCCTTATAAACAATGCCATGGATTAAAATATCACCAATTCCAACCAGCGTTGCAGTTGTTGGCGGCAAAGACTTTGTATTATGATTAGCCAATTTATTCGGATGATCTTGGGCCCAATTACTTGTGTCTGTTGCTGTAGCCGAAATCTCTTGATCACTGGAGGCAAATTGGTCACCGGAAACATAATGGTCACTAGTAACATACATTTGAATTAATAACAGTGCTAACAGGAAAAATAAAGTCATTGAAATAATCGTAAGATACATTTTTACATTTAATTTCATAATAAATAGGCTCCTAAATTTATTCTCTCTATACTATAATACAAAAATAGACAATTTTTACTAGAATTAGAGATAAAATTTATTTCCATCTAAGGCATTACTTTTGCAAAAAATTAAATTCATGAATATAATATACTCATGAGGGTATAAAAAATTAAGGAGTGAAAAAAATGGTACAAATAACAAAAGCTGCGATTGAAAAAATCCACGAGGAAATGAATAATTTTACTAAAGAAAAGGAAACATTGTTTCTTCGTTTGGGAATGGGCCTTGGCTGAGGTGGGCCACAGCTTCGTCTGACTCTGGAGGAGTCAGCTTTACCAAATGATGAACAGTTCGAACAAGACGGTATTAAATTTTTAGTGAATAGTAGAGACAAAGCTTATTTTAATGGTATGTCTCTTGATTTCCGTAACTCATGGATGGGTGGAAACTTTACATTAGTGGATGCCAGTGGTAGTGAAGTTGGCGGGGGATGTTAACTAGTTTATAAACCAAAAACTAGAAATAGAAAAACCCAAGAATCGTAAATGGACATTCTTGGGTTTTTCATCTCATCCATTGAAAAGTAGTTTTTCACGACTAAGGCGTATCGTATCTCGACAAAGCCGCTTAATTTCATGGTAATTCCCAGCGCAAATCGCATCATAGATTGACTTATTAGTCTGTATTAATGAATAATGCTTTTGATAGGGTGTTATCTTTTTATGAATCATACCGCCTCGAATAAATTTACACTTTAAAGATTCCAAAATTTCCAATATAGTCGCATTATCTATAATAGAAATCATACTGCGTACAAACAGCATATTATACCGCAAATAATCAAAATATTGATCATTTTTTTCCGTTTCCATTTGAAGCTCCAAATACATTTTTAAATCCTCAATATTATAGGAAGCTCCACTATGAAGGACACTGTCAACAGAATATTCTTGAAACATCACTATTATTTGTCCTAAATCTAGCGCCTCCTTAAGTGTAATTTCCTTCACCAAAATTCCTCTATTATTTAGCGAAGTTAGATACCCCTCTGATTCCAAGCGTGAGATTGCCCCTCTAATTGGAGTTCTGCTCATTCCTAATTCTTTTGCTAATTCATTTTCAGATAATAAATACCCCGGCATGTAAGTTGCCTTGATTAACTTTTCTTTGATGTTTTTATAGGCTACGTCAGTTAATGAAGTACTTTTCATTTTTAGTTTCCTTTCTGAACAATTATTGAAAAAAGCGCCCTGAACACCTCGTAAAAGCAATATTTTAGAGGGAAGTTTTAATTATGTGGCTTTTAACTTGACTGATACTAAAATATAACAAATACTACTTTAAAATCATTATTTATTTTTGTATACTGGTTGTATACAGGTTGTACTCATTTACTCAAAGCACTTCTATTATACAAGAAAGGAATAGGGTATGTCATGGTTTTTGAGAAACAGGTAAACAGTTATATGAAAAGTAATAAAAAAATAGTTGAGAATACTATTAAAAAAATAGTCACTATTATTATGTTGACGGCTGGACTCACTGCGTTTTTATCGGCTTGTAGTACAAGCAGCTCAGTCAGTTCAACAGAAGGAAAGAAAAACTCTTTCGTTATCGTATATGTTCCCCAAGAAAATGAGAAACAAGCGCAAAAATTACATAAAGATTTTGAAGAAAAAATCGCGAATGAATTAGGAGCAAAGGTGGAAGTACATCAAGTTACTAGTTTTAATGCAGCAATTGAAGCGATGAGAAATAAGAAAGTAGATATGGCTTTGTTTGGGCCGTTTTCTTATATCGTTGCTGAAGAAAGAGCGGATGCAGAAGCTATTGCGCTTCTGTCTTCACCTGATGCATCAACGGAATCTCCTTCTGTCATTGTTGTCCAGAAGGATTCAAAGATTAGAACGGTTGAGGATTTAAATGGAAAGACGATGGGATTTTCAGAGCCTGTTTCGACGACGGGCCATTTATTGCCTAAATATACAATTCTAAAACAATTGCGTATTAGTGTTGAACAATTAGAGCAGGACGGTCAATTTTTTAAAAATATTCATTTTGCAGGTGGACATGACAAGGCGTTGCTTGGTGTTGTACGAGGACAATACGATGCAGCTGGTGTATCTGCACATGCTCCTGTAATTATGGTGGAAAAAGGTATCATTGAAAAAGATTCTTATCGAGTGATTGCCGAGGCTGAACCAATTCATACAGGTGGAGTTTTTGCAGTAAGAAAAGACTTGGATCAGGAGATTAAGGATCGGGTGCAGGCGTTTTTACTTACATATAATAATCCAGACTATTTTAAAGCACTGGTCGGTGCTGCGGATGCGATTTTTATTGAAGCAAATGATGATGATTTTTATAAAATACGTGAAATTGCGGACATCTTAAATTTAACCCCTGA
Source organism: Bacillus sp. (in: firmicutes) (assembly GCA_012842745.1). Classification (NCBI taxonomy): domain Bacteria; kingdom Bacillati; phylum Bacillota; class Bacilli; order Caryophanales; family Bacillaceae; genus Bacillus; species Bacillus sp. (in: firmicutes). The sequence continues at coordinate 105,305 of DUSF01000037.1, read as the reverse complement.
ACAATTGCTGAAAGAATAACGGTGTATGGCTAAATGTTCGTGAACAAAATAAATAAGCTTTTCTTGTTTGGATTATTTCTTTTGCTAGTAGGATTTTCATTATTGTATGTAGAGTTTGACCTCATCGAGTTAATGGAGAGCATTCCAGCTTTTCTGAATTTTATTTTCGTAGATTTTCTACCGCCTAATTTTTCGGATGTCGCTTTATATGTGAAGCCTTTTATGAATTCGATTTATTTTGCAGTCGTATCTACAGTTTTTTCTTCCTCCTTCGCATTGGTTTTTAGTCTTTGTATGGCGCATAATACAACGCCACATCCGTTCGTTCGATTGTTTGTTAGAAGCGTTATTACATTTTTTAGGAACATTCCTTTTTTGATTTGGGCATCATTATTAGTTGTTATTTTTGGTGTGGGCACGCTACCAGGATTAATCGCACTTATTATATTTAGTACTAGTTTTTTATCTAGGTTCTATGCTGGTTCGATTGAAGAAGTAAATTGTGAAGCTTTAGAGGCGCTAGATGCGTGTGGTGCATCGTATTTTCAAAAAGTTAAACATGCGGTCCTGCCTCAATTTCTACCAAGCTTTTATTCTTGGACATTATTTAATTTTGAGATTACGATACGTGCTTCTGCGATTTTAGGATTAGTTGGTGCGGGAGGTTTAGGGACAATATTGAAACAAACGATGGATTTGTTTCAATATGGCAAAACATCGACTGTTATCATCATTTTCATAGTGTTGATAGTAGTAGTGGAGCAGGTAACAAAAAAGATAAAGAAGCAAATCATGATGTCAACAAAACGTTTATCTAGTTATCACATCATCTTTGTGTTTTTGTTCGTTTTAAGTTTCTACCAATTGGATTTATCGTTTAGTCAATTTCAAGCTGGCATAAATAGACTTTTTACGATTGTACCACAATTTTTTCAATGGTCGTTTTCAGACATTTCGGAACTAGTTAATGGGATGATTATATCCCTTATTGTGGCTTTTTTATCCATTGTATTGAGCATTGGAATCGCAATCATATTAGCCTTTTTATCGGCTCGAAATACGACACCAAATTATTATGTAGGTATAGTAGTAAACTTTATTCTTATGATTATTCGAGCGATTCCGGCAACGATATGGGTATTATTGGCAGTGTCTAGCATTGGCTTTGGATCAGTTGCTGGTGTGTTAGGATTAATTTTTCCTACCACATCCTTTCTCGTTAAGTCATTTTCTTCACAAATTGAAGAGGTAGGAAAGGAAGGAGTAGAAGCATTGCAAGCTGTTGGTGGAACTTGGTGGCATATCGTTTTTAAGGGATTTGTTCCGATTTTATTTACGAAATTTCTTGCGACAACATTTTTTAGATTTGAAATTAATGTAGCGGAATCCGTTATTTTTGGGATGGTTGGTGTCGGTGGGATTGGACTATTCATTCAAGGGTATATTTCTTTTTATGACTTCAGCCATCTAAGCGTAAGCATCCTTATTGTATTTACAACTATGTTTGTACTTGAAGTAACAGCAAATCATATTCGAAAACGATTATCTTGATATAATTTTTATAAGGTGTGCTAAATGGAAATGGTTCTAAAAGTGAAAAATCTTACTAAAATATTTGAAGATGGAACGAAAGCTTTAGATGGAATTGATTTAGAGATAAGAAAGGGCGAATTTATTTCGGTTATTGGATCAAGTGGTGCTGGAAAATCAACACTTTTTCGTTGTTTAAATCGCTTAGAAATTAGTACGGATGGCACGATTCAATTTTTAAATGAAAAGGTAGAACAGGCAGGAAAGAAGGAGTTAAGAAAAATCCGTTCAAAAATGGCGATGATTTTCCAAAATTACAAATTAATAGATAGATCAACTGTTTTGGAAAATGTTCTACACGGGCGGCTCGGGCAGATGAGTTCATTACGAGGGGTGTTTAGCCACTATAGTGAAGATGACAAAAGAGAAGCTATTCAGTTTCTTGAACAAGTCGGATTACATGAAGAAATATACAAACGTGCGGATGAACTGTCAGGTGGACAGAAACAGCGTGTTGGGGTGTGTAGAGCATTAATGCAACATCCTAAATTGATACTAGCAGATGAGCCTATTGCCTCATTGGATCCAGTATCTGCCAAAATTGTTATGGACTCCATTTATAATGCTTGTATTGAAAAGGAAGTTACATGTTTAGTCAATTTGCATCAAATCGATATAGTTAAAAAGTATTCAACAAGGATTATTGCAATCAGAGCTGGTCGAATTGTGTTTGATGGGGATGCGAGTAATTTAACAACGTCATTTCTTCATAAGCTTTATGAAGGGAACGAACATGAAATGCTTTAATTAAATGTAGTAAAGAAATCGGGGATGAGAACATGTTTACGTATGAACAAATTTCGGAGCTATTTGCAGATGGAGAAAATATTGATTTGGAATGCATAGAGGTACAAGATTATCTTCCATTCGCAGTTTTTGAAACGTATTCAGCATTCACCAATACAAATGGTGGAATGATTTTGTTAGGAATCGAACAAGAGCAAAATATGTTTTCCTTAAAAGGTTTAGCTGATAGTAAAAAATTGATAAATGATTTTTGGAGTGCTCTGAACAAGCAACAGATTATAAGTACCAATATTTTAGTTTATAAAGATATAAAAATTGTTCGTGTGAATGAGAAAGAATTGGTCACAATTAAAGTGCCGCGTGCTGCAAGAGGGCAAAAACCTGTTTATATTGGCAATAATCCATTTGCTGGAACATATAGAAGAGGCTTTGAAGGTAACTATAATTGTACAGAGGATGAAGTAAAGAGAATGCTTAAAGAACAACAAGGTACTCTTGATTCATGTGTATTTCCTTATTATGGAATGGAATGTGTTAATCTTCAGTCCATTCGAAACTATCGTCGACAATTTGCATTGTTAAAGCCCCATCACTCTTGGAATACTTTAGATACAAAGAATTTTTTGAAGCGAATCGGTGCATGGGGACATGAAGTTGATACAGAAGAAGAGGGATTGACATTAGCTGGTCTTGTTATGTTTGGGGATGTTAAAGTGATTACGGAAGTACTTCCAAATTTTTCTTTACTTTATCGTGAAAGCAATTCTGCCATTTCGGACCAGTCCTTGAAAGATTGTATCACATCCGTTGATGACACTTGGTCAGGGAGTGTATATGATTTCTTTGTTAAAGTACTCCCACTCTTAACAAGCGACTTTTACACACCAACTCCATTACAAGGGTTGCAACAAGTAGATGAGACGTATATTCATCGGGCAATTCGCGAAGCATTCGTCCGTACGTTAGTTCATGCAGATTATTATGGAGATGGTGGGATTTTAATAGAAAAAAAGAAAAGCGAGTTTCGTTTTGAGACACCTGGAACTTTACACATGTCAGTAAAGGATGTATTTTGTGGAGAAGTATGCGAGCCGAGAAATAGTAATATTTGTAAAATGTTCAGAGCGATTGGTTTAGGGGATTGTGATGGGGAGGAGCTTAATAATATTTTCCACATTTGGAAGCAGCTACAGTGGAAACACCCGAATTTAATTGAAGAATTTTGTCCAGAACGAACGATTTTAACTCTTTCAATCCATCCTTTATTAACGATTGAAAGTGTTGCATTTATTGAAGAAGTACTTGAAGACGATTTTGCGTTATTAACAATGGATGAAGTAGTAGTATTAGTTACTGCTTTTCAAGAGGATTATGTTATGAATGAGCGTTTGCAGCTGATAATGGATAGATCTTTTAATGAAGTATCAAGTCTATTAAGAACGTTAGTTGAAAAAGGGCATTTAACGATTGAAGGACAAGGTAAAGGGAAAATTTTCACACTATCTAATAAATTTGCTTTGAAGGGAATACTCGTTTATTAAAGTGGCAGGCTATGAAGGGAATTTTATGAAAGGATGATAGAAATGGTTGTTCGTCAGAAAATAGATCAAGCTCTACTAGTGGAAACGATTGAAGCTTCTCCAGATTTTATTGTGATTACTGACATAAGCGGCAATGGCTTGTATTACAATACTGCTGCTCGTCAAATATTGGGCATTAAAAAAGAGGAAAGCTTTTTACTAGCATCTGCATACTCCCCATTGACCCATGAATTGATTTTTAACGAGGGTATTCCAACCGCGATTGAAAAAGGAGTTTGGAAAGGTGAAACATCAATTCTAAAGCATGATGGGACGGAAATGCCAGTATCACAAATTATCATAGCTCATAAGGCGGATAATGGTGAAGTACAATTTCTTTCCATAATGGCACATGATATTACTGAAAGAAAACAATTGGAATCTATGTTTAGTAGACAGGCATTATATGATGCATTGACAGGTTTGCCAAATCGACGCCATTTGTATCAAAAACTTGCGCAAATAATCGGAGATGCGAGCCAAGAGGATAGGTTCGCAATTTTGTTTATGGATTTAGATGGTTTTAAAGTAATCAATGATTCATTAGGCCATCAAGCAGGAGATAAGGTACTTCAAACGACTGCTGCTCGCTTAAAAAGATATATTCGTGAAATTGATTTTGTTTCGCGGTATGCTGGTGATGAGTTTGTAATTGTTTTAAAACATGTCAAAGAATTGGATGAAATTAGACTAATTGCGAATCGCATTATTAAAATATTGAGTCAACCTTTTCAATTAGAAGAGAAAGAGGTTCAAATAAGTGGAAGTATCGGTGTTAGCTTGTATCCATATCATGGGACGGATGAGGTACAACTAATTAAAATAGCTGATGAAGCAATGTACGAAGTTAAGAAACGTGGAAAGGGCACGTACCAAATCTATAACAGCGTAAAATTTTCTAGGGGGAAATAATATGAAAGTATTTGTCGCAAGACAGCCCATTTTTAATGAAAAGGAAGATATATTCGCTTATGAGTTATTGTACCGAAGCAATACCGAAAATCAGTTTCCAAATATTGATGGTGATCAAGCAACGGCAGACGTGATTATAAATAGTTTCATCAATATTGGAATTCAAGAACTTTCGAATGGAAAGCCATGTTTTATAAATTTTACAGAAAATCTTTTGCAGTTACGATTGCCTACTTATTTTCAACCTATGGAAATTGTTGTTGAAATATTGGAAAGTGTTACCCCTAGTATAGAGGTGATTGAAATTTGTAAAGAACTAAAAGAGCTTGGCTATCAAATCGCATTAGACGATTTTGTCTTTGATGAGGAAAATCCGCACTTTTATGAATATGTAAAATATGCGGATATTATTAAAGTTGATTTTCTTTGCTCCACCGAAGAATCACGTGCCAAAATTGAAAAGATGGCGAAAACATTGAAATTGAAATTATTGGCGGAAAAGGTTGAAACAAGGAAAGAATTTGAACAAGCGAAGGCGAGAGGGTACGACTATTTTCAAGGTTATTTTTTCTCTAAACCGACGATTGTTTCAAACTATGATATTCCGTCCCATTTTCATTCCCATTTAGAGATTATTAATAATCTATCAAGAGTTGAACCGGAAGTAGACGTGATTGCTAGATTAATTGAAAGAGATTTATCTTTATCTTATAAGCTTTTAAAACTTATTAATACTCTTGCCTTTCGCCGTAGAAATAAAATTCATTCAATTAGCCAAGCGGTTGTTCTTTTAGGATTTATTGAATTGGAGAAATGGCTTTATGTCCTCGCTGTAAGGGATAGTACGAATCAGAAAAGTGAGCTGTCAAATGAAATTGTTCGTACATGTTTAACTAGAGCGAAAACATGTGAAGCGATTGAAAAACTTAGAAACCATTATACCCCAACAACTGGATATTTTATGATGGGGATGTTTTCTTTAATGGATTCACTATTAGGAGTTCCGATGGATAAGTTGTTAAAGAAATTACCGCTAAGCGATGATATTTGCAATGCTTTAAACGGTGAGGATAATGATTATAAACAAGTATTGGATTTAGTAATTGATGTTGAAAAAGGAAATTGGGGGGCTGTTGCTGAGAAATGTAAATATTATCAAATTGATGAAAATGAATTGTTTACATGTTATAAAGAGTCACTTAATTGGTCGAATGAAATTATTGTTTTGGAAAAAAGTTAAGTTTTCAACGATATTAACGATATACTTGAAAATTTGCAATCATTATTACCAGCATTAGGCCGTTCAAGTCAACAGGTAGGAATGAAGGAAATGTAAAAAATAAAGTGAAATATATTAAAAGGGGAAGGGAATACCTTCTCTCTTTGTGCGACAGGCAGTCGCATAGAGTGTTGACTATGTCAGCACTCTTCTTTTTCTTTATCTGATAGAGACGACATTTCGATGAAACGACTGAAAGATGATAAAGAATTTGAATCCCAGATGGTGAAAATCGATCCCCGAGGAGACTGACCTAGCTCGGGAAGCTTAATCTAGGGCAATACTGTGAGGTATTGTCTGAAGGAGATGCGGAAAATCGAGAGACCCATAAGCAACTAGGTAGACCCTAATGCAATAAGTGTGAAGCACGGCGGCGGGATAAGTTGGTGACTTTTCGAAGAGTAAGGAAACCCACTAGAACTGGCATTTTCTTTAGAAGTCAGATATTCTCATAGTACGGAAGTAGTTGGATACTTCCTATTACAAAATCGTTATATTATAAAAACCCCCTTGTTATTCGCTTCAACTTTTTCACACCATTACTAAACTACTAAAAAGTAATGCACTTCTTTTTTATAAAAGTTTATACAATTTACACAGTATGTACATAGCAACTTCAAATTTATTTCAATAATGATTGTTACTCTAAAGTTTGATAGTAGAGACTCTATCAAAAATATCAATTTTGAAAGGGGATTTTTATTAAAGTATGAAGCTATTAAATTTTAGAGGGAAAACTTTTTCAATTTTATTAATTGTCTGTTGTTTTATCCTAGCATTATCAGCTTGCAGCAGTAGCCAAAGTGGCGCTGGAAAGTCTACCGATGGGAGTGCTAGCAATGAAAACAGGAATCAGACTTTGACCATTGCTTTAGGACATGGTTTGGATTATTTAGGTTTGAACCCTTATATGAGCGGGAGAGAAAACACTGTATTACGGACAGTTGTTTTTGAACCGTTAGCACTAGAAACTTCAACAGGCCAATTTGAGGGGGCATTAGCGAAATCATGGTTTGTCAACGAAACGGGCACGGAATGGACTTTCCAATTACGAGATAATGTTACTTTCCACGATGGAACTCCATTTACAAGTAGTGCCGTAGTGGAAGCTATTAACCGTTATATGGAGGACCCTAATTTTTCAAGAAGGGCAGGAATCGAAACTGTGAAGGCTCCTGATGAATATACAGTAGTCTTTTATCTTCAAAAACCATTTGCCCCTTTCTTAAATTTAGTCGGCTCTTACCAGTGTGCCATTCCAAGTCCGGCCTCATTTGATGAAGAAGGAAAAATGGTTAATCCAATCGGAACAGGACCGTTTGCGCTAAAAAGTCTAAGCAAAGAAAAAGTAGAGTTTGTTGCTTATGAAAACCATTGGCGTGAAAAACCAAGCATTGATGAATTAAATGTTGTCTACATTTCTGACCCAGCAACGATGGTATTGGCATTAGAGTCTGGGGAAGTAGATTTAATCGGCGCAGATGGTTATGGGATACCACAATCAGAAATCAAGAGATTACAAGAAAATGAAAACTTTACGGTCTTTAGGAGTGCTGATTCGAGTTCGCTGGAATGGATTGGATTCAATAGCAATAAAGGTCCCCTTAGCGATGCAAAAGTAAGAAAAGCAATCAATTACGCCATAGACCGCGAGCAAATTACCGAATTTATTTTTGAAGGTTTTGCTACTTCAGCTGTAGGGCCAATTGGATTTGATGCATCGATTCCGTGGACAGATACCAGCATTCAAGGCTATCGGTTTGATATGGAAAAAGCACAGCAATTATTGGCAGAAGCAGGTTGGAAGGATCGTAATAATGATGGTTTTTTAGTTAAAGATGGACAAGTTTTAGAGCTAACCTTTTTATTAGAAGGCACTAGAACATGGAAACCAATTGGAGAGGCTATTCAAAATCAGCTAGCCAATTTGGGCATAAAGATTAATTTAGAATTAAGAGATAGTAGTGTCATTCGTGAGCTTGTGAAAAAAGGTGAGTTTAATATGGTCGGTTTAGGAAGTATCGGAAAAAACGCAGCTGATCCTTATCACTTCTTCCAATACTACTTTACTAAGAAGGGTAGCGGAACTGTTTTAACTAATAACGAAAAACTCGATCAATTAGTAAGCGACGTCGTCACAACGATTGATCAGGAGAAGAGAACTGAAATTTATAACGAAATTCAACAAGAAATTATGGAAGTGACTCCTGGAGCTTTTTTACTTCATCCACATCGGGTAACGATTTATAAAAATGACATTGCCGGCTGGGACTTCTCGAATACGATGGACCCACTCCGCTTTGTTTATAAAGTAACAAGGGAATAGTTGGAGGCATGAAAATATGAGTGAAGCAAATTTAAAAGCCAATGTGGAGGAAAAAATGCAAAGTAGCTCAAAAGATGCAGCGCAATTTCCTGGAGCGCATTGCGGGTTATTTGAAGCTGCGATGATGGCGCCATTTTTTCCAAGTAGTGTAGCTTTAGTGATTGCACCGCCGTCGTGTTTATATCACGCCAAGATTTTGCAAAGACGGCGCGGACAAGCCCCAGGTAGCACGGAAGACAATCTTTATCTATTAAATCTAAAGCAGGAAGATATGGTATTTGGAGTGGATAGGGTGATTGAGGATGCTTTGGAGGAACTTGAAGAGCAACTTCAACCAGACGTTATTTTTCTAATCTCCACCTGCACTCCGGAAATCATTGGCTTTGATGCAGCAGCCCTGACGATGATAAAAAGTCGATTAAAAGCAAAGGTATTAACAATAAAAACAAATGGTTATGCCTGTTTACATCGCCAAAAAGGGAGAAGTGCCTTTTTAGCAGCGCTTGTTGAAGTAATGAAACCGATGGAAGTCAGACCTTTGACTGTCAATATTATTGGGCTGAGGTCACCGAATTGGAAGAAAACAGAACTGGTTCAAGTATTGGAACGTTCCGGTGTTGAAGTGAATTCTGTTTTGCCTGGGGCGAATCATCTCAGTGAAATCGAAAAAGCCCCTGCGGCTTCATTAAATATAGCAATTGGAAAAGCGGCTAAGCCGTTGGCTGAAAAAATGAAGGACCTATTCGGCACACCTTATATAACTTACGATTATTCGTATCTAACCGAACAAATTATCGAAGGTTATCAGATGATTGGCACGCATTTAGGGATTGATCTCAATCAGGCGATTGCAAATTTGGCAGAAAATCATTTAATTTTTTTAGAAAAAAAGAAAAAACAACTGAGAGATGTTTCATTTGCCATCGGTTCAGTCGAAGGAAGCAATATCGAGGCTGCCTTGTTTTATGCAGGGCTCGGAATGGAACCTAAATTTTTACAAACTAGAATGCCGATTGAAAAAGAAAACCCTTATCTTTTGAAGTTGAAACAAAATGGAATTGTTTTGCCAATTATTCATTTGAACAAAGGCTCGAACCTAGAAGAGTTAATAAATAAGTATCATCCACAAATTTTTTTAGGACATGGTCTAGCCGAATTGTTAGAAGCGAAAAATGTGAGCCATTGTCATCCGGGTGCACATTCTGCCGGACCTGGATTTGGGGCTGTCGAGCAGGAACTGGAGAATATTGCTCGTTTGATTAATTGTAGGATGGATGGTGAGTAATATGAGCAGAATCTCATCCGTTTTTTTGCCAACGAATGAATATTTAGGAATCTTGTGGGCGTTTGCTGGGGTTAAAGATGCCGTTGTCATCAACCATGGCACATCAGGGTGTAATTTCTACGAATTAGTGACGGCATCGAAAAGAACAAGGGAACTTATTTTTAACCGCTTTGCAAGCACTGGGCTTGAGCAGGAAGATATCGCTCTAAGCGGTGGAGATGAAAAGTTAAAGGCGGCAATAACAGAAATGGCAGCGAGAAATGATGTTTCCTTAATAGTTATCGTCGCCAACCCCGTCGCTGCATTGATAGGCGTCGATATTGAGGCGATTGCTAGAGAGGCGGGCCAACATATAAAACAACCGATTTTAACGTTCAATAATAAAGCATGGAAAGAAAACGCGGAGAATGGTGTAGAAGAGGCCATTTACGAGTTAATCCGTCATTATTGTTCGGAATCGGAGCTGTCAGAACAAAAGGGTCGCCATTCATTGGATGGCGTGTTGCGGGCCAACATTATTGGTCCAACAGCGGAAACGTTTAACTGGGACGCTGATGAGAAAGAGATAAAGAGACTTCTGGATTTAATCGGAATTGAAGTGAACACGGTTTTAACGTATGAAACGACGACCGAACAATTGAAGTCTGTGCCAGATGCAAGTCTAAATATTGTTACTAGGGCAGCTGGTTTAAAGACGGCCCGATATTTAGAGGAGCATTACGGCATCCCTTATATTTATGGCTTGCCATATGGAGAAAAAGGCACGGGGGAGTGGTTGAAACAGGTAGCGGAAGCAGTGGGAAAAGAAGGGCCAAGCCCTAGATTTGAAAATGATCGACCATTTTCTTTCCATCATTATATCGAAATGATTGCGGGAGGAGAATTTTATCAAAGAAATTGGATAACAGCTCTATCCTGCCCTCCTGCAATGGCGATGGGATTGGTGCAATTAGTGAAAGAAGATTGGCATTTTCCATTAGTAGCCGTTCGCTTAACTACACCGCCAAAAGCTAATGAAATCAGAGAAATAGAGTCTTTAGGTGTTGAAAAAGTGCTCGTAACCCCAGGTGAACGGGAGTGGAAACAGGTTCTTGAAGAGAGCCAGCCATTTATTTTACTGGGGAGTGCTGAGGATACGTCATTAGCCGGAGAAGTACCAGTCCAGTTGCGAATTACAGAGCCAGCCTATGACTGCTTTAGTATTTTTGAGGGAAATCCAATCGTTGGCTGGGAAGGGTATCAGTCGTTAACTCAAGATTTGTTTAATCAAATTAGTCGATATGCTTTGCGAAAGAAGATGAATGTCTAGGAGGATTTCTATGTCAACACAAACAAAACCGATTAAACGAATTGCCTTTTATGGTAAAGGTGGAATTGGAAAATCAACGACATCAGCTAATCTTAGTGCTGCTTTAAGTGAACAAGGATTAAAAGTCATGCAAATAGGATGCGACCCAAAAGCTGATTCAACAATGATGCTTGCACGCAGTAAAGTGCCGACTGTATTAAATGTTATTAAAGAAAAAAAGGATAACATCGAATTATCAGATTTTGTTAGAGAAGGCTATAACGGTGTTTTATGTGTAGAAGTAGGCGGGCCTACTCCAGGGATAGGCTGCGCGGGACAAGGAATCATTGCCGCTTTCGGAAAGATGAAAGAGCTTAAGGCAATCGAAACATACCAGCCGGATGTCGTCATCTATGATGTGTTGGGGGATGTCGTCTGCGGGGGATTTGCTGTCCCGCTCCGTGACGGCTATGCAGACGATGTCTATATTGTAAGTTCAGGTGAAAGAATGTCTTTATTTGCAGCCTATAATATTTCTCAAGCCGTCCATCAATTTCGGAATCGCGGTTATGCAAAATTAAGGGGGCTGATTTTTAACTCTAAGGGCGGAAGCAATGAGGAACAAAGAGTTTTGGAGTCATTAGAGGAAATTGGCACTGAACTTGCCTTTACATTTCCCCGTGATCCAATTGTTCAAAATTGTGAAAAGGAAAACGTTACAGTCATTGAGGGAGCCCCTCAGTCTGAACTGGCAAACCAATACCGGAAATTAGCAAGTATTGTAATGGGATAAATTTGGAGTGATTTTTCTATGGCAATGGTATTGAAACGGTTATTAATATTGCCTGCTTTATTGTTAGTTATTTCATTTTTCACTTTTTTATTGACAAATATCGTACCGGGTAATATTGCCGAAGATCTTATTTTGCGAAATGGGGGGCAGCCTACTCCAGAGTTGATAGTTGAAATGCAAGTCAAATTAGGACTCGATCAGCCTATCTTCATTCGGTATGGAGAGTGGCTGATGAAAGCCCTTCAATTTGATTTAGGGACATCGTGGATTACGGAACAACCTGTCAGCGCGGAGATCGTGGAAAGAATGGCCCCAACATTATTATTAACAGGGACATCTGTAGTAATTGGCATTTTCATAACTATTATTTTAGGCATGTTGGCAGCGTATTATAAAGATTCGCTTGTTGACCGTATCATTTTAGGTTTTTCCTTAACGATGAGCTGCATCCCTGACTTTTTATTATCGTTTATTTTATTGTTTTTATTTGGGTATGTTTGGACTGTATTCCCTCTAATCGGCTATGGAACTTGGCAGCATGTAGTACTGCCATCCCTTGTCTTAGGAGTAGGCTTGGGGGCTGGGAAGGCGCGGATTTTGCGCGCCAGTTTATTAGAGGTGTTAAGCTTGGATTATATTACAATGGCAAGAGCAAAGGGATTATCGCGAAAGACAGTCATGTTTAAGCATGCGATGCGGAATGCGTTGATTCCTGTCGTTACATCCTTAGGGGCCAGTGTTGGCTTTTTATTGGGGGGCACTGTTATTATCGAAAGCATATTTAATTGGCCAGGATTAGGACGACTTGGGCTACAGGCTATTGTCAGTAGGGATATTCCTCTATTACAAGGTTATGTATTGTTTATGACTGTCATTATTATTTCAATCAATTTAATCGTTGACCTTATTTATATATATTTAGACCCTCGAATGAATTCTAAAGGAGGAACAACTCGTGCTTAGTGGCGGAAAAGCTATGAAACTATCAAACAATAAAGGATTAACTGCAAGTCTTGCCATTATTATAGGTTTATTTTTACTAGCTATTTTTGCTTCTTGGCTTGCTCCGCATAATCCAAATGTTGGGGTGTTGTCTGAACGGTTGCTTCCGCCTAGTTCTGAGTATTGGCTTGGGACTGACCATATGGGGCGAGATTTGTTTTCAAGAATTCTTTATGGAACTAGAACGACAATGGTCATTGCAATCATCATTACAGCGGGGTCATTTTTTATCGGAACAATTGTAGGAGTAACTGCTGGTTATGTTGGCGGCTGGGTAGACAGTGTATTAATGAGAATTGTTGATTTATTATTTGCATTTCCTAGCCGTATCTTGGCATTAGTTGTTGTTGGTATAATTGGTCCTGGATTAGTGAATCTTGCGATTGCATTGATTTTATCGTGGTGGGTTTCTTTTGCCCGAATCATTCGCGGCGTGACCTTAATGGTAAAAGAAAATGAATATGTATTAGCTGCTGAGCTTTATGGACAGCCGAGGTGGAACATTATCAGGAAACATATTTTACCGAATGTATTGCCGCAACTGTTAGTCATTATAGCGTTAAATATAAGTTGGATTATGATGGCTTTAGCAGGTTTTTCTTTATTAGGACTTGGCATTGAGGCCCCGCATGCTGAATGGGGGATGATGATTAGCGAAGCCAGGCCATATATGCGTGATAATGGCTATTTACTGCTTTTTCCTAGTCTAGCAATTATGATAGCGGTATCTGCCTTTACTGTTTTAGGAGAAAAACTGCGGGATGTGTATGATCCTAGTCATTTGAAAGAATACTAGAGTTTTTATAAACGGAGTGAATATAATGAACAATCCATTGCTACAAGCGGAGGCCTTATCGATTTCATATCGGACTTCGACTGGGAAATTGCTAGCTGTTAGAGGATTGGAGTTTACGGTAGAAAAAGGGGAAACATTGGCGATTGTTGGTGAATCTGGCTCAGGGAAAACCGCAGCGGCATTATCAGTTATTGGATTATTACCGAATAATGGGCGAATCGAAAATGGTAGTATTTTTTTCGATGGAAACCAATTGGCGGTGCAGGAAGAAATGGATTGGGAAAAAATCCGTGGACAGCAAATTTCGATGGTTTTTCAAGACCCGATGAGTGCATTAAATCCTGTTTTAACTGTTGGACGTCAATTGGCGGAAACAATCTACTTAAGAAAAGAAAAGGGACTAACGAAAGCGGCTGTCCGAGATGAATGCATAGCATTATTAAGACAAGTCGGCGTCTCAGAACCTGCGATTAGATTGGGGCAATACCCCCATCAGTTAAGCGGGGGAATCCGTCAACGCGTGATGATTGCAATCGCTTTAGCAAGCCATCCGCAATTGCTAATTGCAGACGAACCTACAACAGCGTTGGATAGTACGATAAAAAAACAAATCTTAGAACTGCTCGCCGATATAAAGAAAAACATGAATTTGGCGATTTTGCTGATTACTCATGATTTAGCAGAAACAATAACGTTGGCTGATAAAGTGCTCGTTATGTATGCTGGAAAGGTAGTCGAATATGGTATTGCGAGGGATATTTTAAAAAATCCGCAGCATCCTTATACACAAGCCTTGCTCAAAGCCTTTCCGCGCATGCATGATTCGAATAAGCAAAGATTATCAGCTTTAGAAGGGCAGCCGCCTCATGCGTTACATTTACCACCTGGTTGCCCATTTCATCCGAGGTGTGTTTTTGCAAAAGATGTATGTAAAAAAACGGAACCATCCTTTAAATTGGTAGATGAAAACGGACATAAACTAAGCTGCTGGTTAACAACTGAAGATAAAAAGAAGCTCAAACTTTTTAATTCTACTCTTGTAAAAACAGAGAAAAGATGGCGCAGTGTTGAAGTAAAAAAATCCTCAAAAGAAGATTGTCAGCCTATATTAGAGGTACGTAATTTACAAAAGCATTTTCAAGCAGGCGGCTTTTTATCTCGAAAACAAATCAGGGCAGTGGATGGAGTTGATTTTACCGTTCAACAGGGCGAAATTACAGCAATTGTCGGTGAAAGCGGCAGTGGAAAATCGACTTTATGGCAAACGATAGTTGGAATATATAAACCAACTGTGGGCACAGTGAAGTTTTTAGGAAAGACATTAACAAAAAAGAAAGAGTATAAATTATTCCACGAACAGACAGGCTTTGTCTTTCAAAGCCCCTTTTCAAGTTTAAATCCAAGAATGGCTGTAGGTGAGTCAATTTTAGAACCATTACGTGTTGCTGGCTGGAAGACAAACGAGGCGAAAAAGCGTGTGAAGGAACTGCTGGAATTAGTTGGGATTCCTTCAGAGATGTATAGCTCCTTTCCGCATCAAATGAGTGGTGGGCAGCAGCAAAGAATAGCAATCGCCCGCGCATTGGCTGTGAATCCTAAGCTGGTTATTCTCGATGAGCCTGTTTCATCATTAGACGTATCTATCCAAGCCCAAATTATTAATTTATTGAAGGAATTGCAGGAAAACCTACAAGTAAGCATGCTCTTTATTTCCCATGATTTACCGTTAGTAAAATACTTTGCCGATAAAGTAGTTGTCATGTATTGTGGAAAAATTGTTGAAGCAGCTAGCTGTGAGGAAATTTTTAGAAATCCTAAACACCCTTACACGAAAGCTTTAATTGAAGCGGCAACACCAACATTAGGCCATTCAAGTCAACAGATAGGAATGAAGGAAATGTAAAAAAATAACGTAAAATATATTTTAGAAGGAAAAGGGAGGAATACCTTTTCTTTTTTTTGTAATTCTGTATTTGTATCAATTTAGAAATTCCAATAATGAACAAAACGAAAAACGGATAGATTCCCTTCGTTTATCACAAAACTAAAGTAAGTATTATGAAAGAAGGGATGACATGCTTTACACTCGTACTTTTCTACTTATACAAACTTTTTTAATTATGCTAGTTTGTTCAATTGGCTCCGGCTATTCAGCACAGGCTTCTACCTACCCATTGCAAACAAAATATCCAAATACAATCATTTATAAAGCAAATACTAAAGAAAAGGTGATTGCTTTAACATTTGACGATGGTCCTGACAATCGATTTACACCTTTAATTTTAGATATTCTGAAAAAATACGATGTAAAAGCTACCTTTTTCTTGTTAGGAACACGGGTGCGCGCTTACCCCGATGTAACAAAACGAATTTATAATGACGGGCATGTCATTGGCAACCATACATATTGGCATCCGGTCCTTACAAATACCGGCGTCAAGAATATGATATGGGAAATTGAAAAAAACGAAAAAGAAATTATGTCGATTATCGGTGCTAGAACTGACCTTTTCCGTGCTCCCTATGGTGCATTAGATGAAAAGATGCTTAAGCAGTTGGAAAATATGGAATATCGTTGTATAGGCTGGTCTGTTGATTCACAGGATTGGAAAAGCCTTTCATCAGATGATATAAAAAGAAATGTGTTGAATGCTGCTCATCCAGGAGCAATTATTCTTATGCATAGCGCTGGACATTGGACACAGGATTTAACTGGTACAGCAAATGCTTTGAATGATCTCATTCCCTATCTTAAAAAGAAGGGATATGTTTTTGTAACCATTCCGGAGCTTTGGTCAATTGAGCATGCTTAAATAGTTTGTGGGGCTGAAATTTTTGGTTGGAAATTGCATGCCCCGGCTTTTTTATAGACAGGTACTGACAAAAGCGTATAATTTTATTAAGAGCATGTAAATATTTTTGAATACATAAAAAAACAACATAAGAGGAGAAGCGAAAATGGATATTGTATTAAACAAAATTTTTGTTGGTTTACCACAAAAAGTCGGTGTAAAAGAAGCAGCAAATCCAATGGACCGCGAATGGGTAAGTGGAATTTTCAAGGAACCTGCCAACGGTCCTATTTGGCTTAGTAAAACGGGGTTAGTGGGGGATGGACAAGCTGATATGAAGAATCATGGCGGACCCGAAAAAGCAGTCTTTGTTTATCCTGTGAAACATTATGCGTATTGGCAAAATGAATTGGCTATTGAACAGATTGGACCTAGCGGCATGGGGGAAAACTTTTTATTGGAAAATATGAATGAAGAAATGGTTGCCATTGGTGATACTTTTCAAATTGGCGAAGCGGTAGTTCAAGTGTCACAGCCAAGACAACCATGTTGGAAGCCTGCCCGTCGCTATAAAATAAAAGACCTAGCCCTGCTCATCCAAAATACAGGCCGAACTGGCTGGTATTTTCGTGTCTTAAAAGAGGGCTTTATTGAATCGGGACAAAAATTGGCTTTAGTAGATCGTCCGTATCCTCAATGGACGATTGCAAGGTGTAACGAAATTATGCATAGTAAAGCTCCGAAGATGGAGGAAGTAAGAGAACTAGCTCAATGTGAGTTACTTGCACAGAATTGGCGAAACACATTAAAAAAACGGGCCGAAACAGGAGAAGTGCCGGATATTCGCAAAAGAATGATTGGGCCAAATGAGTAGCTTCTACTTGAGAAACATTGCGGACAGAATATCCTGCTAAGAGAATAATCTGTCCGCAAATAAAAACTAAATTTTACTTTCCTTCTTTCTTTTATATCGCCGAAAAAACGAAATAGCAACGGTAAGCCAAAATCCACTAATAAAATAACCTGCAATAACATCGCTTGGGTAATGAACTCCTAGATAAATTCTGCTTACTCCTATCATGATAATCATAACGCTGCTGAATATAATCAAAATAGTTCGACCGAAGCGTGACGGAATATGCCGCCAAAGAAGATAGGTAAGAATACCATACAATGCAAATGCATTTGTAGCATGTCCGCTTGGAAAACTATAGCCACCAATTTCAATTAGTCGATGCAAATCCGGCCGTTCCCGATGAAACAATAGTTTTAGTGAAGCAAACAGGAAATTTGCTCCTATCATAACGCTGACCAATAAAATAAGCTCTGAACGGTGCTTACATATTTTATAGAGAAAAAATGATATCAAAAGTAGAATAACTGCGATATATATCGAAGAACCGATAGTAGTAAAAAATTTCATGATAACTGTTAAATTTGGTGATTCAAATCCAGTGATAAACGAAATAATCACATTATCAAACTGAGAAATATGGTTAAAGCTTACAAGAAAAGCCATTAAACTAAAACCAATCAAAGCTACAAAACTTATTAGGAATGCGGCTGAAAGTTGAATTTTTAAGTTCATAAAGATTAACCCCTCGAATTATTTTCCTCTATTATTATTTCCGTGTTATCAAAATTATACAGGTTTTGATGGTAATTAGTAAAAGTTTTGCAGGATTATAAGCTCATTCTGTCGAAATGAATTTTCATTAGAATACTGTGTAGAGGTATGAAAAATTGACTTCAATTATTGAGCAATTATCCAACCAAGAAATTATTAATTCTAAGATTATAAAAAAAATAAAAGATTCGATAAACAATCAATATCCACACTATACATCGAAACAAAGGGCACGAATGATTGCAGTTATTATATACAATATCATTGAACGCTCTTTACCAAATTACTCAAATGAAGTGAAGAGAAGTATTCGAAATTCATTGATTAAACAAAAGCTATCTGGAAACACGTTAATCATTAATTTCCAAGATGTTGTTGAATATAGTGTTGAGGTTGTCGCAACTGAAGAACTACATCCCAAGTTGCTTGAATGGCTACATACTAGGACAGACATAGAGATTGAGAGCATTGAAAAGTTTGTAAGCACAATTTTGGAGATGGATGATTTTGCAGCAGAAGACACTGCTGCTACAAGTCAAGTTAATATAAGCGATGTATACGAACAGAAGCTATTTACTTCCGAATCTGTGAAGCGCTCACCTGAATTAACTTATAAAAACAAGCGACAAATCTACAGAAAATACATAATAGCAGCCATTGCGGCTTTATCCATAACAATTTCACTAGTGTATGGTCTTGAGAAGGCGTATCTAGTAAAAAATGCATCAGCTGACAATCAAATCACAGAAAATAAAAAAGAGACCACGCTAAGGCAAGCGAATGCATTACCATCCTATTTGCAATATGAGCCGATTAATGAGAAGTCACTACAAGTTTGGTTAAATGAACGGAATTCAAAATTAGCTGATGAACCGTATTTTTCAAGCATAATTGCAGTTGCAAACCAATATAATCTTCATCCATTTTTACTTTTTGCAATAACTGGGCAAGAGCAAAGTTTTGTTCCGCGTTCTCACCAAAATGCGGAGAACATCGCTAATAACCCCTTTAACGTGTATCAAAGCTGGGAGGATTACAATACAAACATCACCGATTCAACCCAAATTGCCGCAAAAACAATTGTTAATTTAAGTAAGGAGCGTCCTGAGCATATTCATCCAATAGAGTGGATTAATCGAAAATATGCTGAGGATCCTAACTGGTGGAAAGGGGTATCGACAATTTTTGCGAAACTAGAAAAGGAAGTTCAGTAATTGATAATTAAAACAGAAGGTAATAAAGGAAAATTTAATTCTTACAAGGATTTAAAGGATAAACAACATATCAGTAGTTTAAAATTAAATAAATGTGTATAATATTGTTATATTTAGTTAAATCGAGGAGGAAAATACATATTATGGAATGGAATCAAGATGCACTAGATTTGCTAGAGGAATTAGTAAGCCCAATCCCAGTTTTTGTACGACCAATGGCTAAAAAGAAAATAGAGGGTGTCATTTTAGCTGGAGTTGAAGGTGAGACTGTAACAAAGGATGACGTTGTAAAAGGATACATCCTTGCTTCACCTGGTGATATGCTAGAACGTGCAGTCAAGCTTCTTAAAGCAAAAGGTGTTGATTTAACACCATATGAGGCTTTGCTTGAACAAGCAAAATAATCATTAAAAGTGGAGAAAACGATTTGTTGTTCTCCACTTGCTTTTGTAGTTCATCGACTTATTTTCGACAAACCTATTAAACCTTAAACTTGTTAATTAATGCTTGCAATTCTTCAGCCATATTGGAAAGAGCGGAAGCAGAAGCTGTAATTTCCTCCATGGAGGCTAATTGTTCCTCTGCAGCGGCTGCTACATTTTGTGTGCCAGATGCGGATTCTTCAGCAATTTCAGTAATGGCTTTCGTTGAAGCGACAACCTGTTCAGACCCAGCGGATACTTCCTCGGCTGAAGTTGAAACTTCTTGGATTTGATTTGTCACTTCATTAATGGAAAGTTGTATTTCATCGAATTTTTTTCCGGCAGAGTCAACAATAATAATTCCTTCGGCTACCTCTGTGGCTGCACTTTCCATTGATACTACTGCATTTTCCGTTTCTTTTTGGATAATTGAAATTAGTTGTGAAATTTGCTGAGCGGATTGGGCCGATTGTTCTGCTAATTTTCGAACCTCCTCAGCGACAACTGAAAATCCACGACCATGCTCAGCGGCTCTAGCTGCTTCAATCGCCGCGTTAAGAGCTAATAAATTTGTTTGTGCCGCAATATCGGTGATGACATTATTAATATTGCCTATTTCTTTTGATCGTTCACTTAATCCTCTAATCATTTCAGATAAGCCCATAACCGTTTGGTTAATTGAATTCATCTGCTTCACTGCCGTTTGAAGGGCTAGATTACCTTCCGCTGCTTTGTCAGATGTTTCGATGGCAGATGTTGAGACAATGTTTGCATTCGTTGCAATATGTTGGATGCCTGTAGAAACTTCGTTTAAGGCCGCAGAAGTATCTTCCACTTTACGGACTTGTTTTTCTGCACCTGTCGCCATTTCTTGCATAGTGGCGGCAATTTGTTCAGTTGCTTTACCTGTTTGTTCAGCACTTGCTGTTAATTCTTCAGATGTGGCGGCAACTTGGGCAGCACTAGATCCAACTTGGTGAATAACATTTCGTAAATTTTTCGCCATTTGATTGAACGATGTTGCCAAATCGCCAATTTCGTCCCTGTTTTTCACATTTATATTGTCTAAAGAGAGGTTACCAGAAGCGATTTGTTCAGCTGCCTTTGATAGCATGACAATTGGTTTAGAAATTGATCTGCCAATAAAATAAGCAATAACTAAGCCCAGCAAAATCGCGAGCACACCTAAAATTAAAAACAACTTTTTAACGGCGGCAACTTTTAGTGTTACTGCTTTGTTTCCGTCGTTTAACAGATTTTGTTGATAGTCAATCAATTCTGCTTGTTTTTGTTCAAATTGATTCATAATTGCTCTTCCTTCAGTAGCGATTGAACTTGTATATTCGTCTTCTTTATTTTGTTTTTTTAATTCAATCATTCGATTGCTGAATATATAAAAATCATTTTCCAATTTGTCTAATTCTTTTATTAGTTCTTTTGCCTTTTCAAGTGTAATAATATTGTGGAACTCTTTACTTATAAGCAAATATTTTTCATGTGCTTTAGTAAAGTTTTCTATGGTTGTATTATCTCCTAAAATGATATAACCGCGGAAATGACTCTGTAAACTTTTTGCTTCAAGTCCTAAATTTTCAACTAGTATTAATTTATTAACTCTATCATTGATTAGATGGTTATACTCGTTGTCAACAGTGTCAATTTGATAGTATCCTATACCCGCAATAGTTGTTAATATTATTAAAACAGCTAGAAATCCCCCTAATAGTTTTTGGCTTATGGTCATTTTCATCATTTTTCCCCCTGTATAGTTAAAAATTTTATATTCTTTTTATTGTTCATTTTTTCATCTCTCTACTTTGTTATTTGCAGGAATTTAATGTTTTTTATACTAAAATTATGCGTAACAGCGGTAAAAACAATTGAAAAAATTTCTTCTTATGCAACGATATGAATTAAGAAGGTAAAATGAAAATGTTAATAATTTCACAAATAGAATTAACATTCTATAAGTTTAACTTCAAACAGTTACAAGAAATACACTTCTAATTATTACCTTATTGGTCATTGCGTAGTAAAATTATGATGTTGCTTCTTAATCTTGTTTCATTGGCTTTGTATTAATTTAATTAATTAAGATAAGGATTGGGTATTAAAGGGCTTTTTAAATTAACTATTAATAAAACTCGATGAACAAATTTTTTAGATAAATAAATTAGTATTGCTTAATAAATATATCAAGGGCCCTATTTATTTAACATGATTTAAACCAATACATCAGAAAGTCTCACTTATTGAAGATTTCATCGCATTATAGTGCCTATTTAATGTCAAATGAAACAACTACTCTTCATACAATCTGTAAGCATTTTATAACATGTCTAAAGATAACTATGTGACTAGTTCTTTATTCTATATGTAAAAAAATGGGTGTTTGCGCCATTATCGCTGATAGATTGAAACATTTATTCAGTGAATTAAATAACATGAAGGAATCGAATTTTTAAATTTACTATTAAAAACTTACATTTGCCAAAGCCTAAAGATTTTATGCAACACTAATACCATTACCTGCATTATAATTCAACAATTATTGATTTTCAAGATAAAAATATAACGTTGGTTGAATTTTGTTGTAGAGCGGTTTAACAATCGTTGAATATGGAGGATGTTTAAATATGTTTGAAATTAATCCAATAGAATTTGGCAATCGATTAAGAAAGGCTATAAAAATAGCCAATACTACTCAAAAAGATTTAGCCGCGGAAATCGGTGTATCTAAAACTGCAATAAATAACTATGTTGGAGGGAGGATACCAGATGCAATTATTTTATTTAGACTTAGCAAAAGTTTAAACATTAGTATTGAATGGCTGCTAGTTGGTGAAGATTATAAATCATTAGATAATATGATTAGTAAAGATGAGTTCGAATTAATTCATTTATATAAACAATGTAGTAAGGAACAACGTGACGAAATTATTCAAAATATCAAAATTTTTTTATTGAAGCATGATTACAGTTTCAAAAAATCTATAGATACTCTTGATGAAGATGAATTTAAAATTCTAGAATTGTTCAGACGTTTGAATTATAAAGATAAGCTTAAAATTGAAGGGATAATTGAATCTAAATTAATAGAATATGAAATGTTAAAAAAAGGAATGTCATTTACAGATCGAAGCGGGGAAGAGGTAGCAGCTAAAGAAAAGTGGAATTCTTAATTTTTTCGATATTTTTTGTTTGAATTTCTACCTTGGGGGTAATGTTTGAAGGTGATGATCAAGAAAATTATCGAAGCTAATATTTATCAATGGATAGTGTGGCCTATTATCAGCCCGTTTTATGTATAGAAATCAGAATAATAACAACGACCGTAACGTCTGGCTTTATACTAATCGACAGGTGAAGTGCACCTGTCGATGGTTTCTACCTGACAAGATGTTCGATTACATCTTCGATTGAAATCCGTTTAATAATTTTTTGTTTGTACTTGTATATTTTTTTACATTAAATGCAATGGAATTTCCTTAATAATATCAGCCATAGTAAAAGAAGCACAAGAAATAGCTGGAGAGGTGACTATTTCATCTTCTTGAAAGATGTTGATAAGTTCATAACGCCCATCCGCTAAGATAAACTGCTCTAAGACACCCGTACATGGGTCAACAATCCAGTATTCAGGTATTCCATAGTAAGAATAAACTTTTAATTTATCAATTTTATCTCGTTTTAATGTGGAAGGTGAGAGAATTTCAACAACTAAATCAGGTGCTCCTTCCACTCCTCGTTTCTTAATAATGTCGAGCCGACTTCGGTGAACAAGAACAATGTCTGGCTGTCTAACTTCATTTGATGACAGAATAACATCGACAGGTGCATATAAAATAATGTAATTCTCCTCGCAAGTTTGCGTAATTATTTTTTGCAGTTCAAAGCTAATCATTTGATGGGTAACTGTCGGAGCAGGACTCATTAACTGTAACTGGCCTGCCGCTAATTCATATCGATTCCCGTCATCAATTGCGGCATAATCATCGTAAGTTAACCCACTTTCTTTTATTTTAAATTTTTTTGTTTTGTCAGTGCTCATATTGACGTAACCACCTTTCCGACCGGTTTATTATTTTCATTATAGTAGCATACAAGAATTGAAATTTTAATTGGAATCCAAATAATTTTTAGATCTTAAAGGCATAACATTTTCAGGAAACATCCAAGTCCAGACTACCTCACCATTAAATTTACCGATTGATCCATGAATTAGAAATCCCGGTGACAATATTTTGTATGGCATGCCATCAATTGAATAATTTGCATTAGAATTAATATCTAAACCAATCACAAGATTATGATGAATCTCTTTAATCTCGAAAATAATGGATTTCGTATTGTCATAATATGGATCATCAAGCAATTCATATAATTCCTCGTAAGATAATTTATCAAAATTTTTATGAATTTCCTCAGGATAGGAGATAGGAGTGAAGAAACAATTGATTAATGAGATATTCACACTTAATTAAATCGGATTTTGATTCAACTATAATATGATTGATAAATTGATGTGTAGAACTTCCTATCCGCCTATCAAGCCAGTGTGTGAATTTTTTCAGTTCAAAAAGGAATGTTTCACCTTCTTTTTCTTTTGAAGTTATTTTAATTTGAAGTGGGTAGAAAACAAATAAAAATTCTTCCTAAAACGAAGCTTGGCATTCTTGCATGATGGGGGACAGTCACCTTCTAAGTAATCTAAAAAATATGTAGATAAAATTCGGAGAAAGTCATTGCGGGCACTGTTTTTCTTCATTATACAACATCACCTTTCTTCATTAGAATTTAATTCGTGTGAAATAATTGGGATGAATAATAGAGTGAAATAGTAGAAGGAAAAAAGTGTGAAAATTACTAGATTTATGTTTGATTATATCATAAATTTTGATTTTGAAAACGCTTTATTTTAAACATCGTCCTAAATGTAAATAGAAATTAATAATGTGATAACGATGAAAAATAAAAGTTTTTTAAGTTAGGTATAGGGCTTGGGAGTCAACCGGGGAATGATTCCCGATTTTGCTTTTATCATGGAAACTGGGAATCAAAATTAGCTTGCTGATATTCATTTTGAAAAGGAAGCTGATTTCGTTGCAAGTTAACGGCGAAAATAGGAAAATAGAAAAGTGACAATAAAGTGGTAAAAGGAGTAGACATAAGCTTGATGAAACTAGTATCTTGGAACGTGAACGGCCTTAGGGCTTGCATACAAAAAGGATTTTTAGATTATTTTCATAAAATCAATGCTGATATTTTTTGTGTTCAAGAAACGAAACTACAAGCGGGACAAGTAGACTTGCAGCTTGAAAACTATTATCAATATTGGAATTATGCTGTCAAAAAAGGCTACTCAGGTACAGCGATTTTTACAAAAGATAAGCCGTTATCAGTTACATACGGTATTGGCGATAACATCGAGGAAACTGAAGGTAGAACGATTACATTGGAGTTTGAACAGTTTTATATTGTTAATTGTTACACTCCCAACTCACAAAGAGATTTAGCAAGGTTGCCGTTTAGGTTGGAATGGGAGGAACATTTTCGCAAATACCTGATAGAATTAGATCGGGACAGGCCAGTTATTCTATGTGGCGATTTGAATGTCGCTCATCAGGAAATTGATTTAAAAAATTTTAAATCGAACAAAGGAAACTCTGGATTTACTTATGAAGAGCGTGAAAAAATGACGAGCCTACTTGAAGCCGGCTTTGTTGATACCTTTCGATATTTATATCCTGACAAAGAAGATGCTTATTCTTGGTGGTCGTATATGGCTAAAGTGAGAGAACGAAACATTGGCTGGCGGATAGATTATTTTATTGTTTCAAAGCGTTTAATTGATTTAGTAGTAGATTCGCAAATCCATGCCGATATTATGGGAAGCGACCATTGTCCAGTGTATCTTGAATTGAAAATTAATAAATAAAAAACTGCTAATAAGGGAGAGTGTCTATAATGAAAAAAGCTTTAATTAATATTGATTACACAAATGACTTCGTCCATGATCAAGGAAATCTAACTTGCGGAATCCCAGGACAAAAGATTGCTGAAGAAATTACTAAATTAACGGAGAAGTTTATACAGGAGGGGGAGTTTGTCGTATTCGCAATTGATGTTCATAAGGAGAACGACTCCTATCACCCAGAGACAAAGCTTTTTCCGCCACATAATCTTTCTGGTACATGGGGAAGGGAATTGTATGGGGAGCTCAAAGCAGTATACGAAAAAAATCAAGAAAATGAGCAAGTATACTGGATTGATAAAACAAGATATTCCGCTTTTGCTGGTACAGATTTAGAAATAAAATTACGCGAGAGAGGGATAAACGAAATCCATCTAGTCGGCGTCTGCACCGATATTTGTGTACTTCATACCGCTGTTGATGCTTATAATAAGGGCTTTAAAATTGTGATCCATGAAAAAGCTGTTGCTAGTTTTAATCAAACTGGTCATGAATGGGCGTTAGCTCACTTTAAAGGCAGTTTAGGGGCAGAAATTATTTAACTTTAAATGGCTTGCATTATCTACCTACATTTTGGTAAAAGCTTTATTAATAATGGAGGGAAAAAAGCATGAACAAATACGCCGATGACAGCTTTGCTTTGCACACTGATTTATATCAAATTAATATGGCTGAAACATATTGGGAAGACAATATTCATAACCGGAAGGCCGTATTTGAATTATTTTTCCGAAAAATGCCTTTTGGGAATGGATACGCTATTTTTGCCGGACTAGAAAGAATAATTGAATACTTGAATAACTTCAAATTCTCAAAAAGCGATTTAAATTATTTAAAAAATGAATTAGGATATGGCGACGATTTTATTGATTATTTATCCACACTTACATTTACTGGAACAATACGGGCGATGCGAGAAGGGGAGCTTGTTTTTGCTAATGAACCGCTAGTTCGTGTCGAGGCAACTTTAGCGGAAGCGCAGCTCATTGAAACAGCACTATTAAACATTATTAATTACCAAACTCTCATTGCAACAAAAGCATCGAGAATTAAACAAGTCATTGGTAATCAAACAGCAATGGAATTCGGAACGAGAAGAGCTCAGGAAATGGATGCTGCTGTTTGGGGAGCGAGAGCTACTTTTATCGGCGGGTTCGATGCAACAAGTAATGTCCAAGCTGGAAAATTATTTGGCATTCCCGTTTCGGGAACACATGCCCATTCCCTTGTTCAAGCCTATAAAGATGAATATACAGCCTTTCACAAATATGCGCGAAGACATAAAAATTGTGTGTTCTTAGTCGATACGTATGACACGTTGAAGTCAGGAGTACCGACGGCCATTAAAGTGGCCAAGGAGCTAGGAGATCAAATTAAATTTGTGGGCATTCGCTTGGATAGCGGCGATTTAGCTTACTTATCAAAAGAAGCGCGAAAAATGTTAGATGAAGCAGGGTTTAAAGATACGAAAATCGTCGCTTCCAATGATTTAGATGAATACACGATCATTAATTTAAAACAACAAGGTGCAAAAATTGATATATGGGGCGTTGGCACTAAATTAATCACAGCCTATGACCAGCCAGCCCTTGGTGCCGTCTATAAATTAGTGGCAATTGAAGATGAAAATGGGGAAATGGTCGATACGATTAAAATTTCCGGAAATCCAGAGAAGGTAACAACTCCAGGATTGAAAAAAATTTACCGGATTATTAATTTACGAAATCATAAATCTGAAGGCGATTATATTGCTTTGGAAAATGAAAATCCAGAAGAAGAATATCAATTAAAGATGTTTCATCCCGTTCATACCTTTATTAGTAAATATGTAACAAACTTTGAAGCAAGAGAATTGCACCAAGATATCTTTAAAAACGGAACGTTAGTCTACGGGTTACCGACTGTACAGGAAATTCAGAAATATGCAAAAGAAAATATGGGGCTATTATGGGATGAGTATAAGCGTTCTCTGAATCCGGAGGAATACCCTGTTGATTTAAGTCAAGAATGTTGGAATAACAAGATGAAAAATATTGCGGAAGTGAAAGACAAAGTTATTCAGATGATCAAATAAAGCAAATGCAGGTGACACATATGCGACCATTACAAAAAAAAATTATCGAGGAATTGAAAGTACTGCCAGTCATTGATGTCGAAGAGGAAATCCGAAAGAGTATTGATTTGATGAAAAACTACTTTAAAAAATATTCATTTTTCCAAACGATGGTTTTAGGTTTATCGTTAGGCCAAGACTCAACATTAGCGGGTAAATTAGCGCAAATGGCAGTCAATGAACTAAATGAAGAAACAGGTAGTGCCAATTATAAATTTATCGGTGTCCGCTTGCCATACGGTGAACAAAAGGATCAGGAAGATGAAAAATCGGTTTTACAATTTATTAAGCCAGACGTTTTGCATACGGTTGACATTAAGCCAGCAGTGGATTCTGGTGTTGCTGCACTAAAAAAAGCAGGGATTGAAGTATCAGATTTTGTAAAAGGAAATATTAAAGCTCGTGAAAGAATGATTGTCCAATATAGCATTGGGGCCATGTATTATGGCGTTGTGCTAGGGACAGACCATGCAGCTGAAGCCATTGTTGGTTTTTATACGAAATTTGGCGATGGTGCAGCCGATTTAATGCCACTATACCGTTTAAATAAGAGACAAGGGAAAATGATTTTAAAACATTTAAACTGTCCTAAAGCATTATACGAGAAAGTACCGACAGCAGATTTAGAAGATAACAAACCGTTGCTTCCTGATGAAGCCGCAATCGGCGTAACTTACGAAGAAATAGATGATTATTTAGAAGGAAAAGAAATTGCTGAAAAAAGCGCCGAAAAGATTGAACAATGGTATGTAAAATCACAGCATAAAAGAAAAGGACCAATCACTGTTTTTGATGAATGGTGGAAGTGAAAGTAAGAGGCGTATTCAAAACAAAGGGCCAGACCCCACGATATTGTATTTATTGTGGGAGTCAGACCCCTTTTGAGTTAGGGAAGTCAAAGGACTTACCAAATAGTGACTGCTGATAATTCATTAGTCCAGTTTTCAAAATCTTGTTCTTCACACCAACTTGTTGCTTCTGATAATGTATTTGTATCATGCACCATAAAGAAACCATCATATAAAGGATGAAATACTAAATAGTCCTTTAGATTAGCGTTATTGCCTTCATTGTTGTTCTTTTCAATAATGAATCCATTTACTTTCATCCTAAACACATCCTTTTCAAAATAATGTTTATAAAAAGTTTTTCTATTAAAAGGATAATACACCTTTATTCAAGAGATAACCGCTTGAAAACTAGCAATCTCTTAAAATTTCAGGATAACGGAGAGGCCGTCTAGTGAAAGATAAAGAAAAAGTTTCTAGATGGTCCGAAACGTATTAACCTATTTAATAGCGTCTATCGAAAACACTCCGATAAGGTAATAATCCTGCTTAGGAAAGCGTTCTCATAAAACCTAAATCGAAATATTTCGATAATTCCTTACACTTATTATACACTATTTTTCAAGAATGCGCTTACAAAAAAATAAAAAAATCATGGTAATTTTTTACACTAGCTGAATTTTAGCGCTTTTTGCTATTTAAGCGGGAAAGACATCCACCAAGAATGGGTACGATTTTCATCTACTTGTTCTACAAATGTAACGAATAATGTAGATTTGTTATCGTTTTCTCTTACGCTTAATTGCATAAAATCCATTTGAAGGATGAGTTTTTCAACTTCATAAGCGAGCTCGAAATTGGAGCGGCGTTCATGCTCAGACTTTAACGCTACTAATCCATTACGAATAATCCTTAAATCAGCCTCTGTAGCTGGGCGATCGGCGATTGTTTCTTTTTGATTCAATAAACGGTCTATTTCTTCTATTGATAAAATCTGGTTTTTTTCCACTCTTTGCACCCCTTGCAATCTACTAGTTCCATTATATGGTAAGATGTAGAAGAAGTCGAGCCGAGGTGAATTTAATGTTTCTAACATCTTTAATGCGAATATATTTAACACGTTCATTTCAACCATTTGAATTTACTTTAAAAGTGAGAATGTTAGTTTTTGTTAAATAAATAGATTGAGAAAAAAAGCAAGAGAATCGCTAAGGCTTTCTTACCATCAATTGGAATTTTGTCTCCTCCAAAAAGACCAAAATGGTCAATCAAGGCACCTAAAATAATTTGTCCCGTAATAATCGCCATAAATGATCCTGCCACACCCAATCTAGGAACAACTAGGACCGCAATCACAACATAAAATGCTCCCAATAACCCACCTGTTAATTGCCACTTTGGCACAGTAGAAACAGCTAACAAATCGCCTTTACCAAAAAATATAACGATAAAAAATAGTGCTAACGTACCTATTGAAAATGATATAAATGAAGTCTCGATAACACCAACCTTTTTACCTAATCCGCCATTTATTTGACCTTGTATAGCAACAGCTGCGCCACCAAGCAATGCTAATAATGGAAGTAAAAGCTTCATCAAAACAGCCCCCCGTAATAATTTCATGCTTTCTCAATATAAACAACAGATAAGCATGCTGTCAATTATTTCATCTCAGTGATTAAACCCTAAAAAAATAAGGGCAAGGCTAGAATTCCTTGTCCCTGGTTAATGATCCCAGTACAGCTTTGTTTAGCTGTTTAATTGAAGTGTCGATTTCGCATTTGTAATATAGTCGATTACATCGTCTGCATTAATTATTTCAATATTGTCAAGAAGCCCATCTTCTTGTGAAATATTATTATGAATCATACAAGCAGAACAAACCTTTATTTTTCCTCCCATTTCCAAAAAGGCTGGAATCAGTTCTTTAATTGGTTTAAATGGCGCACCGATATCAATGGCATCAGCATAGCCTTTTTTGGCTAGATGAACAGCATCCGAAAGCAATAAAATCGCTGCATCCTCCCCTTTTTCCAATGCTTTAACTCCCATTGTAAAAGCAATCGTTACATTGTTTGGATTATTTTCCTTTGCGGTTAAAGTGATTAAAAATGATGGGAATGACATCTAAAACAACTCCTTTTGTATTTATTGGTAACCACAAACATTATACCCATAACCGTATAAAAAGAAAAGAATATTGTTTTTTGTATTAGAATAGTTGAAATGCTAGACAAGTGTTTCAAATTTAAAATTAATATAGTCTTAAGGGTGAACAAAATTCCCCATTCTAAACTTAATTAAACTTTAGAATCCTCCGTGCTGTATAATATTATAAAATTGAAAACAAGGAGAGATAAACATGATCAATCGTGTTCTAATAAAATTAGAAGCAGCCCTTGAAGATTGGGATCTAATGATGAAAACTACGGATGATGAAGGTGCAGATTGGGCTGAAAGGTTTGAACAGCATTTTTATGAGTTTATTGATGAATTAAAGGTATGGTTTCAATATTTAGAGCAGCCGCCAGCAACAATTGAGGCGGCCGAAAGCCTTGATGAAATCAGGGATATTATGGAACGATTGCCTGCACCGCTTGAACTCAACTTTTATAATGAACTGGAGCTAATCATTGAAGGAAAAGAGCAAGTACGCTATGATTAATATTTTAGAGGCTCCCAAAAGCCAGATTTCCTGACTTTTGGGAGCCTCTTTAAAATGATTCGTTTTTACCCAATGTCATTGCTTGTAGCTTTTGTATCAAGGGATGAATGGTATAACTTTTTACTAAGTAGTGACTGAAGCACTAAGTAAATTCCACCCACTGCCCAGTATAATGGCAGGGCAGCTGGCGCATTCATAGAAATCATGATAATCATAATTGGATAAAGAAAACCCATGAACTTCATTTGTTTCTGTTGCTCAATTGGGAAAGACGATTGTGTTACTTTAATTTGAACAAAGTAAACGATACCTGCAATGAGAGTAATGCCTATGTCGGGTTGTCCAAGGCTAAACCATAAAAAAGAATGTGTTGCAATCTCGTGCGAACCTCGGATGGCATAATATAATCCCATTAGGATAGGCATTTGAATAAGAAGCGGCAGGCAACCCATATTTAATGGATTGATTCCATGCTTGGAATAAAGCGAGATTAATTCCTGCTGAAGGACCCGCTCTTCTTGTTTATCTTTTGTATTCTTTATTTTTTCTTGTATTGTTGCCATCTCCGGCTTTATATTTTCCATTTTTGTCTTTAGAAGCTGTTGATTTTTATATTGTTTAAGCATAAATGGCATTAAGATAAGCCTAATGATTAACGTAATGATAATAATCGAAATACCATAATTGTCATTAAACAATATGGCAATTCCATGAATCGCCTGCAAAAATGGGTTAACAAAGATTGCTTGGAAAAATTTCAATTCTATTTCCTCCTAATTTTTTATTTAGATTAAGGAAGAAATAGAAATTTCATCATCTCCGTCTGGCTCATATTTTTTGACTGCTTTAAATAGCCAAGTAATCACTGGATTTATTCTGATTTCAATATTTATTAGTGAAGTTTCACTTTGTAATCTTACTCTATTAGTTAAAAGCGCATGATTTTCCCTAACCCTTTGTTTCCTGTCTATATAAAATAAATAAACAAAAAAACAGCTTAACAATATGCCAATATATAGGGGATAAGTGCTAGTAATGTCTAGAATTCCAACTATTTCAAACAAAAGAAACACCCCATTCTTTTGTTACTTTGAATCAAATAACAACTTGTTTATAATTGTATTACGAATCTAGTATAGGCAAAGTTTCAATAAAATTGCAAAAAAGAAGCAAATACTATGCTTTATAAAAGTATTTTGACGCCAATCTTTGGTAACGAAGAAATGCTGTGGAAGGAATGAAAAAATATGTGGCAGGAACAAATGGAGCTTGAAGGTCCGTACAATTTTGACAGGGTGATTGAACGTCATGCAATTGATCCATTAAATCAAGTAGACTTACAAAAACGTTTAATAAAAGTTCCCATTTTAATAGATAAAAATCGATATGTGGTTGAAGTTGTAGGACTTGGCACAATACATAATCCAGTTTTTAAACTTACTGGTAAAAACACGGAGCAAAAAGAAGCGCAAATAAAAAGCATTTCGGAAATTTTCCAATGGAACATACCTTTAAAAAATATCAATCAGCATTTTCTAAAAACAGATTTAAGCGGGCTATTTCAAGAGCATTTTGGAACACCGCTTATACTTGATTTTGATTTGTTTAGTTGTATTACGAAATGCATTATTCATCAGCAA
This sequence comes from Bacillus sp. (in: firmicutes), assembly GCA_012842745.1. Lineage (NCBI taxonomy): Bacteria > Bacillati > Bacillota > Bacilli > Caryophanales > Bacillaceae > Bacillus > Bacillus sp. (in: firmicutes). The sequence goes on along the minus strand of DUSF01000037.1, from coordinate 72,472 downwards.
TTAAATTTATCGTTTGCCCATACATTAACAGAACGTTTTGTCAAAACATATGGTACGGAAATAGAGGGTGTTTGGTTTTATCCAAAACCTGAAACAGTGGCGGCAATAACCGTTGAACAATTGCGGGAACTGCAATTCAGCGGTAGAAAAGCAGAATATGTAATTGGGCTTGGTAAATTAGTGGCAGAAGGCGCTTTGGATCTTGAGGCTTTATCAAGAAAATCAGAAGAGGGAATTTTCAATCAATTAATCAAAATTCGCGGGATTGGCGCATGGACGATACAAAATTTCCTTTTATTCGGCCTTGGTAGACCGAATCTTTTTCCAGCAACAGATATTGGCATTCAAAATGCTTTAAAAAAATTGTATCACCTTGAAAGAAAACCAACATTAGAAGAAATCGAACGATACAAACATGGTTGGGAGCCTTATTTGAGCTATGCTTCTTTGTATTTGTGGCGGAGTATCGAATAAATTTATGAAATAGGGGAGCGTAAAGATGAGGACTGGGAACATTAAGAAAAAAGATTTGTAATGTTTGATTAATATTTTAAAAAAGGTTTTAGTGAACAGATTTTAAATGATTTATCCAACTTCCAAGAACATGGTATAATTAATCTAAATACCTTATAGCAAAGGCCGTGAAGACATGCCGATAAAAGAAACAGCTCAAAAGAGGCGTTTAAATGATTATATACGAATGCAGGCATTAAAAAGAAAACTGAAGAATAATCCAAAATGGAGAAAGCAAAAGGGCGTTGTTATAGCCGAATACAATGGCAATGACGTGTCTGTTCGTGTACTTGATAGCTACGATACCCAGGCTCTAATTGAAGAAAATTTTTGCAATAATACAGAGGGGGAGTTGAAAATGGCACCTACCAACCATGAAAAAGAAGTTCAAGAAAAATTGGATATCCTTAATGAAATTTTAAACATTGGAAAAAAGGTTAGCAAAGAATCCTATAAAGAATTTTATGAAATAGGAGAACGTAAAGATGAGGACTGGGGAGATTAAGCGCAAATGGCTAAAGTAATATTTGATACAAATTTTTATACTGATTTGTTAAGCGGTTATCCTAAAGTTGTAGAAACCTTTAAAAAGCATATTTTAGAAAATGACTCCATTTTAATGCCATCTATTATAATGCATGAAGTTCTTTCTAACACCAAATATGAGATAGAGCTTGCAACTCAACAGGCTGTGGACAGATATATTCGTTTATCAGATAATAATATCATTGGCTTAACTGAGCAAATCGCAAAAAAAGCAGCCGAAATAAGAAGGCATTATCGAATTCATTACAATAATAAGCTAAAAGCTCCAGATGCAATTATTGCCGCAACTGCAATATTGTACGGTGCAATATTAATCAGCAACAATTATAACGATTTCAAACATGCAATAAGTGATTTAGGATTAAATTTTTTTAATCCTATTGATGACCAAAAAGATTTACAAAAACATCGAGACTCCCTTAAAAACTAGATATTCTAAATTTTTAAAAAGAATATGTATGAATGGCTAGGAGATATGTAAAAGGTGGGAATTTTATTGAAAAAACCTCGTTTTACTGTAGACCAAATCACTTCAGCCTCAAAGGCCTCCAAACAAGTTGAAAAGCTTCGAAAAAAAGCTAAAGAATCTTCACAGTTTATTTCTGAAAATAATATCATTGACACAGTTGTCTTAGATTATAAAACCGAGGTAGTATTCATTGAAGATGCACAAAGGGATTATAAAAAATTAGACGGTTCTGTTAAAAAGCTTGTTGATGTGATCTGTGCCAAATTGCCTATAAGAGACTAAAGGATTTACAAAAAAAGGAATTCCCCTTCATTGAAACGGACTTTTTATCCCGTGAACAAGCGAATAGATAGAAATAAGTTTTCGTGCCGTGCTTAGCATCCCCAAAGCCATTAGGAAGGTAACAGACTGGAGCAGACATTTTGAATTAAAACAACATAAAGATGCCTAAATCTAGTTGGATCATATTTAGATGTAGGCATCTTTTCTATTTTTCGAACAGCACTATGTATTTTGGAACAATTTCCTTGACATTCCCTTTAATACAACTTACATTTAAACTATACCCATAGGGGTACACAAAGAATAGCAAACTATAATATTGGGGGAAGTATTATTGTGAGAAAGCTGTATGTATTTCCACAGAAACATTTAATGCTCAGCGTTCCATTAACTTTATTGCTTGGATTTTTGCTTGGGTCGTTCATAGATACAACTTTTTTAAAGCCAACGATTTTAATTGGTACGATAGTAATGATTTATGCGACAATGGTAGGTTTTAAATTCAACGAATTAACATCAAAGAAAGGAAATAAAATACTTGGGTATTCACTATTCATTAATTTTCTTCTGATACCTGTGGTTGCCTTTATACTAGGAAAATTTTTATTACTTGAACATCCGATTATGTTTGCAGGTTTGGCTTTATCGGCTTTATTGCCTACAAGTGGAATGACGATTTCATGGACAGCGATTCATAAAGGAAACGTTCCAGCAGCAATTAAACTAACTGTTTTCGGCCTAATTTTAGGATCTTTAGCTACACCTTGGTATTTATTGCTCATGGTTGGACAGTATGTGGAAGTTGATATTTTGAACACGATTCAAACGATTTTACTAGTTGTCTTTGTTCCAATGATTTTGGGGCATCTAACATTTAAATGGTTCGTTAAAAAGTATACATTGGAAAAATTTCAGAAAACGATTAAGCCTAATTTTGGTCCCTTAAGTATATGGGGAATGCTATATGTTGTCTTTGTTAGCGTTAGTATGAAAGCTGAAATGATTCTTAATAATCTACAGCTTATTGTACTGGCATTACTTGTTTTAATTTTGTTTTATTTAATCAATTACGTAATTAGTACATTATTCGCTACATCTTTTTTAAATCGTGAAGATGGAATTGCCTTAGTCAATGGAACCGTGTTACGAAATTTATCGATTGCGGTTGGATTGGCTGCTAATTCATTTGGAGCAGAAGCTGCCTTAATTGTAACAATTGCTTTTATCGTCCAACAACAAAGCATCGTTTATTATGGAAAAGTAGCATCAAAGCGTTGGTTTAAAGAAAAAAATATTGATTCCGCACAAATAAAATCATCATTATCTTAAAAAGCTAAAGTAGACAAGGAGCAAAATAGTATTATGTCAAAAGAACAATGGGATAAGAGTTTTTCAGATAAAGATTATATTTACGGTGAAAATGAAAATGCATTTATAAACAATGTAAGTAGAATCATTCCGAAAAAATCTAAAATTGGCTGTTTTGCCGAAGGTGAGGGCCGAAATGCGGTTTATTTAGCAAAACTTGGCCATGACGTGACCGCTTATGATCAATCAATGGTCGGTCTTCTGAAAACGAAAAATTTAGCTAGTAAAAAAAATGTTACTGTCGAAACAATTGAGATTGATTTAACGAAAGAAAAAGTTAAAACAAATCAATATGACGTTGCAATCATGGTATTTGGCCACGTCCCTAAAAAAGACCAGCAATTTTTAATAGAGAGCATGATTGGATCAGTAAAACCTGGTGGGACTATCATTTTTGAAGTATACTCCGAAGACCAACTCAAGTATGAAACAGGCGGTCCCAAATCGATTGAAATGTTATACGATCCAGCGGATATCCTAGATTGGATTAAAGGTTACAAATGTATCCATTTTTATTACGGTGAAGCAGAGCGGAATGAAGGAAAAAAACATATAGGTTTAGGCCATGTAATTCAAGTCATTATAAAGAAATGAAATGTTAAGAAATAGCGATATTGAATGAAAACCAACATTAGAAGAATTTGAAAAATACAAGCATAGCTGAGAGCCTTACTTAAGCCATGCTTCTTTGTATTTGTGGCGGAGTATCGAATAAATTTATCGACTAGACCTATAATAGAAAAAAGAAAGCGAGGTGCTCTAATGGAAAATAATCATGATTCATACACAGTTGTAGGAACAAATATTGATGAGGTAAAAAGGCTAAATGAGCGTTCAGGCATGTCTTATAATGAAGTAAAAGCGTGGCTTGCTAAAACAACGGGCGGTCATGGTACAGATACTGATAAGAAGCAAATATAGAGGACGAATCAACTGGCACAACCTGTTCCAGTGGTAATTTATAATCGAAAGTCGAAGTGCCAAGCACTTCGACTTTCTAATGGATTTCATAAATTCAACTCACCAAGCTTTTGATATGCACGATTTTTTGCTAAATTATAGGACTGCCAAGCCTCGCTTTTCAGCCACTTTTTCTCTTGTTTTCGCTGTTGTAGCAACTCTTCTAACCCCTGAACATGAGGATTTTTTTCATAAAGCTCAATTAGTCCAAGAATGCCAGTCGAAGATAAGCTGTTTAAATAGTTGATATCGATTTTTCCTGTTTCCTCATAACGGGTAATATTTTGCTTAACAACAATCGAATCAAGATTGATGAAATTAATACCGACATAATAGATGAGCGCTGCGATAAAATAAAAATGGAACAAGGAAAGTTGCTCAAGCCAAATTTTAACAAGTGTGTAGGCGAGAATTACCATTAGAAAAATCATAAAAGAATGAACGAGCACTCTCAAAAAAGTGAAACCATAGGCATCCTCATACATCATCATTCTCATGAACGCTGATATTAGAATAACGCCGCTCGATAAAACAAGAACAGCTAAAGCGAAGCGGATTGTTTTCTTTAGCAATCCTTGAACTATTTTTGTTGAATAAATCACGGTAATCGTCACAGTTAGATTAATCATTGTCACAAAAAGCAATTCAAAAAACCCGCGGCGTGCGTATTCTGCATAGGTGTACCCATCTTCAAGCGTCCCACTAAAAAAATATTTAAATTGGACGACAACAAATAAGATATAAACTAAGTCTAAAAGTAACAGAATCGTCAACGTGATGACTCCGTCCAATGTAAGGGGCTTCATAGTCCCATTCTTGTAAATCACATCCATTTTTCTTTGTAACAATACTTGCATAAATCCAAAAAATAAAAATGTATAAATAAGTACAATGATAAAACGAAAAACAAGATCACCTCTAAAGGTAAGAAAATTAGGGATACTGCTTAAAATTCTAGCAAACTCCGTGTCAGCAGAAATTAACAATGTAAGAATAATGGCTAAAAGTGGAATAGAGACCCCAATGCCTATCAAAATCTTTTTCCAAACATCATAATGCTTTTGATTGCTATTTTGTTTCGACAGCTTGGATACATATTTTAGAAAAATTGCATTATAGCGAATACCGTCAACGATGCGATGTAAGATGTATTTAATAAAAACTAGATTACTCCAGTCGAATTTTTTCGGTGAAGTAATTAAGACAAGATGAAAAATAACAAGCGTAGGAATCACTACAATATTTAACATATAAAATAGGGCAGTATCATATAAGGTATAGCAAGCTGCCAAAATCCATATTGATATCAATAGCAAATAGCCGAAGCGCTGATGGGAAAAATTAAACGAGCGAAACCGCCAAAAAAATAATGAATAAAAGAAAACGATGAAGACAAAATAGGAAATACCAATCTGGTACATTAAAAATGCTTCTTCAGCAACAAGTCCTACAAGAAAACATAAAAGTAAAAAAATCCAATCTTTCTGTTCTAGTTTTAGTTCCATGATAATCCCTCCGGATTCTTAAATAGATATCCTATATACATAGAATTTCTATGTATATAGGTAAAAAATAAAAAGGGAAGACCTCCGCATATGATTACACGGAAGTTTTTTTTCCCCATCTGTAGCTTAGTACGCAAACCGGGTACAGAAGAAGGGTAAGCAAAATGCATAAACCAATGAACGTTTTTGTTAACAATGGATGAAACCATTCACGAGGAATGATTTCGAAAACTGTTAAAAACATCAATGTCAAATTCGGCAGTAACGCTATGATGAAAGTATGTTTCAAAACGTTCCTGCCTTTATGCCCGAAGCCTCTGCCTATTTCATACCCAAGTAATGCCCAAAAAACCATATAAATTAAGGCAATAATAATCGGAATGGATGTTAATTGATTCCATATACTTTTTAGCCAATTCCAATCAAACAGATTATGCGCAAGTGTAAGTACAGCCCCTCCACTAAAGAAAAGAATATTTACCGTAATAAATAGCCATTTCATATTGCTTGGGGTAACGGAAAGTTCTTCTTTCCATATTGCAGCAATCTCATCAGGAGTGCCAAACCTTTTATAAACTTGGGCACGTACCTCAGCCTCATCCTCAATGTTGTAGAATTCAACGAGGAGTTCATCAAGATGTGTTTCACATTCCTTTACAATCGCTTCTTTCTCTGGATGATTTCCAAGACTTTGGTTAAGTTCGGTTAAGAAATCATTCTTCAGCCGTTCCATGTTTTTTTCTCCCTAATACTTTGTTTATAACTGAAACAAAGTCGTTCCATTCTTGGGTTTTTTCATCTAACATTTCTTTTCCAGCGTTTGTAATCCGATAATACTTTCGGGCTGGGCCTTTCTCTTGTTCCTGCCAATAGAATTCAATATATTCCTGCTTCTCAAGCTTATGTAAAGCCGGATACAATGTTCCTTCCTTAACCGAAAACTCGTTCCCGCTACGCTTTTCTAATTCTTTTACAAGCTCATATCCGTACATGTCCCTTTCATGGAGCAGTTGAAGTAACAAAAGGGAAGTACTGCCTTTTACCAATTCACGATTAAACATACAATCACCTACCTAGGATTTTTAGGTATATAGAGATTCTATTATTAAATTGATATTTTGTAAAGCATGAATTTTTATCTAAATTCCCTAAATTTTCCTCGAACGCTGTAATAAAAGAAAGTCACTTTACTACCGCAAGATAGCAAAGTGACTTAAAAAATTTATTAATTTCGGATTAAATAATCGAAGGCACCTAGGGCAGCGGTTGCGCCTGAACCCATTGAAATGATGATTTGCTTATATGGATTTGTAGTACAATCTCCTGCAGCAAACACACCAGGGATATTTGTTGCTCCACGATTATCAACAATGATTTCCCCGAATTGATTGCGTTCAACGGTTCCTTCTAGCCAATCTGTATTTGGGACAAGACCAATCTGAACAAACACTCCCGAAAGTTCAATATGCTTTTCTGCTCCTGTGTCACGTTCAACATAAGTAATACCATTTACCTTATCAGTACCAGTAATTTCTTTTGTTTGAACATTCGTTAGTACAGTTACATTAGGGAGACTGTGCAATCGTTCTTGAAGTACAGAATCAGCTTTCAGCTCTGGATTGAATTCAAGAACTGTTACATGTTTAACTATACCCGCTAGATCTATCGCTGCTTCAATACCAGAATTACCACCGCCAATAACAGCTACTGGTTTTTCAATGAACAACGGACCATCACAATGTGGACAGTAGGCTACACCCTTCGTCTTAAATTCAGCTTCGCCTGGAACGCCAACATTGCGCCAACGAGCACCAGTTGAAAGGATTACAGTTTTGCTCTTAAGAACAGCTCCGTTCTCCAGTTCAATTTCAATGAGGTTTTTCTTTTCTATACGTTTGGCACGCTGTAAATTCATTATATCTACATTATTGTATTCTTTGACATGTTCTTCGAGACTAGCGGCAAGCTTCGGACCTTCTGTATATCTTACACTAATAAAGTTTTCAATCCCTAAAGTGTCCATAATCTGACCGCCAAAGCGTTCTGCGATTATGCCAGTGCGAATACCTTTACGGGCAGCATAAATGGCTGCACTTGCACCCGCTGGTCCGCCACCGACAACAAGCACGTCAAATGGCTCTTTATTGGCAAACTCTGCCGCATCGGGAACAGAGCCAATTTTAGCTACTATTTCCTCAAGAGACATACGGCCGCTTCCAAATGGTTCACCATTTAAGAACACCGTAGGCACAGCTAAGATGTTTTTGCTTTCCACTTCTTCTTTAAAAGCTGCACCATCAATCATCGTATGGGTGATATCAGGATTAAGAACGCTCATGACATTCAGTGCCTGCACAACATCAGGACAATTGTGGCAAGTCAAGCTAACAAAAGTCTCGAAGCGATATTCACCTTCGATATTTTTAATTTGCTCAATGACCTTTTGATCAACCTTAGGTGCTCTTCCGCTTACTTGCAAAAGAGCCAACACTAATGAAGTAAATTCGTGCCCAAGAGGAATGCCCGCAAAAGTGATTCCAGTGTCTTCGCCTATACGATTAACACTAAAACTTGGTGTTCTATGCAGTTGAGTACGTTCAACTTTAATCTTAGATGACATGGAAGCTAATTCATCGACTAGCTCAAGCATATCACGAGAAACTTCATCGTTTCCTGCGCTAACTTTGAGAAGTACATTACCCTCCATCATTTGCAGATATTGGGCTAATTGTGCTTTGATTTCGGCATCTAATATCATTGAAATGCTCCTTAAATTTTTCCTACAAGGTCAAGGCTAGGCTTAAGTGTCTTAGCTCCTTCTTGCCATTTTGCTGGGCATACTTCTCCTGGATTGTTGCGGATATATTGAGCTGCTTTAATTTTGTTAACAACAGTTTGAGCGTCGCGGCCCATTCCACCAGCATTGATTTCAACTGCTTGGATAACGCCATCTGGGTCAATAATGAATGTACCACGATCGGCAAGACCAGATTCTTCGTTTAATACATCAAACATGCGGCTAAGCTTTTGTGAAGGGTCGCCAACCATAATGTATTCAATTTTCTTAATAGTATCTGATGTATCATGCCATGCTTTATGTGTGAAATGTGTATCTGTTGAAACAGAATATACTTCACAACCAAGATCCTTTAGTGTTGCATAACTGTTTTGAAGATCTTCTAGTTCAGTAGGGCATACAAATGTAAAATCTGCTGGATAGAAGCAAACTACACTCCATTTTCCTTTTAAATTTTGTTCAGTAACCTCAACGAACTCTCCGTTATGAAATGCTTGTGCTTTAAATGATTCTACTTCTTTTCCAATTAATGACATAGTGAAATTCCTCCTAAAGTGTAATTTTAAGTATTATAATTTGTCAGTTTTGAGCCTATTGTCCAAAACTTAAAATAACCATGTAATAATTTGTTTATACAAACTATCATTAGTTATTTATAATAATTATAATTCGATATTTATTATTATATACTTTATCTTTTTTGTCAACAATAAAACCCATTTTCATCCTGAAATTTTAATATCTTTTTTTTGAAATAGTGGTTATTGTATAAAGGAGGTGAACATTGAATTAGGATGGGAGATTTTCAATTACTTTTACCATTTCTCATTAAAATTGTCGAAACATTGTAGGATAAACGCAAATATTGTCTAATTTCCCCGTATTTTTTAACCAACTTTCAAGAACATGGTATAATAACTAGAAGCAGGGCTTGTGACAACATATTGAAGAAACTTGCTTTAACATCTAGTCTTTATGGAGAAATTGATTGACAATTCCGAACGGAACATGATATAACACTATAAAAGCTTACGTTATTTTATCACATGAAAGCGTAAAAGCGTTAAAGTTACGTAAAAGTAAATATATAGAATTATGAGGAGGAAGTTATTATCATGGAACATCAAACTAAAATTTTGGACTGTACCATTCGTGACGGAGGGTTGGTAAATAATTGGGATTTCACTGTTGAATTTGTTCAAGACTTGTATGATGGCTTAAGTACTGCAGGCGTTGAATATATGGAGATCGGCTACAAAAACTCCCCTAAACTTTTGAATGCAACTGAGCCAAACCCATGGAGATTTCTTGATGATAACTTTCTTAAAGAAATTATTCCAGAGAAAAAATTCACAAAATTATCTGCACTCGTTGACATTGGACGTGTAGATCCAAATGATATTTTACCACGGGAGCAAAGTGTTTTAGATATGATTCGGGTAGCGTGCTATATCCGCGAAGTGGACAAAGGTTTAGAATTAGTACAGCTGTTCCATGATTTGGGCTATGAAACTTCACTTAACATTATGGCTCTATCAAGCGCCCCTGAACATCAGCTTCTTGAAGCATTTGAAATGGTGAAAAAGAGCCCTGTAGATGTTGTTTATATCGTTGATTCTTTTGGAAGTCTTGAGCCAGGGGATATTGAACATCAGGTGAAAAAGTTTAAATCAATGCTTCCTAATAAACAGCTTGGCATTCATACGCATAATAATATGCAGTTAGCATTTGCCAATACATTAACGGCAATGCGTAATGGCGTAACGTTCCTAGATTCTTCTGTATACGGAATGGGCCGCGCTGCCGGCAATTGCCACACAGAGCTTCTCGTTGGCTATATACCAAAAACAAGATATGAGCTTAAGCCAGTTTTAGGTATAATTGAAAAGCATATGCTCGAAATGCGTGAGAAGTGGGAATGGGGTTATATTATCCCTTACATGATTTCTGGTTTACTTAATGAACATCCACGTGTTGCTATGGCTTATCGTGATTGTGAAGATCGGGATAAATTTACATGTTTTTATGATAAAGTAACGTCACCTGAGTCATCTATTGCACCTTCATCTAAATAATATAAAGCAAAAAAGTACCTCTACATGATAGGGGTACTTTTTTCTTGTTGAAGCTTTACAATTATTGAAAGTATATATAAAATATGGTACTTTATTTAATGTAAACTATATTATTTATTCGGTTAACAAATTGAAAGTAAAAAAAACGGAGAGTAATGAAAATGCAAAGGACATGGGAAGATGATATTAAAGAAAAATTAGAACAATTAAAGCACCTTTCTCAGCAAAGGGTTTTACATAAGACCGAAAATGCACCGTTTCCATGGCTTACTCTTAACGGTCAGCGCATGTTAAATTTAGCATCCAATAATTACCTTGGTTTGGCAGGAGATATGCGGTTAGCACTAGCAGGTACAAAGTCATTACAAATGTATGGAGCTGGCTCAACGGCTTCACGTTTAATTGTTGGAAATCATCCTTTGTATGAAGAAGCTGAGACATCGCTAATCGATTGGAAAGGGATGGAAGGCGGAATGATCCTAAATAGTGGCTATACAGCTAATATTGGAATCATATCAGCAATAATGGATCGAAATGGTGTTATTTTTAGCGACAAATATAATCATGCGAGCATTGTTGACGGGATTGTCCTAAGCCGTGCTAAATTTCAACGCTATCGACATTGTGATTTGAACCATTTGGAAGCATTATTAAAAAAGTGTCCTACGGATAAACGAAAATTAATTATTACAGATACAGTTTTTAGTATGGATGGAGATATTGCTCCGTTGGAAGGATTAGTTTTCTTGAAGGAACGGTATAACGCTATTTTAATGGTGGATGAGGCCCATAGCAGCGGAATTTTTGGAGAACAAGGTGAGGGATTAGTCCATGCCCATAATCTTCAGGAAAAGGTTGACATACAAATGGGAACTTTCAGTAAAGGTTTAGGCTGTTATGGCGCTTATGTTGTCGGCCGTAAGTGGCTGATTGACTATTTAATGAATAAAATGCGCAGCTTTATATTTACAACAGCTCTTCCCCCGTCTGTTCTTGGCTCCATTAAGGCTGCTATTGATATCGTTAGGACAGAACAGTTCCGACGAAAACAATTAATGGAACATAGTCATTATTTTGCTTATTCATTAAAAAAACTTGGGTTTCAAATTGGTCAAAGTGAAACACAAATTATTCCGATTGTTATCGGGCCCAATGAAGAAACAATGCTTTTCAGTCGAAAGCTTCAGGAAGAAGGAATCGCTGCCATTGCTGTCCGACCACCAACAGTACCAGAGGGGCAGGCTAGAATTCGTTTTACAGTGATGGCGACTCATGAACGAAATGATTTAGAACAGGCTATTGAGAAAATTGCACATGTTGGGCGCAAGTTGGGGGTTATTGAATGAAGAGAGGGTCTATTATTCTACTACCTGGTTGGGGACTTAACAACCAAGTTTGGTCACCTTTACAAGAGGAATTGGAAAAACACTACAGTCTTTATTTTGTAGATTGGCATGATATACATACAATTACAGATTTTAAAAAGAGAGTTGCCGACCTAATTGAACTAGAAAAATTGGTATCTTTTTTTCTATTAGGATGTTCACTTGGTTCAATTGTTGCTTTAGAAATTGCCCATAGCTATCGAGAGCGAGCAAAAGGAGTCGTCATGCTGGGCGGTACGAGCCGTTTTACTGTTGATCCGTCTAGTGGATATACCTATGGTTGGACTTCAAGGATCGTTGAGCGAATGAAATCAAACATGAGGCAGGAAATAAGAAAAACACTAGTTTCTTTTTATACCTCAATGTTTTCGAAAAGTGAAATAGAAAATGGGGCATTGGACCGATTTCTATCACTAGGAATAAACCAAAGCCCGGAAGAAAACCCTGAATCGTTGCTTATTGGTCTAGATTATCTTATACAAATGGATTTACGGAATGATTTACATAACATTTCAAGTCCGATATTGCTCATTCACGGTGAAGAGGATAAAGTTTGCCCTAGAACGGCTGCAGATTATATATTCCAACAGATGGATGGGAACGCAGTTTTAGAAACATTGCCTTTTACAGGTCATCTTCCTTTTTTCACCCAAACAGAGGAATGTTTAAGCTGGATTCAAACATTTGTTACGGAAAATTCGTTAGTAAAGGGGAGGGAAGTATGATAAATAAAGAGCTGCTACAAAAGCGTTTCACTAAGCAAGCGCCTATATACGATGAATTTGCCAATGTCCAAAAAAAGATGGCTAATCATCTTTTGACGCTACTTGAAGACGTGCAATGTGGTGAACAAGGGGGCATTCGTATTTTGGAAATAGGCTGTGGAACAGGCTATTTAACTGAGCGCATATTGCAACATTTTCCTCATTGTGAAATAACAGCTGTGGACTTGGCTCCGGGTATGATAGAAATGGCGAGAAAAAAAGTCGATGATAAAAGGGTTACGTTTATTTGCGGCGATGCTGAAAAAATGGAATTCGCTCAAACATATCATTTCATTATTTCAAATGCTACATTCCAATGGTTTAACCAACTTGAAAATACAATTAGGAGACTTTTTGAAACGCTCCATACAGGTGGCACGATTTATTTTTCTACCTTTGGAAAATCAACTTTTCATGAATTGCATGCATCATTTAAACAAGCACAAGACCGGCTTCCTGTATCAAAAGGGCATAAATTGGGACAATCGTTCTATTCAATCGATGAATTAGCTACAATTTGCAAGCTTTCATTAGATTCTTATCCAATTCAACTGAATTATGAAGAAAAGCGTGAAATTGAAACATTTGCGTCCGTTCGGGAGTTTCTAACATCGATAAAAAAAATTGGTGCAAATAATAGCAATGAGGAAGGCTATCGCTTGAATCCATCGGTATTAAAAGAAATGATTCGATACTACGAATGTAATTATAGAGTAGGCAACAGCATCCAAGCTACCTACCATTGTTTATATTTTTCAATAAAGCCTGAAGCGAGTTGTGCGAATTAATTTCTTTAATTCCATAGATTGAATTCCATGTGTTTGATTTAAGTGCAGTCATGGTACAATGGAGAAAATAATTAAAACAGATTTTAAACAAGATGCAAGATTTAAAATAAGAGTACGGTTGAATCCAGAATCCTAAAAAATACGTTTATAACAAAGTATATCAGAAAACAACATTTGATATTTTTGAATTTTGGTAATGTTTGGAGGGAATGATTGCTTTGGTATTATTTTTTGCAGCAGCCCTGGCACAAGTTCATATTAATGCAGGAGATATAATTTATCAGCTACTAACATTTTTACTCTTGTTAGCTATTCCATTTGCTCTGATTTTATTTTTCAAAAGAAGAAATAGCCGGTTAAACCGAATCGAGGAAAAGTTAGATAGATTACTAGAGGACAAAGAGAAAAGAAACAATGGTGATCAGATTTGAGATTGAAAAAGCTTTTTCGAATGATGTTGGTAGTTGTTTTTTGTATAGCTTCCTTTGTATTTTTCTTCCGTGATGGAATAATCCTTGAGCACCTTGGTATGGAAATTGATTTACCATTTATCAAGGTTGTTACTATACCCGATGAGTATTCCACTATTGACCGTAATCAAAATGGAATTGCTGACCCTATTGATATTGTCAATGCAGCTAGAAAAGGGGTAAAACAACGTACAACATATAAAAGTGCCTACTATGCTGGCGGCTATCCCCCGGATGATGAGGGGGTTTGTACCGATATGATTTGGCGCGGGTTAAGGGGGGCAGCTATTCCATTTAAAGAATTTATAGACAAAGATATTGCTGAACACACAGAGCTTTATCCACGTGTAAAGGGGAAGCCTGACCCTAATATTGATTTTAGGCGCGTGCCTAACCAATATGTATTTTTTAATCGGTTTGCAGAAATCTTAACGACAGAATTAATACCGGGCAATATTGATAATTTGCGAGAGTGGCAACCAGGGGATATTGTTGTCTTTTTAGAAGATGGCTTTCATCATACCGGGATTGTCTCCGATAAACGTGCAAAAGACGGCACACCTTACTTTATTCATAACATTTATCCGTTTGCCGCAGAAGTAAAACTATCATCATTTAAAACACCGATAGCTGGCCATTATAGGTGGAAATACTAAGGAGGCAAGGGCAGTTCTTTTGCTTGGAAGGGGATAGTCTTCGTGTTAAAGTGTAAAATAATATAAATGTGAAAGTTGGATAAAAAACAAAGCGGAAAAGGAGCTACGATGACGAATAATAAAGCAACAATCGATACTGGATGGAATTTTGACAATAGTTATGCTCGTCTGCCGAAAATATTTTTTTCTAGCTTAAAGCCAACTCCGGTTCGTTCACCGAAGTTGATTATTTTTAATTCCTCATTGGCAAATTCTCTAGGTTTAAACAGGGAGGTGCTGCAAAGCCAAGGTGGGATGGAAGTATTTGCTGGTAATAAAATTCCGGAGCCTGCTTCTCCTCTAGCACAAGCTTACGCAGGGCATCAATTCGGGCATTTTACGATGTTAGGGGATGGAAGGGCAATTCTTCTTGGTGAACACATTACTCCTAGTGGTGATCGTTTTGATATTCACCTTAAAGGTTCTGGGAGAACGCCATATTCCCGTGGTGGCGATGGGCGGGCAGCACTTGGACCGATGCTCCGCGAATATATTATCAGCGAAGCAATGCATGCACTTGGGATATCTACAACTCGAAGCCTAGCGGTCGTGACAACTGGTGAGTCAGTCATCCGCGAAACAGAGTTGCCAGGTGCCATTCTAACCCGCGTGGCTGCAAGCCATATCCGCGTTGGCACCTTTGAATATGTAGCAAATTGGGGAACATTTGAGGAACTACAGCTTCTTGCGGACTATACAATCGAACGACATTATCCAAGCGCTAAAAATGCCTCAAACTGCTATCTTTCTCTTCTTCAAGAAGTAATAAAGCGTCAGGCAATGTTAATTAGCAAGTGGCAATTAGTCGGTTTTATTCACGGAGTGATGAACACCGATAACATGGCAATTAGTGGTGAAACGATTGATTATGGACCTTGCGCTTTCATGGATACTTACGACCCGGCTACAGTATTTAGTTCCATTGATCGAGAGGGACGATATGCGTATGGCAATCAGCCGCTGATTGGCGCTTGGAATCTTGCGCGCTTTGCAGAAACTCTATTGCCATTATTAGATGAGAAAGAGGAGCAGGCTGTAAAATTGGCTGAGGATGCAATCTCAACATTTCCTAAATTGTATCATTATAATTGGCTAAAAGGTATGAGAGCTAAGCTTGGCCTATATAATGAAGAAGAACAGGACGAATCACTTATTCAAGAACTTCTGACAATTATGAAACAGCATTATGCAGATTATACGAACACGTTCCTAGCCTTAACTTTTGATAAACTAGAGGGCATGGATCTTTTTTACAACAAAGAGTTTGCTCAATGGTTTAATGAGTGGCAGACAAGATTGGAAAGACAGGAACAATCGAAAGAATCCTCCCAGCAGTTGATGAAGAAGAGTAATCCGGCGATCATTCCGCGCAATCATCGTGTAGAAGAAGCACTAGAGGCGGCGGTAAATCACGAAGACTACAGTGTTATGGAGCGACTTCTTCATGTTCTTTCGAGCCCTTACGAGCACTCTCCCGAGCATAAGGAATATTCTAAATTGCCTGCTCCCTCAAACCATCCATATCGAACCTTTTGTGGGACATAATCAAAAGACCAATTCGCTCAGTGAGTTGGTCTTTTCGAATCAGTGATATTCAAGCTTTTATCACTTATTCGAAGCAGTTCACACAACCAATTACCCAAACAGCCAATATCGTGAATATTATTCAGTCAGCGATTGCTGCGGCTGAACGGGTATTTGAACTTTTAGCAGCCAATGGATTCTATGCTGAACTATACAATAGCCAGTTTTCTGAAAAAGCTGCAGGATAAAAATGAGTTAACTCATATGATTCTTACTAATTACACTGAAAAAGCCTTGTTATTTGCAGGTTTTTTTCTATTGCAACACCTATTTTTAAAATAACCGTTCAATAAAAAGCGGCATAAAATGCTCAAAAAATGAAATTGGGCATTTTTTTCTTTTTGCTACATAAATTTTAATTGTATAGTTTCATATAAACTGGAAAGATGGTACAAGTTTTCTGTTGGAGATGATGGAACGATGCAAAGCATGTTGAAAATTTTGGAGGCTGTTCAAAAAGCTGCAAACAGGAGTGTTCTTGCAACAATTATTCAGATTGAAGGGTCGGCTTATTTGAAAGAAGGGGCCACCATGTTAATTGAAGAGAACGGTCATACTGTTGGTATGATTTCTCCAGGCTGTTTGGAGGAAGATTTGATTTTGCGATGTAAGGATATTTTCATCAGTCAGCGTCCGCAAACAATTGTTTATGATTTGCGTAGCATTGATGACCTTGGCTGGGGTCAAGGAATGGGTTGTAATGGAGTTCTAAGAGTCTTGGTAGAACCAGTAACAAAAAACTTAAAAAACGATTTGCTATCAGTAAAAAATTCATTAGAAAACGGGCATGCTGTTCTTCATAAAAAAATATTTGCAGTAGACTACACATTAAAAAATTATTCCTTTGAAATTGTACAAGAATATGAACACGAAAACGGAGACTCTCAAATATACAATTTTCAACATATGTATGAAGGCTATACTTATTCCTTTTTATATACCCCAGCACCGGCGCTAATCATTTTCGGTGCAGGCGAAGACGCAAAACCACTCGTTTCATTAGCCTCTCGGATTGGTTTTATTGTAAAGCTTTGCGATTGGAGACCTAGTCTTTGCAATGAACTACATTTCCCTACCGCCAATCAATATATCATCGGATCTCCTCAAGAAATTGTATGTTCAATTGATATTTCAGAAAAAGATTTCGTTGCGATTATGAGTCATAGTTTTTCAAAAGACCAAGAGTTTTTAACGAATTTACGTGATTATGATGTTCGTTATATTGGTATATTAGGTTCAAGAGAAAGAACAAGTCGTCTTTTAGGTATGGAGCGAGAACAAAAAAATATCTATTCTCCAATCGGTCTTTCCGTTGGTGCCCAAGGTCCCGAAGAAATTGCTGTCAGTATTATGGCTGAAATACTGCAACAATATAGACAATCTAATGGAAGGTGTAATGATGGCTAATAAAAATAAGATTGTTGCAATCTATTTAGCTGCAGGTAGAAGTTCAAGAATGGGTCGAAATAAATTGCTCCTACCATTAAGAGGAAATCCGTTGGGAATGCATGCACTGCAGGCTGCATTACAGTCAAACCTTGATCGTATTATTGTAGTTGTAAATGATGATGAACCATCGATGCAAAAGGGGATTTTGAATTCATCGGCGAAATGGCCCTTAGATTTTTCTAATAAACTCATCGTCGTTTCATGCCCAGATTCTAAGAAAGAACTCTCCTATTCACTTAAAGTTGGTATCAATTGGGCTTCCACTTTGGACCCCGACGGAGTAATCATCCTCTTAGCAGACCAGCCCTTTATTCGTAAAGAAATGATTAACCAACTTATTGATACTTTTCTTAAGGAAAAAGTAAATTATGTTGCCTCTTGTTTCAATGATATTATTAGACCGCCAATTTTGCTTGGGAGGAGACTTTTCCCACTTTTGCATCAATTGAAAGGAGATGAGGGGGCTAAGAAACTGTTAATCGAAAGCCCCCAGATTGAAGGAAGAACTATTCATTATGATGATGAAATACTTTTTTTAGATGTTGATACAATGGGAGATTACGAGCGGATTTTGGAAATGATTGCTTTTAGAGCTGAGGAAAAAATTTTTTCGCAATGTTGTGAGCGTTAGTAAGAAAGAGGGGGCTGAGGCAACATGGATGTCATCGGGAAAGGAGTACCTCGTAAAGAATCCTTTGAAAAAGTGACCGGCCAAGCAAAATATACCGCCGATTTTGATACAAAAAACATGCTCCATGCACGTCTATTAATTAGTCCTTACGCCCATGCACTGATTAAAAATGTCGATGTGACAGAAGCTGAAAATATCCCAGGTGTTAGGGCTGTTATAAGAGGGGAAAATCTCCCGCTCACAGGAGAGGAGATGCGAGACCGTCCGATTATTGCAGTCGATTGCGTTCGCTTCCACGGTGAGGTAGTAGCCATTGTTGTCGCTGACACGCCAAATATTGCTAGGCAAGGAGTCAGGGCAATTAAAGTTCAATATGAATTGCTGCCTGTTGTCAATTCACCATCAGAAGCGTTAAAGCGGGACGCACCACTTCTTCACCCGCAGCTTGGAGAATATGAAAAAATTTATGGTGTTTACCCTGTTCCTGGCACAAATATTGCTTCTTGGACAAAAATTAGAAAAGGGAATAGGGAAAAAGGTTGGGATGAAAGCGAAGTCATCATCAAGGAAAAATATGCTTTCAACCCTTCCGATCATGCAGCAATGGAAACGAGATGTTCCTTCGCTCAAATCTACCCAGATGGAATGGTTGAAATTACAACGTCATCACAAGCCCCTTTTATGATAAAGAAATTAATCGCTTGGTATTTTGGTATTAAATCGGGACGCATCAGGGTTAAAACGCCTTTAGTTGGCGGTGCTTATGGGGGCAAGGGATCTACACAGTTGGAATTATTAGCATTTGTTGCATCAAAGGCAGTAAACGGAAGATTAGTGAAAATTTTAAACACACGTGAAGAGGATATGCTGACATCCCCCGGTCATATAGGACTTGAGGCCACTGTGAAGCTCGGGAGTACAAGAGATGGAAGGATTAAAGTTGCCGAAATCCTTTTTCTATGGGATGGTGGGGCGTATTCCGATAAATCGATTGATTTAAGCCGGGCTGGGGCTGTAGATTGCACAGGGCCTTATAATATTGAGAATATTTATTGTGATTCATTATGCATGTATACGAACCGTCCATACGCAGCGCCTTTTCGCGGTTTTAGTCATGCTGAAGTTCATTTTGCCTTTGAAAGGGCAATGGATATGTTAGCGAATAAACTAAACATGGACCCACTTGAATTAAGAAGAATCAATGCGATTTTACCAGGTCATATGACACCTACCCAAGTTGTTTTAAATTCTAATACAGTTGGAAATTTACCACGATGTATAAGTAAGCTTAAGGAGTTAATGAATTGGGACGGAGATCAAGTGATTGATTTAGGAAATAACCGCGTTAGAGCAAAGGGAGTTTCCTGTGTCTGGAAGACATCCACGATTGATCCCGATGCCAGCTCTGGCGTTATTTTAATTTATAATCCTGATGGCAGCATCAATCTCATTTCTGGTGTTGTCGAAATCGGCACAGCAACGAAAACGGTGCTGGCGCAAATTTTGGCTGAAAAATTAAAAATGGATATCAACGACATCCATGTGCAAATGGAAGTTGATACGTTCAATACACCTGAACATTGGAAAACAGTAGCTAGCAGAGCCATTCACATGGCGGGAAGAGCGGTATTGGCAGCGGCAGATGATGTTATTCGCCAGTTAAAAGAAATAGCTTCCTGCGTTTTACGTACGCCGGAAGAGGATATAGAAGTTGGTTACGGCAAAGTTTTTCTTAGAGATGACCCAAATACCTTTATTCCGATAAAAGATATTGCTTACGGTTATACGTATCCAAATGGAAATTCGATTGGCGGTCAAATAATCGGCAGGGGCAACTATATTTTAAGAGGGATTACTTATTTGGATAAAGAAACAGGTGCGGGTAAGCCCGGACCAGAGTGGACGGTAGGTGCCCAAGGGCTGGAGATTGAACTAGATACGAGAAACTATACTTATAAAATTATTAAAGCATATTCCGTCTTCGATATCGGTAAGGTGTTGAATGAAAAGACTGCAATCGGGCAGGTCAAAGGAGCGATGAGCATGGGGCTATCTTTTGCGGGCAGGGAAACTTTTTATTTTGATGCTTTGGGAAGAGTTTTAAACCCGCAATTACGGACCTATCGTCCACTTCGCTTTGGTGAGCATCCTGTGTATGAAGTCGCTTTTGTAGAAATACCCCAAATTGGCGGCCCATATGGAGCAAGAGGGATTGCCGAACATGGACTGATTGGTATGCCGGCAGCACTCGCAAATAGCCTCTCTACGGCATTAGGGGCCAACATCAACTATTTGCCGATTATTCCTGAGTTATTATGGAAGATTAAAGAAAGCGGTTGTTGAAAGAAATTTAAAGAAAGCGGGTGGTGGAATGCCGTCAGCTAATATTGAGTACCATAAACCAGCTACCATTCAAGATGCATTGAACCTGTTTTTTTCCTTGAAGGCTGAAAATAAATTCCCTATTTATTATGCGGGGGGAACAGAAATTTTAACGCTTGACCGCTTAGATTTGATTGAAACAAACGCACTCATTGATATTAAAGGAATAAAAGAATGTTATGCTTTTGACTTTCAACAGGGCATGTTACGAATCGGTACAGCCCTTCCGCTTACTTATATTGAAGAAAAAAACTTATTTCCGCTTTTAACTCAAACATCAATTGGAATTTCAGACCATACAGCCAGAAATAAAATAACACTTGGTGGAAATTTATGTGGACAAATTTTTTATCGCGAGGCAGTTTTACCATTTCTTCTTTGCGATAGTATTACTATCATTGCAGGAACAAATGGGATACAAATGATTCCAATTGGGGAAGTTTTCCGACAATCATTTCAGCTTGAAGAAGGACAAATCCTTCTCCAACTTCTGACCGAACAGAGCTATATAAATCGGCCATTTATGAGCATTAAAAAACGACAGCAATGGGAGACAGGGTATCCGTTACTTACGATTGCTTCTATTAAAATGGATGATGGTGAGTATCGCTTTGCTTTTAGCGGCTTATGCCCATTTCCTTTTCGCTCAAAGAACATGGAAAATATATTCAATTCATCTAGTTTGTCATTACAAGAAAGAATTGATCAATCATTAGATTACATTCCAGGGCCTGTCCTGGATGATGTCGAAGGTTCAAAAGAGTACCGTTTATTTGTCCTAAGGAATACATTGGAGGAGATTTTTTTGGAATTGGAGGGAAAATAGTGAAGCAGCCATCAACCAATAAAATAAGAATGTCATTAAATATTAATGAGGAAATTCGCCAGGTTGAAATACGGCCTACTGCTACGCTTCTTCAAGTTCTCCGCCAAGAGCTTTCCTTAACAGGAGCCAAACCTGGATGCCTAAATGGAGATTGTGGCGCTTGTTCAGTTATCGTTGATGGAACAGTATATAAATCATGTATTATGCTTGCTATTGAGGCTGCTGATGCAAAAATTACGACCATCGAAGGTTTAAAGGACACACCTATTCAAAAAGCATTTATTGAACATTTTGCTTTTCAATGCGGCTATTGCACGTCAGGATTTATCATGAATTGTCATGCCCTCTTACTTAACTACCCTGAGCCGACGTTTGAGATTATGAAAGAATGGCTTGCTTCCAATATATGTAGATGCACGTGTTACGAGGAAATTGAAGCAGCAGTCCAATCTGTAATCGCATGTAGAAGGGAATAACCCCTGTCGCGAATTGATAGGGGTTTTATCTATACAATTTGAGTTAAATAGTAGAATATCTTTCAATGTAATTTTCAAATTATCTAGGATAAAAACCACCATGGCCATGATGGAAGCCATAGGTAGGATAATATCCACCATAACCTCCATGAAAGCCGTATCCAGGATAGTATCCACCATGACCATGATGGAAGCCATAAGTAGGATAATATCCGCCATAACCTCCATGAAAGCCGTATCCAGGATAGTCTCCACTAGGGCCAAATTGGGTACTAAATCTTTCCAAATTATTGTAATCCTCAACATACTCTCTTTCCATATTATAATCCCTCCTCGTTTTGATACACTTTACTGTATGTGGGCGTAATCAAATAGGTGAAGACTATAGCCCATTGTAGGTTAAAAGTCAGGTAAGGGATGTAAACATATACGTAAAAAGTACAGTGTTTAAAGACGCAGTTTAGCAGGATGAAGCAAATATTCAAATATTTCTGTAATGAATACCCTTCCATGATGTATAATTCTAGTGGATACTTTTATAAAAAATTGAAAATAGTGGAGAGTGATCATTTTGAGAAAGAAGATAGGTATTCTTGGTCTATCCGCATCACTTTTAGTAGGTCTAGCACCAAATGTTTCAGCAGCAGAAATTTGGTCAGATGGGGATTGGCAGCTGGGGCAGCCAGCTAATTCAGGTGGTACATCCGAAAAAACAGCACCGTATACCGAAATATGGTCAGAGCCAGTAAAAACGGAAATATGGACAGAACCAGTAAAAACAGAGATATGGTCTGAACCAACGGAAACAGAGAATGGGTCAAAGCCTATTGAAACGGAAAAGTGGATTGAGCCATCGAAAACCGAAATATGGTCCGAACCACTTCAAACACAAGTTCAGTTAACTTTCACAATTATGCCGGTTCTTGAAAAAGGAAGTGTCCTTGTCCCGCTTCGTGGAACTTTAGAACAATTAGGATTCTCAATTGAATGGCGCGCCAAAGAGCAACTTGCAATCATTAAAAAAGGTGATAAAACTATCAATCTAAAGGCGAATTCCAATGTTGCAACTGTAAATGGCACAGAAGTTTCTTTAACCTCACCAGCCAAACTGATCAACGGAAGCGTGTTTGTTCCGCTGCGCTTTATCTCCACAGCTACTGGGTCTGATGTAAATTGGGATGCCGCAACAACAAAAGTTACGATAGATAATAAATATTATTTTTACGTTGATAAGTCAAAACAACAAATGCAACAAAATCCGAAAGAACAAGCCACCAACAGTGATTTTTATGTAGGTGCTTGGAAACTCTGGGTACCAGGTGGATTTGCAAATGTGGATTCTTCGTTGAATAGTGACGGATCCACTACAGTTACTCAAGAATATGTGAAAGGTGCCGGCGGAAAATTGTTAACGATTAAAGCTGATGGTACATATACATGGGATGCCATCGGAGGAATGATTAAAGGGGTATGGAAAGCAGCCGATAACGAGCGAATCTTATTACAAAAGGGTGAGCACGGCTATGATTGGCATGTTCAAAAAGTAAACGAAAATGAAGTGAAAATTACTGCTGGTTATGGATTATACACGGAAGGTACGAGAGTTAAGTAAAACGCCAAACATCGTTTTGTTTGTACGTTGAATAAAGTGAATGGAAATATTGGGGACACTCGATGTTCCTGCTTTTTCCTTAACGAACCCAGCAGCAGTTGACAAAATTAAACGCAAAAAAATGCCAACCGTACATTTATGCGTGGAGTTCTAACAGCGAAGGCTGATGCTGAAGAAGAATTGAAATTTGCAACTTCATTGATTAATCAAGTAACTGAGGGCATGAGAGGATGTGGCACGAAAATTGATGTCCATGTTTGCCGTAGCAATTGGAGTACGGATGAGTCAACATTATTGCGTGGACCTTATGATCCCGTTATGCCCTATTTCAAACAAATGAATATTGAACTTGGTCTAGATGTAGTCAACCCACGAATTCAACAGCTAGAAACGCCAGAGGATATTGTCGCAAGAGTGAACGAAGCAGCCAACTATATTCCAGCAGAAAAAATTTTCTTAAATCCAGATTGTGGTTTTGGAACGTTTGCACAACGGCCAATGAATACGGAAGAAATAGCGTTTGAAAAGCTGAAAGTATTAGTAAAAGCTACAGAAATGTTAAGTGGTAGATAATGGAAGATGAAGGGGGGAGTAATTAGTCCCCCTTCATACAGAGGCTAAATTTACCTTAATCTATTAATCATGAATGTTTATTCATACCTTCCTCAATTTCCGTTAACAACTCCCCAATCATTTTGTCATGAACAACCAGATCCGCATCAAAATCAAATGGCGTCACATCTTTATTTACAATCACTAGTTTTGCACCACTTTCTTTAGCAATAAGCGGGAATTGATTGGCCGGCGAAACCGTTAAGGATGAGCCTAAGACAATAAATAAATCCGCTTTTTGTGATTCCTCTAAAGCAAATTGAAATGCCTCCTCTGGTAAAGACTCCCCAAATAATACTACAGATGGACGCAAAATCCCCGCACAAGTGCAATAGTATTTCTTGTTTATATATTCATCACTGCTGTATTCTTTTCCACAAGCTTGACAATGCAGTTTTCGTAATGTTCCGTGAAGCTCGGCAACATGAATAGACCCTGCTAATTGATGAAAACCATCAACATTTTGGGTAATAATTGATTGAATGATGCCTTGCTTTTCCCATTCCGCTAGTATATAGTGTCCACGATGTGGTTTATATTCATTAATGCCAAGCACTCGTCCTCGATAAAAATCAATAAACTCCTGTACATTATGATTTAAGGCATCAATACTAGCAAGGAGGCTTGGGTCCTTATGTTTCCATAATCCTTTTGAGGAGCGAAAATCGGGAAGCCCGCTCTCCGTTGACATTCCGGCACCAGTAAACACGACGGTATAATTAGATTCATTTAACCATTTTTCTAACATAACGTTCACTCCTATAGATAAACATATCTTTTTACATCGTTTCCACACTTTTGGTAAAATGAGGCATACATTTAAAAGTAGTTTCCATATATGTGCAATTATACAGTATCGGTTGAAAAAGAGAAATCACAGAATCTGGACACATGTCCTAATTTCATTCCATTAAGGATGTGAAAAAATGGAGCCATTAGAAATAGGCAATTTAAAAATATATCCAATTGTCTTACCTGTTCACCACAATTTAAAAAGCTTTAATAGCTATTTAGTTAAGGACGAATATTCATTAACTTTAATTGATGCTGGCATTAACAATGAGGACTATTGGAATTTGTTTATCGAGACTATGTCATCTAACGGATTTACGATAGGTGATCTTTCTGGCATATACATTACACACCATCATGTTGACCATGTCGGTCTCGTTAATCGAATTGTAGCAGAGTCGTCTGTTTCTGTTTATTCCCATGCTAAAGCAATTCCACGGTTAAAACGAGATCCTACATTTTTAAAGGGACGTATCGATTTTTTTAAAAGGCTTTATGAAGAAATGGGGTGTGGAAAAGCCGGGCTAGAGCAAGTTCACAAGCTTGAAAATGCGCTCATAAAAAACAAACACCTTGAGATAAACGCGGATATTACACTGTTAGAAAAAAAGATTCATCCATTTGATGTCATCGAAATGCCTGGGCATTCTCCAGACCAAGTTGCGTTTTTTAATGAGAAAAGCAGGACGTTGTTTGCTGGCGACCTTCTTATTAATCATATTTCAAGCAATGCATTCGTTGAGCCTGATGAAAATGGAGAACGAATCTTTTCCTTGCTTGAACAAATTTCATCACTTAGAAAGTGCTTAACACTTTCGGTTGATTACATTTTTTCAGGTCATGGAACAATTATTGATCAACCTAAACAATTAATAGAAACAAGGCTTGCTAATATCGAAAACAAAGCAATGAGAATTCTTTCACTTATTCAAGCTGGCTCCTTGACTGCTAACGAAATCGCAAAGCAATTTTATAAAAAAACGTATGAAATGCAGTTTTCATTAGTGATGTCGGAGATTATTGGTCATATTGATTATTTGGAAGCAAATAATAGAATATGGAAAGAAAAAATAGATGGGGTATGGCATTATTCTACTCGTAAAGAATAATGGTTACAAAAAAGAAGCGTGAGTCCTCGCATCAGGACTTCACGCTTTTTCCTCAAAAAGCTTAATAATTTCAATAATCACCTTCGTTGCTTTTTCCATATTATCGACAGAAATATATTCGTACTTGCTGTGATAGTTTTCTCCACCTGTAAAAATATTTGGCGTTGGCAGGCCCATATACGATAATTGTGAGCCGTCTGTACCGCCGCGAATCGGTTGAATGATTGGTTCAATGTCCAATTTTTCCATTGCCTTATAAGCAATATTGACAATTTCCTTTACAGGCTCAATTTTTTCTTTCATATTATAATATTGGTCCTTCATTTCTAAGGTGACATTCGCTTCACCATGCACCGTTTTTAAGTCTTGCACGATTTTTTCTACTTTTGCTTTTCTCGTTTGAAATTTTTCTTTATCAAAATCCCGAATAATATAGTGGAGCTTCGTTTGTTCTACATCCCCTTCAATAGAAAGAAGATGGTAAAAGCCCTCATAACCATCCGTAAACTCCGGCGCTTCCTCGGCAGGAAGCCTACGGTTAAACTCCATCGCAATTTTCATCGAATTGACCATTTTCCCTTTTGCAGTTCCAGGGTGGATATTTTTCCCTTTAATCGTTATTTTGGCAGCTGCCGCATTAAAGCTTTCATATTCAAGTTCTCCCAATGGGCCACCATCAACCGTATAGGCATATTTTGCATTAAAGGAAGCAACATCAAATTTATGTGGACCACGACCAATTTCTTCATCAGGGGTAAAGGCAACTCTAACCTTTCCATGCTTTATTTCAGGATGCTGGATAAGGTAAGCCATCGCTGTCATAATTTCAGCAATGCCTGCTTTATCGTCAGCACCTAATAAGGTTGTTCCATCCGTTGTAATTAACGTATGGCCTTTATAATTGTTTAATGATGGAAAATCTTTTGGTGAAAGTACAACATTTTCATTCAACTGAATAGGCCCGCCGTTATAATTTTCCACGATTTGCGGCTTAACATTTTTGCCAGTAAAATCAGTAGCTGTATCAACATGGGCCAAAAATCCGATAGTCGGTACTTCTTTTTGAGTATTAGCAGGTAGGGTAGCCATCACATAGCCGTTTTCATCAATCGTGACTTCTTTCATGCCGATTATTTTTAATTCATCCACAAGGGTATTGGCTAACGTCAGCTGCCCCTGTGTAGACGGACACGAAGCACTAGCGTCATTTGATTGTGTATCTACTTTTACATATGTTGTGAATCGGTCAATGATTTCTTTTTTCAAATCACACTCAACTCCTTTTTCTGTTGCAGGTTTATTTTACCACTAATTGGGCCGGACTATCACGTATAATGATTTACTGTAAGTATTTTCAAAATTTCAGTGTTAAGAGACAAATTAACTGACAAATAATGATTTACTAAAAGAATAGGCGGGAAACACTGGGATAGTAAGGGTTTTGACAAGATACATCGGGATGGACAGGTAACAAATTAATTGGCAAATGGGATTTGAAAAAAGAAAGATTTTATAGAAAAAAGCGTGATTTCACATTTGGGCCGTTAAATGTTATCACATGTAGAGTCAATAGCGTTAATAGTGTGTTAATAAAGGATTTGTAAGGGTTATCCACAATTTACTCATGTTGTGAATAACCCTGTTTTTATATCTATACCTAAGGACATCACAAAATAAGGTCAAAACCGTTGATAAATAAGGATTTTTAAATTTGAGTAAAAACACACCTAAGGACATGCTGCGTACCTTTCTATCACCTAAAAAGCATAGTCATATTTCTGAAATAAGCCCAAAGTATTTATATATTTTGGAAAAGTTGGTGCATGTTGGATATGCATATTGTAAAATTATATCGAATGGTAAATTAAATTAATAGGGGGAACTGCTAATGTTTACAAAAAAGGCAAGTGTGGCATTGATGTTTTTTATAATTTCAGTTTTACTTTTTGGATGCTCGTCGGGAAGCTCAGAACCTACATATATCATGCTAAATGCATCTGTTAAGACTGATTCCTTATACTTATATATTGAAAATAAAGACGACTTTGTTTGGGATAATGCTGAAATTAAAATTAATGAAGATTATAAGTATAAAGCTGATTTTTTAGCAAAAGGAAATTCAAGCTTACGTTTGGTTGATTTTACAAAAAAAGATGGTGAAAGATTTGATCCTGTTACAAAAAAGGTTATGAAGGTTAATATATATGTCCCTAAAACAGAAGATAGAAAAGACGGATTTTGGATTGGGGAATTTAAATAATAGGAGGGCTACTGCAAAATCCAGCGGTAGCCCTTTCACTTATATTTAAAAATAAAATGATACGAAAACACGTCAAAATAGTTCAAAAAAATCAAGCATGTCTCTTTTCTTTAGTTGCTGCCTCTTCTCCATTTGGATATGTAGATGACATTCCCTTTTTGCTTTCTTTTGTTTCGTACACCTTCATTTCAAGCATACCTTCAACTTTCGCACGCTCTCTATCATCTTCAAGCTGTCTAAAAAGCCCTATTAGTTTTACTTCCTCGTTCGTCAGCTCCCCAAGGGTATTATGTAGCTTATTATCTTCTCTTCCTTTCACTTCTTTGATTTTGCCCGTTAAAAGCCAATCAGTAGTTACATTAAAAAATTCAGCAATGGATATTAGAATTTCATAACTTGGCTGGCGTTGATCCTTTTCGTATTTACTCAGATTTTCAAATTTAAGAATTTCCATCAGCTGACGTTGACTTAAGTTTTGTTTTTTTCTTAAAAGAGCAATTCTCTCTCCTAAACTTTGCATTTCAATCCCCTCTCTTTTATCACAAGGTCAAAATGACTCCGAAAAAAGAGTCATATTTTAAAATAAAAGGTCAAAATGTCCAACTTTGTATTGACATGGGGTCAATTTGACCCTAAAATGAAATTAAGATAAGAAATCACATCATAATTTTATCACGCAATTCCCAATAGGGTAATAAATCACCAAAATATTTCCTGTGGCCGTTTGAACTCCTTCCCTAGGGCAGCCGCATGAAAAGCGTTCCTACCAAATTGTGCTGAATATCGAATAGTGTGCTACCTCTTAGGCACCGAAATACTGAAAGGGGGTTTATAACGTGAATAGTTTTGTTGGAAAAAAAGTAAAAGTTTACATTAACGGAAAAAATGTTGAGCGTGTTCTTCGAGAGGATAAAGATGGTTTATACATTCGCTTTGAAAACGAACGTGTAGCAGTACGCCCTGAATTGAATTGCTTAGATGAAGTTATTCCTGGAGCGTTCATAAAAATTCATACGAAAAAAGCAACTGCTGACGTTTCAGTAAAACCACCAACCGATGAAGTTATGCCGGCACAACAGAAGGTATTGGATGAAGTTGAAAGCAGCTTTGATAAAAGTGCAGTGACACTTAATCCATTACCAGCATTACCGTATGGAATCAAAGTCATTGATAAAGCTTGGGAGCATATGGTTTTCTTTTACGACTTTTTCCGTGATGCGGTTGCACACAACTTTCCAGAAACCGATGTTGTGGTCCCACCATAACAAAATAGAGATGCAAATTTGAATATTGGGAGAGTGATCTAATTTGAAACGTGGCAAAAGACCAACACGGAAGCAAAAGATTAGGATGAAAACATTTGGCCTGAATCCGTTGAATAGGCTAATCGTTAAGGATTGCAATGATGGTTTTGAAGTAGTACATCGAGAAACTGGTACAAAGTGGGTTATTTCAAACTGAAAGGAAGTGAGAAGCGTGAGACCTAGCAAATGGAGATTAATCAATTGGGATAATCTCGAAATTGTGGAATTTACAGCATTTAATCCGTTTAAATTCATGAAAAAGCATGTGTTGAGAAGTCAAGAAACTGCTAATCAATATAAGAATTTTACTTTAGAGTTTGTGAATTGATGTGAAAAGCATGAATCCAAAGAGTAAAAACAACATGAATAACGTAAGGAGGGACAACCAGTGAAGCAAAAGAACAGTGTCTCACCTCTATTTGGAATACAAGTGAAGAAAAAACTAATTGAACTGAATATGACCCAAAGGGAGTTGGCTAGAGATATTGGGGTCAACGAAAACTATCTTACTGACATTTTGCGTGGTCGGCGTTCTGGAAGAAAGTATAAGGATGCCATTATCCAAAGATTAGACCTTGAAACCGAGGAAAAACAATCAAGGAAAATGAAAGGAGTGGTATAGGTTGATATTCAGGAAAGTTTATGCTCTTTTGAAAAAAATTATTAATTTTTGTAATAAAATGGAGGATTTTCTAAAGCAATGTTGAATATTTTTAGAGGGCTTATCGAACTAAATTATATTTATTCTTTTCATAAAAAGGGGTTGGTTTATTAATTTAAAAAATTACCATCATTTAAATTGGAGAGGTAGATAGATATTGAAAGGAAGACAATCTGATGAAAAGCGTTAGAACAAAGATTATGGGCTCCATTATTATTTGCTCAGTTGCAGCGATTTTAATCGTTGGACTCATTAGTATTTATAAAAGTAATAATATGTTAAAAAAATCCTCTTATGAGGCTGCTGAGCTTCTAGCCGAAAATAAGGCGAATACGCTAAATGTCACTATTGAAAAAATTGAAGCATCCGTCAACGGTCTTGCAGTTGCCGTTGTTTCTATGTTAGATGATGTCGAAAAATTTAAAACTGATCCAGTGTATGTAAAGAATTACGAGGAAAAAATTAGACCAATTGCGGAGCAATTTTCAAACAATACCGCTGGTGCGATGGCTTTTTATGTTAGATTTAATCCAAAATATACTGAGCCAACTTCTGGACTGTTTCATGCGGACACGGATGGAAACGGAGAAATTGAACAACTTGTTCCAACAGATTTTAGCCAATACGACCCAACGGATTTGGCACATGTTGGTTGGTATTACATCCCAGTTAACGCAGGAAAGCCTGTTTGGTTGGACCCTTATCTCAATGAGAATATCAACGTTGAAATGATTAGTTATGTTGTGCCCATCTTTAAAGATGGTGAATCGATTGGTATTGTTGGTATGGATATAAATTTTGAACTATTCAAGGAAATTGTTAACGGCATTAAACCATATAAAAATAGTTTTGGTTCATTAGTAAATGCGAACCAACAATTTCTTATCCATCCTGAGTATACATTGGAAAATAGTTTAAGAGATGTCAATAAGACATTAGCGGATCAAGTTAACCAAAATGAATTTGGAGTAACAACGACACAATTAAATAATAAAGAAAATATCGTGTCTTATGCCAAATTATCAAATGGACAAACACTATTTATTACTTCTTTAAAAGATGAAATATATAGTGATGTTAATAATTTAACAAAAGTAATTGTCATTGTTTTAGCCTTGAGTATAGTAGCTGCGATTATTATTGCAATCGTCGTTGGTAGTAAAATCTCTAAACCACTGCGTATCCTTATAGCTGATATGAGAAAAGTGAAGGAGGGAGATTTCACGATTCGGACGGTTATAAAAAATCGAGATGAAATTGGAGAAATTGGAAAGAATTTTAATGTGATGGTGGAAGAACTCGGTGATCTTACAAAAAATATAAAGCTTGTATCTGAGAAAATTAACTATTCCTCAATAGCCTTATCAGCCGTATCAGATGAAACAACAGCCTCTTCTGAGGAAGTGACGGCTTCTGTTGAGGAGATTGCAGAGGGGAATAAAATTCAATCAAGATCAATTGATAACTGTTCGACTATTTCTTCCAATCTATCAAGCAGATTTAATGAACTATCAACGAATACAAATAAAGTCTTGCATGTTATGGAAGAAATGAATACCAATAATAAAAATGGCATCGTTTTAATGAATGGATTAAATGAAATCAATGAAGGAAATATTGAGGCAACAAATAAAATTGAAAATGCAATTTTAGCTTTAAATGAGAAGACACAAAACATTAATAATATTCTCACACAAATCAGCCAAATTGCTGAACAAACGAATTTGTTAGCATTGAATGCTTCGATTGAGTCAGCAAGGGCTGGCGAGGCAGGCAAAGGTTTTGCAGTTGTTGCCGAAGAAATTCGAAAATTAGCGGAACAATCAAGAAAATCAACAGAAGATATCCGAAAAATCATTGCAACTGTGAAAGATGATTCGGAAAGTACAGTTGATGCCATGAATGATGTGAAAGTAAGAGCAACTGAACAATCGGGGGCTGTTACGAAAGTAAGTGAAGCATTTCATTTATTATCTTCATCTATTAGCAATATTACAAATATGCTATCAACGAATGGGAATTTTATTAAGCAGCTAACAGTTGATGCTAACAAATTAGCTGAGGAAATTGAAGGTATATCAGCCATTTCAGAAGAAAGCGCAGCTTCTTCCCAGCAAGTCGTCGTCACAATGCAAGAACAAGCAAGAGGATTTGAAAGAGTAGTAGTCGCTGTTGAAGATTTAAACCAGTTGTGCTTAACATTAGACGAATTAATTAAAGAATTTAAGGTTGAAAAGTAATATATTTTTGCCTGGAATTTGTTGATTACGACATTTTCCAGGCTTTTGTTTGTATGAAAACGTTTCGGCAAATAGTCAAGATAAAAGAAGGATTTTGAAATTACATATAGAATAAAATAAAAAAAGAAGTATTTAAACACGAAGATTTGTAAATACCTGTAATTGAAACGCAATCGGGGAAAATAAATACAAATATAAGGGGTTTATTGAAATGACAAACGGCAAATTTGATTTACAAACAAGATTTTTAGATGAAATTATTGAAAGTAACCGTGTTGTGACGATTTATACTACAAATGGAGTTCCACTAAAATGTAAAATCCTAGGACATGATAATTTTACTATTCTAATTGATTCAAAAGGCCAGCAGCAGATGTTAGGAAAAGGCGCTATTAGTACGATTGTAAAATAACAAAGGAACGCGGAGAATCGTCCCCGCGTTCCTTTTCTTTAAATCCACTCGAAAATTTTTCC
Organism: Bacillus sp. (in: firmicutes); assembly: GCA_012842745.1. Classification (NCBI taxonomy): domain Bacteria; kingdom Bacillati; phylum Bacillota; class Bacilli; order Caryophanales; family Bacillaceae; genus Bacillus; species Bacillus sp. (in: firmicutes). Next base: position 39,443 of record DUSF01000037.1, on the reverse strand, counting down.
AACAATAATATACACATCCTCACGTGTGAGGCTCTTTTTATCTTTCATCTTCTCAAGTTCCTTTTTATAGGCATTGGTGAAATCCTTATACGGCAAACCTTCAATGATTGCGTTTATTTCCTCAATCGTTAAATCACTCGTCTCCTTTGAAGTGAAGTACTTGCGCAAATAATGAATATTTTTTTCAAAGTTTGGGTCGTTGTTTCGTTTTGCGATATACATGTGTAAAAGTATATTAGAGAATGATTTATTTTGGGCGATTTCATTTTCTAATAAATCATTTGTGTAGCCGCCAAAAAGAGCACGATGGTTGAGCAATTCACGAATAGCAGGGTAATACCATTTTTCTTCATATGGAAATGGAAGCGTGAATTTTTCAACTTTTGCTCCTTGAGCAGTTAGCGCTAGTTGCAGTTCAGAGATAGCTTTTTTATGTTTAGCCATTTCGTGGAAGTTCATATTATATTTGATTGCAATCGCGCTTGCTACACCAGCTCCTTCTCCAGTTGCCATACCCGTAGGTACGATGCGAGCGGAACCCTGTGCTAATGAACTATAACCGCTAGAACGGCCAACAACAAGAAGATTTGTTATTTTTTGTGATACGATGCTCCGAAAAGGGATGCTATATTGCGTTGGGTTGACAACAATGGCCCCAGCATCGTCTCTTGATGTAGCTTGAATGTCTGACGGATAGCCACCGTAAGCAATCGTATCCCAATGATATTTATTCTCCCACAGGTCGCTAACTGGCAGTTGGTAAAGGGAGCGGATATGGCGTGTTTCACGGACATAAAGCTCCGTAGGATAAGAAGCAATTTTCGCATTTTCAAAACCTGGGAAATTTTCCTTTAACCAATCGACAATAAATACCGTTTCCTTCTTGCCTCGTTCAATTCCTGCTTGAATGGATTCCTTTGAGAGACCATCGACCCCAAAAATTTGTAAGGCGTTAATATAATATCCCTCACGATTACGGATTAAGTTTAAGCCGCGTAGCCGCATGTTCGAATCATGGGGTTTATACATATCACGCAGCTTTGGAAAGCCCCATGCAGCTTCCAGCGTCACCTCCGCAGGACCGAACGTCTCGGTTTTAGCTGTTTCTTTAATTTTACTCCAATTAACATCTTTAAGGTGAATCATTAATGTTACAGCCATTTGGCGATTACTATAGCCAACATCCTCTGCACCGATAAAATACGGAACTCCACTTGAGTAGGCAACATCGGCATCTTGTGTCGCATCAATATACTTCTTTGCTTGAACGGTATACACTTTATTATTGTTCAAAATCTTTATTGAACCTATCTCTTGGTCGTTCTTCAATTCAATATCCTTAACTTTAGTATGCAGAAGCATTGATAAATTTTCTTGGTGATAAACCATCTTTAAAAATGCATTTTTTGCTGCTTTTATTTCAAATGATTTTTTACCGCCTACCATATGATGCCACTCTTTGAAAACACCGTTGCTCAATACTTTATTACCAATTCCACGGGGAAAATCCAAGACATTCATTTTACCATATGTAAAAAGGCCGCCAATCCCGTCCCGATCCGAAATAAGCAGGGTGTTAGAGCCGTTTCTTGCTGCAGATATAGCAGCTGCTATCCCTTCAGGCTCTCCGCCAATCACAATAACATCAAATGTTTTTATATCGTGTTCGTTACTAAAAAATGATTGATCAATTTTACTTTCTGCATAGATTTCATTGTTTTTTTGTAAAAATGAGAATCCCGTTATTGTTAAGATTGAAATAATGATAATGACGAAAATCGTTTTTTTATACATAGTAAACCTCTTAACTATAGGTGATATTGTTTTGTTTAGTATTTCTATTGGAATCATTAAAAATACCTACCAAAAAAGGAGGGCTAGTCTAAATGACTGGCCCTCCTTTATAACTGGGAAAGAATTTCGTTCTGTAATTTCACCGTAAATTAAAGTAAAAGGTTACCAATTTACAAAATATAATCTATAATAATAGTATTCAAGCCTATAATATTGTTAAATAATTAAACTACAACAAGAAGGAGATTTTATTGCAATGATTGTCAGTAGATTAAAAGTTTTATTTACACTTATTTTAAGTGTAATAATTTCATTGAGTTTTACAATTGGATCATATGCGGAAGGATATTCAAGCGATTATGATTCAACTAATACTTCGCAAATAAACAATAGTCAAGAAGAAGAGGAATACCCATTACCGGAATTTATGGATATGTATCCATCAAATATCAACGAAACGAATATCACTACACAACCGACTGAACTTGTTCAAATCGAGCAAGAGCTACAGCCACAAAGCCAAAAACTGAAAAAATATGTGGATGGTTATAGTGTAAATGGTCGTCTTATGGTGCCTATTCGCAAAATAGCAGACACGCTTGGTCTTCGGGTGAAATTTGAAGGAGGAAAATTAGTAGTTGAAGATGCAGCAACTACAATTGAATTCATTCTAAACTCAAAAAAATACATAGTAAATGGAACTGAATTTACAAGCGAAAATGAAACGATAATGTTAAGTGGTCAAAACTATGTCCCATTTTCTGTTCTCGCAAAAGAAATGAATATCACTTATTTTAATAATCCATTGTATAAGTGGATTGAAATCGTTGGCGAAAAAGAAGATGTATATATTTATATAAAGCCTGAAACATCAATGTACGCCTACAAACCTAAAGAGATTGCTGCCTTAATGTATCATCATTTCCAACAGGAATCTATAGGGGATGGAGGTACGATTAGTACAACAAGATTTAAAGAGCATCTGCAAGCTTTAAAAGCAGCAGGCTATGAAACAATTACAGAGCTTGATTTTTTACATTATCAACAAGGAAAAATAAACTTGCCGCAAAAACCGTTAATGATTACAATTGACGACGGTTATATTAGCAACTATCTTGAAGCTTTCCCCATTTTGGCACAAGAGGGCTATAAAGCAACAATTTATGTTATCACAAATAATGTAGGTAAAAAGCCTGGTTTTTCAGAATATATGAACTGGGAACACATGAAGGAAATGGTTGCTTCCGGCGTGATTAATATTCAAAGCCATACCCATGATCTACATTTCCAACTACCGAAAACGGGGACGAATAGAGGCTATGCGTTAGTGGATTTATTGCCAAGAGTGAAAGAGGATATTAGATTATCAAAAAAACTAATTGAAGAAAATGTCGGCAATAAAGTATTCGCACTTGCCTATCCATACGGTGTATATAACAAAGATGTCATTAAAATGTTAGAGGAAGAAGGCTATCAACTTGCTTTTTCCGTTGTTCAAGGAAAAAATGACCCGAAAAATTCGACAATGGAATTAAAACGTTTTATCGCTAATGGTAAATATACAGGTGAAGATTTAATATCAAAAATTAAATAAGGTTGAAAAGAAAAAGGAAGGAGAGCCAGTCACTTCACAATGACTGGCTCTCCTTTTATTCTTTCTTACTGTCATCTGTAGCATTATCCTTCAAAAATAAAAAGTTGAGCGGCAAGTTGCTTCCTGAAGCAGGTATAAACTGGATTGTAACAGGTACTTGCTGTGCTCCTGTTCGGAATAAAATGGCTCCCTCTGAAGGATTTGTAAGAAGCCCGTTTTCCACTGCTTGAATGACTCTGCCATTTACTAAAAAGGAGCCTGCATATTGACCGCCGCGGGCATTAACGACAACCGTTGTATTTGGTGCCACTTTTTGAAAGTTTACAGTATATAAAACACCGCGATTTCCTTTATTTATCTGTTCCTCTTTAGATAAATCATCGTAGCCATGTTGGTACGTATCAATCGTACCATCGCCAATAATTAATCTTTCCTCTTTTTCACCAACGACACGATGAATCGTTTTTTCTTTTTCAGAATAAGTGAAAATACCGCGGTTATGGCTACCATCGCGTTCTGCTATTGGCAACATCGGAATGTCTTCAATTGTTTTATCCACATTAAGACTTGCAACTGTATAGGTTACAGGGACATTTGATTCAACATCTGTGTAGACCGTCATTGAATAACCTGGTGCAAGTGATTGATATTTAGCTGGTAAAAGCGATTTTGTTTCACCAGGCTGAAGGACAATCTCATAGCTATTAGGATTTTGAACGGCTAATAAATAATTTCCAACGGCCGCTTTTCCGATTTGATATAAATAAAGAGCTGGGCCGCCAACACCAAGTTTTGAAACATGAATAGTTGCTACTTCTTCTGTTGGATTATGGGCAACAAAATGTAAATTGATTTTTGTTGGCAAAATGTTTTGCTTATGAATTGTGAAGTGGTTCGTTCCCTGCAATGTTTGCGTATAATGAATCAGTTCACCTGTTATTCTTTCAGGGCTATTCACTCTTATTAACGGCGCCCCGCCTTCTTTTTCATCATCTACCTCAATGTTTGGATAATTCACAACCTCGCTACCAAGGAATTTAATTTTATCGCCAATAGGTGTAAACTTAAGGCCGAATTCTCTTTCCGTGTACATCACTTCAGGCTCAATTGTTATTTTCTTCGTATAGAAGCCCATTAGACCTTCTTGATCCTTAACTTGCAATGTAATGCTTTTTTCACCTGCTGAAAAAAAGGCAGGCTCCTTATTAATCCAAATCTTATCAACAATCCCCTTATCATCTGTGCTTAAATCAGTATATTCAATTGGCTCACCAATTTTATAGGAATCTTTATTTGTTTCGAATTTTGCAACCGGTGGGTTGTTGACAGGTACAGGAAGCTCTACAATTGATTCATAAAAAATAACGACCTTGTTTTGATCTTTAATTGAAAACGATTGGCCAAAGGCTGCTGTTAAAACTGCGGCCTGTACATATGTAACATCATTTTCAATAATGGCAACAGCTTGTTTTGTAGTGAGTGGCACGTTATTAATGTTGTATGTTGTTTCATTGTTCGTAAAAGTTAACGTCGCATCGCCTTTCGTTGCCACATATGATTTTGTCTGTGCATCAAAAACTAACGTAGCACCTAACTCATTTATTACGGATTTAGCAGGAACATAAATCGCCTCATCCTTTACAATCGTTTTATGCTGCCCATTAATGAGAATGCCATTGTTATACATTTGGTCTGTATCCATCAATAACACTAGCTCATTCTGTTCAGCAGCTTTTGGTAATAATGGGAATAAAAAAAACGTCAAGAAAACTAGTAAAATAGAAAAACTTTTTTTCATGCATCAAAATCCTCCATTAAAATAAATAATTAACATTATCATTCTACTATATTTTGGTACAAAGCGACAGTTTTTAATATGTATATGATAGAATTATAGACAAAAATCGTCATAGGACTACTTCCTACGACGATTTTTTTGACATCCATTTAATTTTTGGTTCTGTCCCACTCATAATCCGCTTTATATTGGCGCGGTGACGATAAGTGACAAACGAAGTGAGGAGAGTCATCACGATTATAAGTGGAATGTCACCAGTAAAGATGCTATAAATAATCCCAACTAGACCCGCAATCATCGAAGAAAGGGACACATATTTAGAAATAGATAAGGAGATAAAAAAGGATGCAATTAGCACAAAAAATAATAATGGACTATAAAAAAGCAAGACACCAGCGGATGTTGCTACTGCTTTTCCACCTTTAAATTTTGCAAAGATTGGATACGTATGCCCTATTACAGCTATACTTCCAATTAACAATGGGTGGAGGTTATCCAAACCAAATAAATCTGGCAAGCTTGCCGCAAGTGTTCCTTTTAAAATATCAGCGATTGTTACGATTAGGCCAGCCTTGATTCCTAATACACGAAATGTGTTAGTCCCGCCTAAATTACCGCTTCCATGTTCACGAATATCAATGCCATAGCCAATTTTGCCAACGATGAGGGCAAAGGGAATGGAACCTAGTAAATAAGCTAACAATACAATGAAAACTATCATTCCAAGAAAACTCCTTCAATTGAGATTTCTCTATTTTATCATGAACATTCAAAAAAGGCATTAGTATATAAAACTTTGAAAAATAAGAGCAGTATTTTTGCGTTTACCTAGAATCTTTTGGTATTCTGTATGTAATAAATTTATGTAAAAATATGTGACTGGAGTGATGAAAATGGCGATTGAAAATCCAAGCCGTGAAGAGATTGGCGAAATATTAAAAACAAAGAAAAGAATTGCTGTTGTTGGATTGTCAAACAAACCTGATAGAACATCCTACATGGTAGCAGAAGCGATGCAAAAAGCTGGCTATGAAATTATTCCTGTTAATCCAACGATTGATGAAGCGCTAGGTGTGAAAGCATATCCTTCTTTAAAGGATGTCGAAGGGCATGTTGATATTGTTAATGTGTTCCAACGATCAGAAAAATTGCCGCCGATTGCGAAAGAAGCAGTAGAAATTGGCGCAGATATCTTTTGGGCACAGCTAGGAGTTGAAAATGAAGAAGCGTATGAATATTTAAAAGAACATGGCATGACTGTAATTATGGACCGTTGTATTAAGGTTGAACATGCGATGACAAAAGCAAAATAAATCTCTGCTAAAAGCAGGGATTTTTCTTTTTCTCTAGAAAGAGTAGTTGCGAAACAAATTTCAATCGTTACAATAATAATGAACAAAATTTGTCGATGTTTCGTGAGAAAATATGTTCCTTTATGGTATGATAGTTTTTCAAGGGCATGTTTGAAAGGGGTATAGACTATTGGCTAACAAACCATTTGACTACAATGATGATGCAATCCAAGTATTGGAAGGATTAGAAGCTGTCCGAAAGCGGCCAGGGATGTACATTGGAAGTACAGATGCACGTGGCTTGCATCATCTTGTCTATGAAATAGTCGACAATGCTGTCGATGAAGCATTATCTGGTTTTGGAAAACATATAAAGGTAACGATACATAAAGATGATAGTATAAGCGTTGAGGATGAAGGGCGCGGTATGCCAACTGGTATGCACAAAACAGGCAAACCGACACCCGAGGTTATATTAACTGTTCTTCATGCCGGCGGTAAATTTGGGCAAGGCGGTTATAAAACGAGCGGTGGTTTGCATGGTGTCGGTGCCTCTGTTGTCAACGCTTTATCAGAGTGGCTAGTTGTGACGATTAAACGCGATGGGACGATTTATCGGCAACGCTTTGAAAATGGTGGACATCCAGTGACGACTTTAGAAAAAATCGGATCAACGAAACAGTCGGGAACAATGATTCATTTTAAACCAGACCATACTATTTTTAGTACAACTACTTTTAATTACGAGACATTAAGTGAGCGTTTACGTGAATCTGCTTTTCTTTTAAAAGGAATGAAGATTACACTCGTTGATGAACGGCAAAACATGCAAGATGTCTTTCATTTTGAATCGGGGATTAAAGCATTTGTTGATTTTTTAAATGAGGAAAAAGATGTTTTGCATCCTGTTGTTGCGATGGATGGAGAGCAGCAGGGAATCGAAGTAGAGTTTGCTTTCCAATTTAATGATGGTTACTCTGAAAATATTTTATCCTTTGTCAATAACGTGCGCACGAAGGATGGGGGTACACATGAAGTTGGTGCAAAATCAGCAATGACGCGCGCCTTTAACGATTTTGCCCGCAAGGTGAACATTTTAAAGGAAAAGGACAAAAATCTTGAAGGTAGCGATATTCGCGAAGGCTTAACAGCGATTATTTCTGTGCGCATTCCGGAAGAAAAGCTCCAATTTGAAGGTCAAACGAAAGGGAAGCTTGGTACGAGTGAGGCTCGTTCAGTAGTTGATTCGATTGTCTCAGAGAAATTGGCCTATTTTTTAGAAGAAAATCCAGATATAAGCTCACTTCTCATTAAAAAAGCGATTAAAGCAGCGGAAGCCCGCGAAGCGGCACGGAAAGCACGTGAGGAAGCACGAGATGGCAAAAAGAAAAAGCGCAGAGATGCTTTACTTAGCGGCAAATTAACACCTGCCCAATCACGGAATCCTGAACGGAATGAACTTTATCTCGTCGAAGGAGACTCTGCGGGAGGCTCGGCAAAACAAGGACGTGATCGCCGCTTCCAAGCGATTTTGCCGTTGCGCGGTAAAGTCATCAATACAGAAAAAGCAAAGCTTGCGGATATTTTAAAAAATGAAGAAATTAATACGATTATCCATGCAATTGGCGGCGGTGTCGGTGCAGATTTCACGGTAGAGGATATTAACTACGATAAAGTTATTATTATGACAGATGCCGATACGGATGGTGCGCATATCCAAGTGTTACTATTGACATTCTTTTACCGCTATATGAAGCCGTTAATTGAAGAAGGTAAAGTATTTATCGCCCTTCCACCTCTTTACAAAGTAAGTAAAGGAACTGGTAAAAAAGAGATTATTGAATATGCATGGGATGAAACGGAGCTAAAGGTGGCCATTAAAAAAGTTGGCAAAGGTTATACGATTCAGCGCTATAAAGGTCTTGGGGAAATGAATGCTGATCAGCTTTGGGAGACAACGATGGACCCTGAGACAAGAACGTTAATTCGTGTAACAATTGAAGATATCGCTCGTGCAGAACGGCGCGTGACTACCTTAATGGGGGACAAAGTAGAGCCGCGCCGACGGTGGATTGAGACGAATGTTGCCTTTGGGCTTGAAGATGATGTAAATATATTAGAAAACGAGCATTTGACAATCGATCAGGGGGAATAAAATTTGTCTTCTTTATTTGAAAAAGTAATGGAATTACCACTAGAAGATGTCATTGGCGACCGTTTCGGCCGCTATAGTAAATATATTATTCAAGACCGTGCCTTGCCTGATGCGAGGGACGGATTAAAGCCTGTGCAAAGACGGATTTTGTACGCGATGTATCAAGAAGGAAACACACATGATAAACCATTTCGGAAATCTGCGAAAACGGTTGGTAATGTAATCGGCAACTACCATCCCCATGGGGATTCTTCTGTTTATGAAGCGATGGTGCGGATGAGTCAAGATTGGAAGGTGCGCAACGTTCTGATTGAAATGCACGGTAATAACGGAAGCATTGACGGCGATCCACCGGCAGCGATGCGTTATACCGAAGCACGCCTGTCTGCAATAGCTTCCGAATTATTGCGGGATATTGATAAAAATACGGTCGATTTTACACCTAACTTTGACGATACGATTTTAGAGCCGACCGTTTTACCGGCGAGGTATCCAAATTTATTAGTAAATGGTTCAACGGGGATCTCAGCCGGCTATGCAACGGATATTCCACCGCATCATCTTGGTGAAGTGATTGATGGCGTTATTATGAGAATTGACAATCCAGCTTGTTCAGTTGCTGATTTAATGCAAGTGATTAAGGGCCCGGATTTCCCAACAGGCGGGATTATTCAAGGGATTGACGGAATCCAAAAAGCATATGAAACAGGAAAAGGCCGGATTGTTGTCCGCGGTCGCGCTGTAATTGAAGACATCCGTGGCGGGAGACAGCAAATTGTCATTGATGAAATCCCATACGATGTAAATAAAGCAAACTTAGTGAAAAAAATAGATGAATTCCGCATCGACCGAAAAATTGAGGGAATCACTGAAGTAAGAGATGAAACGGATCGCACGGGCCTCCGCATTGTCATTGAGCTTAGGAAAGATGCGGACGCAGAAGGTGTATTAAATTATTTATATAAAAATTCTGATTTGCAAATTTCCTATAATTTCAACATGGTTGCGATCCATAATCGCACACCAAAACAAATGAGCCTGCCACAAATGCTTGATGCCTATATTTTCCATCAGAGGGAAGTGGTAACGCGCCGTTCACAGTATGAGCTTGATAAAGCAAAAGAGCGCCAACATATTGTCGAAGGGTTAATAAAAGCAATTTCCATCCTTGATGAGGTGATTGCGACCATTCGAGCTTCAAAAGATAAACGGGATGCGAAACATAATTTAATCTCTCAGTTTCAGTTTACCGAGCTGCAAGCGGAAGCGATTGTGACTTTACAGCTATACCGCTTAACAAATACAGACATTTCCGCCCTGCAAAAGGAATCTGATGAATTACTGGAAAAAATAAATGGATTAACAAGCATTTTAAGCAGTGAAAACAAGCTTTTTGCCGTCATAAAAAAAGAATTATTGGTAGTGAAAAAAACATATGCCGACGCGCGTCGTACAAAAATCGAGGAAGAAATAGAAGAAATTGTCATTAATTTAGAAGTGATGGTGCCTTCTGAAGATGTTATTGTCACCGTTACAAAAGATGGCTATATTAAGCGGACTTCCATTCGATCATACAACGCATCAAACGGTAAGGAATTTGGAATGAAGGAAAATGATTATCTCCTTGGTCAATTTGAAATTAATACGACAGATAAACTACTGTTGTTTACGAATAAAGGCAATTATTTATACTTACCAGTGCATGAAATGCCAGATATACGTTGGAAAGACCTTGGTCAGCACGTTGCCAATGTAATTCCCATTGATAAAGATGAACAACTAATCAAAGCAATCCCAATTCGTGAATTTACCGAAAATGAATTTTTACTTTTCTTTACGAGAAATGGAATGGTGAAACGGTCGCAATTATCGTTATATCAAGCACAACGATATTCAAAACCGCTAGTCGCGATTAATGTGAAGGACGATGACGAGGTCGTAGACGTATACCTTACAGATGGAGGCAAGGATGTATTTATTGGAACACAATTAGGGTATGGATTATGGTTTGCTGAAGAAGAAGTTAGCATTATTGGCCAACGGGCAGCAGGTGTCAAAGGCATAAACTTGAAGGATGACGATTTTGTTGTTGGCGGTTTTGTATTTAATCGTGAAGAAAAATCACACGTAGTGCTCGTCACTCATCGTGGTGCAGCCAAAAAGATGAATTGGAACGAATTCGAAAAAACATCGAGGGCAAAGCGCGGTGTTGTGATGCTTAGGGAATTAAAAAAGAATCCTCATAAAGTTGCAGGAATTTTGCCTGCGAATGAAAATCAAATGGTTTATTTTAAAACGGAAAAAGGCTTTATTGAAAGTTTGAATCCAGTTGATTTAAAAGAAAATGACCGCTACACAAATGGCTCCTTTATTATTGATATGGATGAAAAAGGCGAGGTAAAGGAAGTTTGGAAGGCTGTTATTGATAAGAGCATGGAATAAACCACATAAATATAGGTGATTAAAAGCATTGACAATTTTGTTAATGCTTTTTTCTGTTTTTGTTGAATATTCAGAATATTCATGATAATATTGTAGACAAGGTGGTCATTTACTATGTCACAGCTAAAGGTAAAAATCATTTCTACTGCCATCCAACTATTTGAAAAATATGGGTACCATGGTGTAACTGTTAACCAAATTGTTAAAGAAAGTGGTACATCTAAAGGGGGTTTTTATCACCATTTTAAATCAAAAGATGAACTACTATATATGATTCATGATACTTTCATTAGCTACGTCTTAGAAAAAGCCAATGTTGCCATTGAAACTTACACGACACCTACAGAAAGACTCCATGCTATTATTCTATCATTTGTAAGGGTTTTTGATCTTTATAAGCCACATATTTCAGTTTTTTACCAAGAAAGCACCTATTTAAAGCCCGAATATAACGAAATTATTAAAAAGAAGCGCGATGAATACAGGGATATTATTTTTCAAGTACTCGAAGACGGGATGAAAGCGGGCGAATTTCGTTCACACCTACCTGTAAAAATCACGGGTATGGCGATTCTTGGAATGGTGAATTGGATATATAAATGGTACAAAGCAGATGGAGAAAAAACAATTGAAGAGATTGCCGCTATTTTTAATGATCTTATTCTTCATTCATTACTTACAGAAGATTCTATAGAAAATCCAGCGTATTTATCTTTCTTATTAACAAAATAATCATAAACATAACCATTCGTACATAGTATAAAATGCTTAGATTTTTTATGGAATCTACAGACCAACTAGTCGGTACAACTCAATTTGGTAGAGGGGGAAAATTAAATGAATTTTGAATTAACAAAAGAACAACAAATGATTCGCGATATGGTACGTGCATTTGCTGAAAAGGAAGTGGCACCAAAGGCCGAATACGTTGACCGAACGTCAGAGTTTCCGGCAGATACTTTTAAGAAAATGGGTGAGTTAGGGCTATTAGGAATTCCATTTCCAGAAAACTATGGTGGTTCTGGTGGCGATACGATTTCCTATGCGATTGCCGTTGAAGAAATTGGCAAAGCTTGTGGTGGTACAGGCTTAAGCTATGCTGCTGCCGTGTCTTTAGGTGCCAGTCCTATTTATTATTTTGGTACCGAAGAACAGAAGCAAAAGTATTTAGTTCCACTAGCAAGCGGCGAAGCGTTAGCAGGTTTTGGTTTAACAGAACCAAATGCAGGCTCGGATGCAGGTGGAACAAGAACAAGGGCTGTTCTTGATGGTGATGAATACGTCATTAATGGTGAAAAATGCTGGATTACAAATGCCGGTTATGCAAGAACTGTGACAGTAACGGCAGTAACAGGTAAAGATGAGCGCGGCAAAAATATTATCTCGGCGATTATCGTCCCTACAGATACAACAGGATTTACAATCAATAGCAATTACGAAAAAATGGGTGTTCGCGGTTCCAATACATCTGAGTTAATCCTAGAGGATGTTCGTGTTCCAAAAGAAAATTTATTAGGCGATCCGAATGGAGGCTTTAAACAATTTTTATATACATTAGATGGCGGCCGGATTTCAATCGCAGCGTTATCCGTCGGAATTGCTCAGGCAGCATTAGATAAGGCGGTAGCCTATGCAAAAGAAAGGACACAATTCGGACAATCCATCTCTAAATTCCAAGCGATTCAATTTAAGCTTGCTGATATGGCGATGGAAATTGAGCTTGCCCGTAATATGGTACATAAAGCGGCATGGTTAAAAGATAATGGCAAGCCGTTTACGAAAGAATCCGCTTATGCAAAATTATTTGCCTCAGAAGCTGGTTTTAGAGCATGTAACCAGGCGATTCAAATCCATGGTGGCTACGGTTATATGCGTGAATATGAAGTGGAGCGCCATTTGCGTGATATAAAGTTGATGGAGATTGGCGAAGGAACATCTGAAATTCAACGACTTGTGATTGCCCGCCAATTGGGATGTTAATCAGCTTAATATTTCCTATTTACAAAAGGGGGAGTTATTTTAAATGGATGTAAGTGGAATTTTAAAAGTAGTTGCGGATAGTACACTCGTATACCCAAGCGAGGCAAAACAATCGAAAACCTCAATTGGAAGTAGCATAGCTTTTCAAGAGCTTCTAGAAAAATCGCAGCAGGATCCCGATGCCTTTTGGGATAGTGCCGCAAAAGAGCTTATTTGGTATGAGCCATGGGAGAAAACAATGAGCGGACAACTTCCTGGTTTCAAATTTTTTGAAGGTGGAATTAGCAACCCTTGTGTCAATTTAATTGACAGGCATGTTGAGAATGGCGCCGGAAATCGTACCGCTCTTATTTGGGAAGGTGAAAACGGGGATACAAAATTTTATACGTATAATATGCTGTTAGCAGAAGTAAATCGTTTCGCAAACGTCCTCCGCTCTTTTGGAGTACAAAAGGGTGATTGTGTCGCAATCTATCTTCCCAATTTAGCTGAAGCTATTATTTCAGTATTGGCTTGCTTCCGCATCGGAGCCATTTACAACACTATATTTTCAGGCTATTCAGAAAAGTCATTGAAGGATCGTCTTATTAATTTTGAGCCAAAAGTAATCGTTACAACGGATGCAACAACTAGACGCGGGAATGTCATTTATTTAAAGGAAAAAGTAGATGCGGTCATTGCTGACATCCCATCTATTGAGGCTGTTATCGTTGTCGACCGTTTAGGAACGGAGCTTGATATGAAAGCTGGCCGTGACTTTTGGTGGCAAGAGCTCACTAACAAAGCTAGCATCAATTGTGAGCCTGAAAAATTGGAAGCAAATGAATATGGAATTGTCTTTTATACGAGCGGTACAACTGGAAAACCAAAGGGTGTCGTACACGCAGGTATGGCATTTGTCGTTCAAAATTACATCTATGCAAAATACCATATGGATCATCATGATGACGATGTGTTCTGGTGTACAGCCGATATCGGCTGGCTGACAATGCATATTTGGGGGATTACAGGTGCTTTAGCGAATGGTGTAACAACCGTTGTATTCGAAGGAGCAATTGATTATCCAACAAAGGACAGATTTTATCAAATAATTGAAAAATATCGGGTGAATAAACTATTTACTGCCCCTACTGCACTAAGAATGTTAAAAAGCATGGGCGAAGATGTAGTTGCTCAATATGATTTATCATGCCTTGATGTCATTTCTTTAGTTGGTGAACCGTTTGATCCGGAGACATGGCAATGGACATATGAGATTTTAGGCAAAAAGAATATTTGTATAAATAATACTTGGGGTCAAACAGAAACAGCTGGTTGCCCTGTAGCTGGCGCCGCTTGGTTAACGCCGATGAAGCCAGGATCTGCAGGAGTGCAATTTCTAGGTGCGGATGTAGCTGTTGTTGATGAGGATGGGAATCCAGTTGAAGCAGGGACGTTAGGAAATCTCGTCATTCGAAAGCCGTTTCCAATGCTTTGTCGAACACTTTGGAAGGAGCCAGAGCGCTACATTGCAGCCTACTTTAGCCAAGTAGAAGGATGCTATTATGCTAGTGACCTTGCTTTAATTGATGAAGACGGCTATGTATGGGTCGTGGGCCGTTCAGATGATGCCTTTAATGTCGCCGGTCATCGTTTAAGTACAATGGAAATCGAAAGCGCCGTGATGGAATGTGGGGGCGTAGCCGAAGCTGCTGTCATTGGCATTCCTGATGAAATAAAAGGGGAAGTCCCGTTAGTCTTTGCACGTTTGAATGATCTTTCGCTAGGAAGGGATGAACTAAAGGAAAAAATTAATGAGCGCATCATTGAGCAAATTGGCAAAATCGCACTTCCTAAATCGATTATTTTTACGGACACGCTGCCAAAAACAGTGAGTGGAAAAATTATGCGCCGCCTCTTAAAAGAAATTATTGTTGCAGGAACGGTTTCCGGAGATATTACAGGGCTTGAGGATCCAGCAACAGTAGCACAAATAAAAGAGTTAACTTCTAAAAAAGCGGCTACAAAATAGTCGATTGATTCAAAAAGAAGATGAACAAATAGAGGACAACCTTTACTAAAAGGTTTGTCTTCTATCATAAAAGGGGGAGCAATTTTGTTCACGAAAATATTAATTGCCAATCGCGGCGAAATCGCAGCGCGCATTATTCGTACTTGCAAAAAAATGGGGATTCAAACGGTTGCAATTTTTTCAGAAGCGGATGCGGATGCACCACATGTAAAAATGGCGGATGAAAGCTACTGTATTGGAAAACCGCGTGTTCATGAAAGCTATTTACAAATGGAAAAAATCATTGAGATAGCTAAAGAAACGGGTGCAGAAGCGGTTCATCCAGGTTACGGGCTATTAAGTGAAAACTCCGAATTTGCAAGAAAATGTACGGAAGCTGGAATTGTTTTTATCGGACCAACAGCTGAAGTCATTGAAAAAATGGGTAGTAAAGTTGCAGCGAGAATATCAATGTTACATGCTGGTGTTCCGGTTGTACCAGGAACAGAAGCGGCATTGGCAGATGTTTTCGAAGCGGTTCTTGTTGCCGAAAAAATTGGCTATCCCGTCATGTTGAAAGCTAGTGCCGGCGGCGGTGGAATTGGCATGCAAATTGTTCATAATAGTGAAGAACTAACGAAAGCATTTGAGGGAAATCAAAAAAGAGCACAAATGTTTTTCGGAAATGGTGATATGTACATTGAAAAATATATAGAAAATCCAAGGCATATCGAAATTCAGCTTTTGGCTGACAAGTCCGGGAATTGCGTGTATTTATGGGAACGCGAATGTTCAATCCAACGCCGCCATCAAAAAGTTGTAGAGGAAGCGCCGTCGCCATTTTTAGATGAAATGACAAGAAGGAAGATGGGGGAGACGGCTGTAAAGGCAGCACAAGCAATCGGCTATCATAATGCTGGTACAATCGAATTTTTAGTAGATGAAGATAAGAATTTTTATTTTTTAGAAATGAATACGAGATTGCAAGTCGAGCATCCGGTGACCGAAGAAATTACCGACCTTGACTTAGTCGAGGAGCAGCTAAGAGTTGCTAGCGGCGAAAAATTGCGTTGGTCACAGGAAGATATTAAACGAGAAGGGCATGCGATTGAAGTTCGTATCTATGCAGAAGATCCGAATACATTTTTTCCGTCACCAGGAACGATTACTAGATTTGAGTTGCCGTCTGGTGAAGGTGTTCGTCACGAGTTAGCTGTTCATGAATCGTCAACAGTCACTCCATTCTATGATCCGATGATTGCGAAGCTCGTCGTTTCAGCTCCATCAAGAGTTGATGCGATTCGTCGCATAAAAGCAGCTTTAGAAGATTATAAGATTGAAGGTATTAAAACGAATATTCCAATGCTGCAACAGGTACTCACACATGAAGCTTTTCAAAACGGGGACACTACTACTCAATTTGTAGAAAAATATATTATGCAAAAAGTAACAAAATGATAGTTAGTTAAGAATACTAATAGGAAAAGTAGGGGGATTTAAAATGGCAATCATTCAATCAAATATGGCAGGAAATGTATGGAAAGTATTAGTAACAGAAGGGGACACTATTACAGAAGGTCAAGACGTCGTCATTTTAGAGTCTATGAAAATGGAAATCCCAATTGCTGCAGAAGTAAGCGGCACAGTGAAAGAAGTAAAGATTAATGAAGGCGACTTTGTCAACGAGGAAGATGCCTTACTTGTCATTGAGCAGGTATAATATGGCAAACGGACAATAAACTATGATTTTCGGACAATAAATAACGGCTTCTGGACAATAAAATTGATTCTAGGACAATAAAATCCATTTACCTGACAATAAAGTACTAAATGGGGACAGAAACTAAATTTTACCCATAAAGTTTACACGTCAAAGGCAAAATGAAAGGACGGTTACGATGAACCTTCCAAGCTCAGTAACTATTAAAGAAGTGGGTCCAAGGGATGGCCTGCAAAATGAAAAACAATTTATTCAAACAGAAGATAAAATTGAGTGGATTCATATGCTTTCTGAAACGGGCCTATCATATATCGAAATTACTTCGTTTGTAAATCCAAAATGGATTCCGCAATTAGCTGATGCCATGAAAGTGGCGACATCCATTCATCGGAAAAATGATATAACTTATGCAGCTCTAGTTCCAAATGAAAGAGGACTAGAAGGAGCGCTTGAAGCAAATGTTGATGAAGTTGCCGTGTTTATGTCGGCATCGGAAACACATAACCTTAAAAACATTAATAAATCAATAGCGGAAACATATCCAGTCTTAAAGCCAGTCATAGAAGAAGCCTTGGCGGCTGGGAAAACTGTACGTGGCTATGTATCTACCGTTTTTGGATGCCCTTATGAAGGTGAAATTTCTATAGATTCGGTTCTATCAGTTTCAGAGCAATTATTTACTATGGGGATTCATGAGCTTTCATTAGGGGACACGATTGGTGTTGCCAATCCGAAACAAGTCGAGGAAGTTCTGTCAGATGTGATTAAATGTTTCCCGAAGGAAAAAATAGCAATGCATTTTCACAATACAAGAGGGACGGCGTTGGTTAATGTACTTGTCGCTCTTACTCTCGGAATAACGAACTTTGATAGTTCATTAGGGGGCCTTGGTGGCTGTCCATATGCCCCTGGAGCATCTGGTAATCTTGCGACAGATGATCTTCATTATATGCTTGAAAAAATGGGGATTGAAACGGGAATTAATCGTGACCAACTTATCAAGGCTGCTATTTTTATAGAAGAAAAATTAGGGAGACTGCTCCCAAGTCATACAATACAAATAGAAAGAAGTAAAACAAAGGGGGAGGACTGATGATTATTATGGAAACAAAACAAACACTACAAGAGCGGATTGAACAAATCAAAAAAGGCGGCGCTAGGACCTACCATGAAAAAAATGCTGAAAAAGGAAAGCTGTTTGTTCGAAACCGCCTAGAGCTATTATTTGATGATGGGATAAAAGTGGAAGATGCTTTCTTTGCGAATTGTTTAGATGACGGTCTTCCAGCTGATGGGGTTGTTACGGGTATCGGAAAAATCAATGGCAAAACCGTTTGTGTCATGGCAAATGATTCTACAGTAAAAGCAGGTTCTTGGGGGGCGCGGACAGTCGAAAAAATTATCCGCATTCAAGAAACAGCTGAAAAACTTCAAGTACCAATGCTATATTTAGTAGATTCTGCGGGTGCTCGAATTACCGACCAAATCGAAATGTTTCCAGGCAGACGTGGCGCAGGCCGAATTTTTTATAACCAAGTCAAACTATCTGGAAAAGTTCCGCAAGTTTGTTTATTGTTCGGACCATCTGCAGCGGGTGGAGCTTATATCCCAGCTTTTTGCGATATTGTTGTCATGGTGGAAGGGAACGCTTCGATGTATTTAGGCTCCCCACGCATGGCTGAAATGGTGATAGGGGAAAAAGTAACCCTTGAAGAAATGGGCGGAGCGAAAATGCATTGTTCGGTTTCAGGCTGTGGGGATGTTTTAGTAAAAACAGAAGAAGAAGCACTAAACTTTGCTCGTCGCTACTTATCATATTTTCCGCAAAACTACAAAGAAAAGCCAACAGTAGCTGAGTCAATTTCACCAAAGCATTTCGAAAAATCGATTGCTGATATTATTCCAGAAAATCAAAATGCACCGTTTAACATGCACGATTTAATTGAGCGTATTATTGACGAGGATTCTTTTTGTGAGATTAAAAAGCTTTTTGCTCCTGAAATCATTACCGGGCTTGCAAGAATGAACGGTCAGCCAATTGGTATAATTGCGAACCAACCACGGGTAAAAGGTGGGGTATTATTCCATGATTCCGCTGATAAAGCAGCTAAATTTATCACATTATGTGATGCGTACCACATTCCACTCTTGTTCCTTGCTGATATACCTGGGTTTATGATCGGCACGAAGGTTGAGCGCGCTGGTATTATTCGTCATGGTGCTAAAATGATTTCAGCAATGAGTGAGGCAACTGTACCGAAAATTTCTGTCATCGTTCGAAAAGCATATGGTGCTGGCCTTTACGCCATGGCAGGTCCTGCCTTTGAGCCTGATTGCTGTATTGCCCTGCCATCAGCGCAAATTGCCGTCATGGGGCCAGAAGCTGCAGTCAACGCAGTTTATGCTAATAAAATCGCCTCACTGCCAGAAGAAGAGCGTTCAGCTTTCATAGAGCAAAAACGTGATGAATATAGAGAGGATATTGATATTTACCGATTAGCTTCTGAAATGATTATCGATGGCATTGTAGAACCTAACAGCTTACGTGAAGAATTAGTGAATCGATTAGAAACCTACGCCTCGAAATATCAAGTATTTACTGACCGTAAGCATGGTGTATATCCAGTGTAAAAGAGTAAAAACAAGCAATTATTATATGGGGAGTGAAATTCATTGAAACCAATCCTTACATCTTTTATAGATGCTGTGAATGACATTAAAGACGGTGCAACCATTATGGTTGGAGGCTTCGGGTTAGTCGGAATTCCAGAAAACTTAATTCTTGCTTTAGTTGAAACAGGTATTAAAGATCTTACCGTCATCTCTAACAACTGTGGCGTTGATGATTGGGGGCTTGGATTACTATTAAAAAATAAACAGATTAAAAAAATGATTGGTTCTTATGTAGGCGAAAATAAAGAATTTGAACGACAAGTACTCACAGGTGAAATGGAAGTGGAGCTTGTTCCGCAAGGAACACTTGCTGAACGAATTCGTGCAGGTGGGGCAGGAATTCCAGCCTTCTATACACCTGCCGGAGTTGGAACACCAATTGCCGAAGGAAAAGAAGTCAGGGAGTTTGATGGGAAAGCGTACTTGCTTGAAAAAGGTATGACCGCTGATTTCTCGCTAGTGCGCGCTTATAAAGGAGATAAAATGGGTAATCTTATGTACAACAAGACTGCTAGAAACTTTAATCCGATGATTGCTGCTGCGGGAAAGATTACGATTGCAGAGGTTGAAGAATTGGTGGAAATTGGCGAGTTAGATCCGGATCAAATCCATACGCCTAGTGTTTATGTTCAAAAGCTGATTGTTGGGAAGCAGCAGAAGAAGATAGAAAGATTAACAGTGCAAAAGTAATCAATAGAAGGGGGAGAAGAAAATGTCCAGTACAAATAAGCCATCAACGAGAGAAAAAATTGCTAGACGTGCAGAAAAAGAAATCGAAAGCGGCTACTATGTCAATTTAGGAATCGGAATGCCAACGATGGTTGCTAATTATATTCCAGATGGAAAGCAAGTTGTATTACAATCTGAAAATGGTTTACTTGGTATAGGGCCTTACCCTACCGAAGATGAGGTAGACCCTGATTTAATTAATGCAGGAAAAGAAACGGTTACTGCACTTCGAGGTGCCTCCTATTTCGATAGCTCTGAATCGTTTGCGATGATTCGTGGAGGCCATATTGACATTGCTATTCTTGGCGGCATGGAAGTTTCCGCAAAAGGTGACCTTGCAAACTGGATGATTCCAGGAAAAATGATTAAAGGAATGGGGGGGGCCATGGACTTAGTTCATGGTGCAAAAAGAATTGTAGTCATTATGGACCATGTCAATAAAGACGGTGCCCCCAAAATTTTAAATGAATGTTCCTTACCATTAACAGGGCAAGGTGTTGTCAATCGGATTATTACAGACCGTGCTGTCATCGATGTGACTGAGAAAGGATTAAAATTGGTGGAAGTAGCAACAGGCTACACAATTGAGGATATCATTGCATGCACTGAAGCCCCACTTAATGTATGTGATAATATAAAGCTAGAAGCGTTTTAGAAAAAATGCCGTAGATTTATTCTTCGGCATTTTTTTGCTGAGTTCAGTTGTATAATTTTAAGCCAAATGGAAAAAATAACTAGGAAATATATACGATTACGAGTACCAAGTCAATTTAAAAATGGTGACTAAACACTTTATTATGTTAGTGGTCTCACATTCTATATTGGAAAATAGATAGAATCGAGGAGATTTACGATGCTTTTCAAAAATTCAAAAAATAATACTACTTCACAGCAGGAAGCTTTATCAAAGAACTTAGAAGAAAATTTACAATCATTGAAATCAGTGTATAAGGATTGCTCAGATGTAATCTTTCGCTCTTTTACAATTAATAATAAAACAAAGGCAATCTTAATATATATTGATGGCCTTGTAAATACAGAGGAAATCGACCAGAGTGTACTTTTCCCACTTATGCAGCAATCATATAAAGATGAAGCCATTTTTAAAGGAATTCTTGAACAGAAGCTGCCAGTATCAAGCATAAGTGAAGTAAAAACAATGGCAGAGGTTATTGAACAAATTTCAACAGGAAATCCGACTATTTTTATTGATAAGCAAAGTGTTGGGATTTCGCTTGGCTTAGCAAAGTGGGAAAAGCGAGCTATTGAAGAACCGTCCGCTGAGCCTGTTGTTCGTGGTCCACGGGAAGGCTTTTCGGAAACAATAACGGTTAATACTGCACTTTTACGAAGAAAAGTGAAAAGTCCAAAACTTAAACTGAAATCAATGAAAATTGGTCGGTATAGCCAGACACAAGTTATCATTGCTTACATTGAGGGACTTGCAGACCCTACCTTAATAGAGGAGGTTGAGAGCCGCCTTCAGCGCATTGATATAGATGCCGTTCTCGAAAGCGGTTATATTGAGGAATTTATTGAGGACCATCCGTTTTCACCATTCCCACAAGTTTTAAATACGGAAAGGCCTGATGTGGCGACCGCAAACCTACTTGAAGGAAGAGTTGCGATTTTAGTGGATGGAACACCTTTTTCAATCATTGTGCCAACAACCTTATATTCTCTGCTTCAGTCGGCTGAGGATTATTACCAACGTTTTTTAATTGGTACGTTAATTCGTTGGTTACGGTATGGATTTCTATTGATTGCCTTATTGCTTCCGTCAATCTATATAGCCATTCTTACGTTTCATCAAGAAATGATCCCAACAACACTTTTGCTAAGCATGGCTAAATCAAGAGAAGAAATTCCTTTTCCAGCCCTAATCGAAGCTCTTTTAATGGAAATTACGTTCGAAGCATTGCGGGAAGCGGGAATTCGTTTACCGAAACAGGTTGGCGCTGCAGTAAGTATTGTTGGAGCTTTAGTCATTGGCCAAGCTGCAGTTTCAGCTGGCCTCGTTTCAGCTCCAATGGTTATGGTCGTAGCTGTTACAGGGATTGCTTCCTTCACTATTCCCCGCTATAACACGGCAATTGCAATTAGAATGATTCGCTTTCCAATCATGTTTTTGGCTGGTACGTTGGGGCTACTTGGCATTATGCTTGGGATCATTTCAATTATTGTCCATCTATGTTCGATTCGTTCGTTTGGTGTACCATACCTCTCTCCTTTAGGCCCAATGAAAGCCCAAGAAATGAAGGATGTTATCTTAAGAGCACCGATATGGTCAATGCGCACACGCCCACGTCTAACTGGTGATTATAATAAACACCGGCAGTCTTCTGGACAAAAACCGGATCCAACCAAAGGTACTGACTAGGAGGTTGACAAATAAAAATGATTGAAAAAGGTAAAATATCTGCGTTGCAAATGGCCATCATTATGAATCCAACGATTGTAGCCACTGCTGTTCTTTTAGTTCCAGCCATTTCGGTAAAACATGCAAAACAGGATTTGTGGATTTCGCCAGTTTGGGCGGCAATGGTAGGATGTATTGTCGTTTTAATCGCCTATAAATTAAACAAGCTCTATCCGAATGAAAGTATTGTTGAATATAGTAATCATATCATTGGTCAGTTCTTTGGAAAGATTGCTGGGTTTATTTATGTCATTTTTTACTTTCATATAAACGGAATTATTATTCGTGAATATGGAGAATTTGTAGTTGGTACATTTCTGCCCCATACACCGATGTATGTTGTGCTCGGTTCTATGGTATTGGTCTGTGCTTCTGCTGTATATGGCGGAGTCGAAGTAATTTCCAGAGCTTCGCAAATTATGGTGCCAGTCGTTTTTTTACTTTTTTTGTTAATTGCCGTGATGCTTCTTAAGGATTTAGAAATAAAAAATATCTTCCCAGTTATGGAAGATGGAATAAAGCCTTCTTTCATGGGGTCAATTGTTCCTCAAGGTTGGTTTAGCGAATTTTTTTTGATTGCTTTTCTTTTGCCATTTTTAAAAGATCGACAAAAGGGCTTGAAATGGGGAATGATTTCTGTAGCTAGTGCTCTCATTCTTTTAGTGTTGGCAAATGTAGTTGTCTACATGCTTTTTGGCGAATTAACAGGTGTATTTACATATCCTCTAATGGTAGCTGTTCGCTATATTAGTATAGCAGATTTTTTGGAGCACCTTGAAGCAATTGTAATGGCTATATGGGTAACAGGAACTTTCATTAAAATTGCTGTATTTTATTATGTAAATGTGATTAGCACGGCACAATGGCTGAATCTTTCTGATTATCGTCCAATTGTATTACCGATTGGGATCATCTTATTGAGCTTTTCGTTTTGGTCCGCCCACAATCTCCAAGAGATGTCACATTTCTTGTCAACCATTGCTCCTTTTTATTTTTTAACACTGCAATTAGTTTTTCCGCTTTTTTTACTATGTATTGCATGTATTCAAGAAAGGATACAGCAGAAAAGAGGCAAAACAAAATGAACGTAAGCCGTATTACATTTATTATACTATTGTTTACAATTCCTGTACTACTAACAGGTTGTTGGGATCGAAAAGAAGTAAATGATTTAGCTATTATAACAGCGGCAGGTTTTGATAGGAAATCTAAAGACAAAATGGAATTAACTGTACTGGTTTTTATACCAAAAACAGCTGGTGGCAACCAAGCTATGGGGGGTGGGGGCGGTAGTGGCGGTGGGAAACAAGTTCTTATACGTTCTGCTGAAGGAGTTTCAGTGACAGATGCTTTTTCTAATCTTCAACAAAAATTTCCACGTCTTTTATTTTGGGGACATACCGAAGTGTTCATCATTAATGAAAAGTTCGCAGAGGAAGATATTCGCCCCCATTTTGATTTCATCCTGCGCCATCCACAGTTACGTGACCGTGCCCATATTTTTATTAGCAAACAGAAGGCAAAAGAGGTATTAACCCTTTCCCCTCCGTTGGAACGTGATTTAGCGGAAGTTCTTCGAGAATTGGCAACGTTAAAGATTGGGATGGATGTCACCATTAAGGAATTTGCCCAAATGCAAATCGGTCATTCAAAAGCGGCGGCTGTTCCTTTTATTGAAATGCTACCACCACCCGAAGATAGAAAGCCAGAAGAAACGATTGCTTATATTACAGGCACCGCTATTTTAAAAAGGGGGAAAATGGTTGGTTTTATTGATGAAAGTGTAACACGAGGAGTTTTATGGCTTCGAAATGAAATTAAAGATGCAATTGTAACTGTAAAGCCTGAAGGTGTAGAAGGCTATATTTCGATGAATTTGCTGCGAGCAAAAACGATGTTGAAGCCTACAATTGAAAATGGAAAATGGATGATTACGCTCAAAGCGGTGACAGAAGACGATATTATTAAAAATGGCACGAAACTAAATTTATCAGACGAAAATGTTATTAAAATGTTAGAACAGAAATTAAAAGCGGATATTATCCAAAAAGCGGAAACAACATTAGATATTGTTCAAAAGGAAATGAAAACGGATGTTTTTGGCTTTGCCGAAGCTTTTCACCGCGCCTATCCAGATATATGGAAAGAAAATAAAGACAATTGGGAAGAAATTTTTCCGACAGTTGAAGTCGTTGTTAATGCTGATGCTTATATTCGCAGGCCCGGAATGGTTACGCGACCTTCGTTAATTCCTGAAGATGAGGTGATAGAAGATTGAAGTGGGGTGCAATTTTTGGAATGAGTGTGCTAATGGTTTGTATTGTCCTTTTTCAATGGCCGAAATTAGCACAAAATCAGAAAAAAGAAAAGATGGCGTTTCTATCACTTTCCTTTCTTGGCTGGGCTCTGGCTATTTTGCTAATTATTTACCCAGATATGGTTGGTCCAACAGAGTTTATTGGGGGAATCTTTAAGCCATTAGGAAAGTTACTTGAAAAATAACGAAGAAAATACCATAAATCACCTGCATCTTTATTTAAAAATGCTGCTTTAATTGCCCGACGCATACCTTTTCCATTTCGTATTTTTGATGTTAGTTTTTAGTGTATAAAAAACGAAGAAACAAGATAATCTAAAGGTGTGAAACGTAACAAATTTATGACAAAAAGTGTTTTTGTGATTGGTGCTTGAAAACAAATTATTTCTTGGAGGTAGCTAGTAGTGCCTGAATGGTTACAAATTGCCGGAAGGTCAATTTTCTTCGTTATTGTTTTATTTTTATTTACAAAATGGCTTGGGAAAAAGCAAATTTCTGAATTATCTTTCTTTGAATATGTCAATGGAATTACAATTGGGAGTATTGGTGCGGAAGTTGCGATGGGTCTAGAACGGAATTTATTTCATGGTATTATTGGGCTTGTTATTTTTGCGGCAGTGCCTTATTTCGCTGGTTTTGTTTCTTTAAAAAGCAAAGGATTTCGTGATTTTGTAGAAGGAAAAGCGACCGTCTTTATTAAGGATGGAAAAATAATGGAGGATAATTTAAAAAAGGAACGGTACACAACAGATGAATTGTTAGAACTTTTGAGGAGGAAAGATGTTTTTCAGGTTGCTGATGTAGAGTTCGCGGTCTTAGAGACTACTGGAGATTTATCTGTTATGTTGAAGAAAGAAAATCAACCTTTAACTCCTAAAGATTTACATTTAAAGGTGCCGACAGCAAAAGAGCCTCAAACAGTAATCATGGACGGTCAAGTAATGGATGAGCCTTTGGCAACAATCGGTCTTAGTAGGGCTTGGCTGCAAACGGAGTTAGATAAATTAGGGGTAGGCATTGAAAATGTTTTCCTTGGCCAGGTGAACTCCTTTGGCGAGCTAACGGTTGATCTTTTTGACGATAAGCTACAAGTCCCATCTCCTCAAGAAAGACCGATGCTACTTTCAAGCTTGAAAAAATGCCAAGCAGATTTAGAACTTTTTGCACTAGCAACGGAAGCAAACGAAGCGAAACAAATGTATCAAGAGCATAGCCAAAAACTACAGGATGTTATTAATAAAGTAATGCCGTATTTGAAAAGTTAAACTTAATTAATATACAATAATTATATTATGTAAACTAAATAAAATTAATTTCAGTCGACTCAGAAATGGGGCGGCTTTTTTTATTATTCATATCGGCAGTTCAACATCTGGAACGGGAAATCCAGAGCTTCATTATATAGAAAGCTGTCGGAAGGGAACAAATAGTCATTTCTTATTCCATTAAAGTAAAGGTCAGAGTGTTTAGTAATTGGGGTCTAAAAAGGCTTTTCTGAAAGGCTTTAAACCTTAGCTTGTTTTTTTCGCATTTTAGTGCTAGGCTCTTTTGTACATGAATAAATTTAAAAGCTTTTTACTAATAAACAAAGTTGAGAGCAAGCTTGCTTTTTGATAAAAGTATCGAGTGGTAAAAGGGATACGAAAATTGAAGGGGTGTAATGTGAGCAAAGTACGAGTCTGGCTGGAAAAACGTTCGCCTGCCCAAATTATTACAGGTTATTATTTATTAGCAGTCATTATATCTATTCTGTTATTTAGCCTTCCCGCCGTTTATAAATCGGGGGTAGAGGTATCTTTTTTTGATACAGTTTTCATGGCTGTTAGTGTAGTGAGTGACACAGGTATGACTGTATTTAATATATCTGAAACTTATAGTGTATTTGGTTATTTTATTATTATGTTCGTATTGCAATTCGCGGGCATCGGCGTTATGGCCATGAGTACATTTTTTTGGTTACTTTTGGGCCGGAAAATTGGATTACGCGAACGGAAACTAATCATGATTGATAATAATCAATTTTCATTTTCGGGACTTGTTCGATTAGTACGAGATATTCTAAAGATGATCTTCTTTATTGAACTTATCGGGGCACTCATTTACGGATTTTATTTCTTGAATTATTATCCTACTTGGAAGGAAGCGTTTCTTCAAGGCCTATTTGCATCAGTTGCTGCGACAACAAACGCTGGTATGGATATAACCGGTGAGTCTTATGCTCCTTATGCAAGTGATTATTTTGTACAATTGATGACTATTATACAAATTATCATTGGAGCAATTGGTTTTCCTGTATTAATCGAAGTAAAGGAATATTTATTCAAGGGGAAGACGGAACTTGGATACCCTTTCCGTTTTTCCTTATTTACAAAGCTAACGACAATTACATATGGAATTCTTCTTATTATTGGGACAATCCTTATCTTGCTACTTGAATTTCAGAATTTTTTTAAAGATATGTCATGGCATAAATCACTTTTTTATGCTTTTTTCCAGTCTGCGACAACAAGAAGCACCGGATTTACTACTATGGATATTACTGAATTTTCGGTGCCTACACTCTTGGTTATGGGTATTTTTATGTTTATAGGAGGATCTTCTAATTCTATGGGTGGTGGGATTAGGACTACTACCTTAGCTTTAAATCTGTTGTTTATTTATAATTTTGCTAAAGGAAAGCGTTATATTAAAGTCTTTAATCGTGAACTTCATCAGGATGATATTATGAAATCGCTAGCCATTACGCTATTAGCTACAGTCATATGTTTAGTCTCGGTTATTGTTATAAGTATTTCTGATAAACAGCAGCAGCTTCTTGCCATTTTTTTTGAAGTTTGCTCTGCCTTCGGTACGGTAGGCTTATCCATGGGAATTACCCCTGATCTTAGTATTTTTGCTAAGTGTATTCTTATGTTTTTAATGTTTATTGGAAGAATTGGCTTATCTTCTTTCTTTCTTATCATCGCAAGAAATAACAATGAGGAAGAAAATTATCATTATCCAAAAGAGAGAGTTATTACTGGTTAAGATTGAGTTGGGCTACCATCTCCCTACTGTGTGGTGTAGTGGTGTAGTGCTGGAGAAGCCGTTAGCACGGCAATAAGGAGGCATTAAAAATGATTTGTTGTATTGTAAGCGTTTAAATGAAATCCCAACTTGTTGACTATCACGAAATATGCATTGAAAAAGGGGATTTTGCGATTACCGCAAGTTTTATTGATTTGAGCTAATAAAATAAAGTCGAAGATAGGGTTTATTGTTTGATGACAGTCTTTGTCATCAGTTAAAGACATCACATTAACTAGTGATGTCTTTTTCGTACCATTTAATTATCATAATTATCATTTTCTTTCAGCATATTCAGTTGATTAATCGCTTTTTTTAGGTCATCGTTTTGAATATGCGTATAGATCATTGTCGTTTGGATCGATGAATGGCCAAGTTGCCGCCTTAATTTTGGAACATCATTGATTTCAGCATGATATCTTGTTGCAAAAGAATGGCGCAATTTGTGCACGGAAAGGGAAGGCTTGCCAAACGTAATTGCATATTTTTCTACGAGTTTTTCAATTGCCCGAGCTGTTAGTCTTCTTGATGTGCCTTTTGGACCCATTGGAGCAGAAAGGAAGAGGGCTTTGTTGTTTTTCTCAACCTTATACCGTTCCATTCTTATTCGAATATAATCCTGCAAATCTAGCATCGCTTGCTCACTAAAGTAGACATACTGTTCTTTATTACCTTTCCGAATTACCCGGGCATTAAATTTTTTAAAATCAATATCACCTAAATCTAGTCCAACTAATTCAGATAGCCGCAGCCCCGATCCTAGAAATAAGGAAATAATCGCTGTATCACGCTCACGATTAAAATTATAAAAATTCATTTTTTTCTTATCATCTTTAATCAATTCCATGTAAGCTTCAGCTACAAATGCCCGAAATTGCTCATATTCGTCGCCCATAAGAATTTTTCCTTCCATACGGTTTGCTGTCGTTTCAGGATCTTCCGTTACTTGATTAAATTCAATTTTCGCCATCACATTACGATTTATGTACGGTTCAAGTTGATCAGTCTCAGCAATATTTTGCAAATAGTTAAATAAAGATTTGAGGGCGGACAATTTACGGTTAACAGTCAAATCTTTATTATTTAATTGATGCTTTAGAAAGCTAAGGAAGGTCTCAATTTGTTGTATTGTTAGTTTTTCAAGAAGGGATAATGGAATATCCTGAATGGACCCAGTATGAAAGCCTTCAGAAAGCAACCAGTTAAAAAAAATTTTGAAATCATGACAATAATTAAGCAATGATGCGGCAGATAATGTTCGACGTTTATTATCAATAAATTCTTCAACATACCAAGGGAGCTCAGTTAATATGATTTCTAAATTTTTATAAAAACGCTGTTGATGAGAATTCGCCATAAAAATCACCTCAAATACATTATAATGGAAGATAGACGTTTTTGTATATAGTTTATTACGTCAAATTTATATTTTACGTAATAATATAAAAATATAATGAGGGAGTCTTTTTTCTGACTCCCTCTCTCTCGTTTGTCCCTGAACAAGTTCATTAATTTTGAATTCTAGTTTCATCTTTCATCGACAATTGCTACAACAATGAAACACTGCTTCAGGCCCGACTAATATATACCATTTTTACGTTTCCTCCATTTTTCAAATGCATTTTCCATTGCTATTTCTTCTGAATCTCCAAATCCACAGCATGCTAAAAAACCTGAACATTCTAAGTTTAATACTGTTTGCCATGCTAAAGTGAAATCCGCATTTGATATAATAATACACTCTTCATATTGTAACTGTTTTTTTGTATAAGGATGATCTTTCAATGTATTGTAAAGTATGCTTTGAAAGAGTCTACTTCTTTCCTCATTATATGAATCTGACTGTGATACAATTAAACAACTAAACACCTCTATCTCTCCCCTTTTGTTGTTCCTATTACGAACATTATAATCTAAAACCCAAATAAGAACCAATATAAAGTTAATAATTATAATATTTAAATTTATAATATTGGCAACACTAATATTTACGTAATACTATACTTGAATGTAATGATGGTGATAAATTGAACAAATTAGCAACTAACATTAAATTCTTCCGTGAACAGGAAGATTTAACGCAAAAAGAACTAGCTGAAAAACTAGGGGTATCTCGGTCGGTTGTAGCAAAATGGGAAAATGAAACCGTTCTCCCTGACCTAGAAGCATTAATTATACTGTCAAAATATTTTCAAGTTAGTTTAGATTATTTAGTTGGTCTTCCTCATCTCAAAAATGAAATGTTGCTTGAAATGAATCAAATTTATAAAACAAATGATGAGAGCAATCTAAAGTTATTTGAGGTTGTCGATTATTTATATAAAAACACAAGACTACAGGAATGCCTACATAAATTTATAGATCTTCCATTAAAAGAGCGAAGAATAATAGAAAAAATATTTAATGTAGCAGTTGATGAATTTTATAAAAGAAAATAAAAAGCAGCACCATACATGCCAAAAATGCTGTTGCTAAATGAATTTGAAGCTCACTTTTTGTGAGCTTCTCTTTTTTTAATTACATCTACGTTTAACTGTCTTACATGTTAGTTTTCATTTTTAATGAGTAACATCAAAAAATGATATTTTTAACTATAATATCTTTCCATACTTGTCCATTTCGAATAAGTCTGGTTTTTCATAGACTGTATTAACTTCTAACAAAGGTGGTGATACTTATGTATCAATCTTATGGTGGACATGGAATGGGTAGCAATTTCGCATTAATTGTTGTCCTCTTCATTTTATTGATTATCGTTGGAACAGCTTTTGTTCACGGAGGCTATTAAGACCTGATTAAAAACTAAGACTCTACCACTAAACTCCCATAATAGGAAGTATTTTATAGAAATACTTCCTATTTGTAAAGCAGAACAAGCCAAATTCCCATAGCCTATGGAATTTGGCTTGTTCTCTTTTTTGTTCATCAAACAGACTTTCCTGTTGTATCGGAAGATGAGTTGCTGAACATTTGAATGATTCGTTTAAATAGCGGTTCAAGAAGACGCCTTTGCGACATAACGACGAATGTAACAATGAAAGCAATAAGCGCACCAGCTGCTACATCTAGTGGGTAATGAACCCCAATGAAAATCCGTGAAAGTGCCATGCAAACTGCCAAAGCGATTAAAACAATACCCATTTTTCTTCTTTGCCAAAACAGGGCGAATGCCAATGCGAAAGCTCCCGTAGAATGGTTGCTCGGAAATGATGGGTCGGTGTTTAATTTGTCTGAAAGCAAGTTTACAGCATAGGTTACGAACGGGCGTGGACGGAAATACATGAAGCTTAATCGCTTTTGCCTGCAAACTGGTTAATTAATTTAAAAAATTGGTAATCTAAATTCATTTTGTCTCTCCGCAATTTCCTCTCTTTTGAACTTCAGATGAGTTTCTCTTTTTTTCTTATCCATTTAAAAAGGATATAACAACCAGCAAATATAACGGCACCAATAATAATAGGAGTAACATAGGGTTGTGCAACCTTATGGATTTGCTCCCATTTTGGTCCTAAAGTAAAGCCAAGATATAAAAATAAAATAGTCCATGGTATGATAGCTAACACTGTGTATATAGTAAATCTTAAAAACGACATGCGGGCAATGCCGGCTGGTATTGAAATAGCATGTCTGACTACTGGTATAAATCGAGCCGTAAAGATAACCCCAGTTCCGTACCGGTTAAACCATTGCTCAGCAAGATCAATATGTTTAGGACGAATTAAAATATATTTTCCATACTTATCTAGTACGGGTCTACCACCATAGCTCCCTAACCAATAAAGAAACCACTGGGCAATGGTTCCTCCTATGACACCAGCAATTGCTGCACCAAAAAAAGAGATTTTTTCAGCTGAAATTAAATATCCTCCATATGCTAATACAATTTCGCTTGGTATTACCTCAACCATTAATCCTAGCATAATCCCAATATAGCCGAGATCTGAAATAAATAAAAATATTGACTGAATAAATTGCGACATATTCTACCTACCTAGAAAGATAATAAATTTCAACAATTTAAATTTTAGCATTTAATACTATTCACGTCCATTTCTGATGAAAGACTGTAGAATAAATTGAAAAAATATTTAATGTTGTGGTTGATGAATTTTATAAAAGAAAATAAAAAGCCGCAATAGGTGCGACTGGAAAAGAATTTGAAACTATTTAATTCTTTTTAGCTCACGTATTTCTGACTCTGTTTCAATAGAACGAAGAGCAAGTGTTTCAAGTATTTTTTCATGTCGTGCTTGACCTTCTTTGATGAAAGTTAAATCACCTTTCATGTAGTTTGCATCTTCAGTTAGGGTTTTTAATGTTGCATTAGTTGCTTCTTGGTTGTAGCGGATGGCTGAAATGTCCTGCTTTATACCGTCTTGGCGCATCTCAATTGCATCTAGTCTTTTTTCAATTGGAATCAGCCTTTGTTCAATTGCATCTAGTCTTTTTTCAATTGGATTCAGCCTTTGTTCAATTGCATCTAGTCTTTTTTCAATTGGATTCAGCCTTTGCTCAATTGCGTCCAATCTTTTTTCAATAGGTTGTAACTCTTCTTTCAAGGCTGTACGCATGAGTTCAAGTAATTTAAGTTCATCCATGGAAATTCCTCCTTTCTATCAATTCTTGCGATAGATATTTCGAGAGAATACATTAGCTTCATTATAGCAAAAATAAAAGACAGTGATGTTTTTAAAATGTTGCAAATTTTAGGCTGTTTGGATTTCCATTTGATGAAGTCAGTATACATCTTTTCGGATTTCATCTTCTTTTTTTTCTGTTTTGTTCTTTGATGAACTTTCTAGCATTTTTCATGCCACCGATGCTACTAAACATTTCATTTGTCTTTTCTTTTTCAATCATTTTAGAATTCAAGCCTTCATATTTAGTTTCTCTACCAAGTTTCCTATAGCTCTCTAGCCTCTCTGTTGCCAAAATACCGTCCTTAATCGATTTTTGTACGGCGCAGTTTGGCTCACTTTCATGGGTACAATCGTTAAATCTACAATTGAAAGCAAGCTCCGTAATATCAGCAAAAGATTTCGTTAAGTCTTACCTCTATCTCCTGACATAGATCGGATTTTGTAAGCACAAGAACCGGAGTTGCACCGCTATCCCAAGCGATAGAAAGGTAGCGCTCTAGCCTGCGAAGATTAAAATCATTGTTCAGTGACATACAAATAAAAACTGTATCAATGTTTGTAGCAACAACTTGTGTATCATTTGTAGCCCCTGCTACCTTTCGAGCAAAAATACTTTTCCGTGTTGGAACATGGTGAATAATCGCATTACCATTGAAGTTACTGGTGCGGTCAACCATCACAAAGTCCCCAACAGCAGGATAATCAGACAGTTTTCTTACACTGTGGCGGAGCTTTCCAGATATATTCGCTGTAATTTCACCTTTCTCCGTAATAACCTTATATAAATTTTTATACTGGGATGAAATTCGACCTATATAAAAATCTTTATATATTTTAGATTCCTGGATAATTTCCATAGTTAATCCAAGACTTCCCATATTTATATTATTCAACTTCATTTCCTCCTAAAGATTTGATTATAAACTTTGGGAGGTTTTATGCATAAATTTATTGTGCACATACCTCCCTATTTATTACAATCTCAATCTTTTGCTTGCTATACATAAAACAACATCCCCTTTCAATTAGTATTATGTTTCACTATACCATAATCTGTATATCGTTTGAATTAAAGCTTTGGTATTAGAGATGTTGATGTTTTGTCGGTAGAAATGTATATCCTAAAAATTGCAGTATTTGCAAATGTATAGTATAGTACATTACAACAGTAACGTACCACGCTAGTCGTTTATCTTCAGTAGGAAGTATTGTTAAAAAAATAAATTTAATAAAAATGAGTCGATTCGTCGTTAGATGTTTGGAGGTGGGATGTTGATTTTAAATCATGATGGAACAACGCCAATTTATATGCAAATCGCGCAATGGCTGGAAATGGAGATTTTGGCTGGAAACATAATGGCTGATGAAAAAGTGTATTCACAATATCAATTAGCGGAAATGTTCAACATTAATCCGGCGACAGCCGCAAAAGGCTTAAATCTGTTAGCAGACAATCAGATTGTTTATAAAAAACGTGGACTTGGCATGTTTGTCACAGAGCATGCAAGGGAGATTATCCTTACAAAACGAAAGGAGAAAACATTGAAAAAGCTTATACAAGAACTTGTTGCCGAGGCAAAACGGCTTCATGTTAATGATGAAGAATTGATTAAAATGATTAAACTAGCTAGAACAAAAGGAGATGAAAAGAAAAATGACAGTTGTTGAATGTAATCAGCTTACAAAAGTTTATCGAAGGCAGCGCGCGTTACACAATGTATCGTTTTCAATTGAAAAAAATACGATTACAGGCTTAATTGGGCGCAATGGTGCGGGCAAAACAACCCTTTTAAAAATAATAGCAGGCTTTTATAAACAAACTGCTGGTGAGGTGCTTGTTTTCGGGGAGGCTCCTTTTAATAATCTTAAGGTCTCGCAAAATATGATTTTTATTGATGATCAAATGATCCTCCCTCCTGCTTTAAATTTAAGTGAAATTTTAGTAGAAGCAAGCAGCTTTTATCCGAATTGGGATATGACGATTGCACAAGGGCTTTTTGATTATTTTTCGTTTGACCCAAAGCAATATCATCAAAAATTATCAAAAGGGATGAAAAGCACGTTTAACACAATCATTGGTTTAGCGGCGCGTGTGCCTTTCACCATTTTTGATGAGCCAACAACTGGCATGGATGCGGCTGTTCGTAAAGATTTTTATCGGGCCTTACTAAAAGACTATCTTGAGCATCCAAGGACCATTCTTCTGTCTAGTCATCTATTAAATGAAATCGAAGATCTTCTTGAATATATTCTTTTAATTGACAAAGGTGAAAAACGTCTTCATATGACGGTCGAAGATTTGAAGCAGTTTGCCATCGGTGTCAGTGGCCCAAGCAATCTCCTTGATGATTGGACGAACGGAAATGAAATCTTCTTTAAAAAACAAGTTGGAGCGAACGGAAGTTACGTCGTTGTAAAAAACGATTTTTCAGATGAATTATTAGAGCAAGCAAAACAAAGAGGTTTGCAAATTACAGCTGTTTCCGCCGAGGATGTTTGCATGTATGTTACAAGTAAAACGAAAGGTGGAATTGATGATGTTTTTA
The DNA here is from genome assembly GCA_012842745.1 of Bacillus sp. (in: firmicutes). Classification (NCBI taxonomy): domain Bacteria; kingdom Bacillati; phylum Bacillota; class Bacilli; order Caryophanales; family Bacillaceae; genus Bacillus; species Bacillus sp. (in: firmicutes). Next base: position 4,288 of record DUSF01000037.1, on the reverse strand, counting down.
GCAAACGCTAGTAGCAGTGAAATAGTAAAAAGGCAATATTTATTTAAATTGCGTGCCTTTATAGGGGCATTTATTGCATTAATGCTTGCCCAATGGACTGCTTTAGGTTTATCAATCCTTAGTGGTAGTGGGATGACGGGAACAAGCTCAGGTAACCTTTTCATAAAAATAACCTATTTTAACGGCAATTTGCTTATAACATTTACGCTACTGTGGGCATTTACAACAGGAATTACCCTTACAACAAAGCAAACAAGAAATGGCGACTTCGCTTTTGTTACGAATCGGTTAACAAGTCATTTATCAAGTATAACTTTTTTACTTACAGCAGGTATGATTGCAGGGATTACTACCATGTTGGCAAGTAATTTATTAAGGGTGGGTATTGCTTTTTTCAGCGATGGAAATAGCTTTTTGAATCATTCTTTTTCCGTTTCTTTTCTTGAACTAATTATGGGAATTCTGGCAACAACTTTGTATACAGTTCTTATCGCTTCCATTGGTTATTTAATCGGGATGTTCGTACAACTAAGCAAGTTATTTGTCATTGTTATACCTGGTTTATTCATTGCTCTGACAATTGGTGGAACAAATTCTAGTTTGGAGCATATTTTCAAGTTTTTCACTAATGAAACATCATTGTTCCTGTTTGCTATAAAAGTATTGACAACGATTTCGATTTTTTTTGCTACAGCTATTCTCATTTCGAACCGATTGGAGGTCAGACGATGAAACAAATGTCGTTCTTCATTATCATGCTCGTTATCGCCATTGTTTTAGGGTCTGCAACTAAAGCAGCTAGTACTAAAATGATTGTTTTTCGAGGGAAAATCATTGATTTTGTTTTAATCGTCTATATAGCCATCTTATTAATCGCAACGGTCATTACTTTTGGATTTACAATAAAACCAGAATCGAAGGTTGAACGTGTATCAGATAAGGAGATTGCAAAAGCGGTAGAAGCAGAAAATAATTTTTATCATTATGTAGAAGCAGGAATGTTGGCTAATGCTGACGGAGTGTTCGTGAATAAAGAATGGCAATTTCCTTATGAGGATAGGCGCCTTATCATAACTAGTACAGCAATAGATGGCAGTCAAGCTTGGGTTGTCGTTGAAAGAAAAAAGGAAATAAAAGGCGATAATCAAATTGATATCATTCAATATATGACCAAATCAATCATCGATGATTATGATTACAGCCATCTTCTAGAAGCACCGAAAATAACAGTTAATAAACAGGAGGTTCAAATCATACCGACCAAACGAACAGAATTAAAGCTAGCAAAATTCACAAAGGAATTTACGATTAGCCAGTTTACAGATGACCAATTTGTAAATGAACGCATTTTTGGTGACGTTAATCATGTTAGAGGACAAAATGTACTTTATCTCCGTGTCCCTGCATCGCTTGAAGTTGTGGAAGGAAATGGGGCTTACTTGCAGTTTGTGAATTGAGAAATAAAAAAAGCTCGTTTTGAGTGAGTTCATCAAAACGAGCTAAAACCTGTTCAATCACTGCATTTTTTGTTTCATCAAGAATTTGATAAATAATATCGCTTCTAGTATTTTATTTAAATATCAATCGATTAATTCTTTTAGATAAAAATTTTTATTTTCTAAAAACCTTCGTGTTATCTGATAATGTTCTGTGTCTTCGTATTTAATTAACTCAATTGGAGCTGCATTGAAATTATATATTTCAGAATTCGGATAACCCAAAAGAATAGGTGAATGTGTTGCAATAATAATTTGTGCACTCTTTTGAAGTTCATGGATAATACTTAAAAATACAAGTTGTCTCTGCGGGGAGAGTGCTGCCTCCGGCTCATCTAATAAATATATCCCGCGGTGGCCAAATCGATTTTTAAATAAAGATAAAAAGGACTCCCCATGCGATTGTTCATGTAACGATTTCCCACCATAGTATTGGTATATTCTCGGATCCTCTTTTGCTAGTTCATCAATATGGGAAGCAAAAGTATAGAATGACTCTGCTCTAAGGAAAAAACCATTATTTACTTTGGGCATCCATGAAAGCCTTATATAATCCCCTAATTTTGCTTCAGAAGATTCTAATTCATATAAGTTATTACGACTTCCTCCTGCTGTATTAAAGCCGCACTGATAAGCAATTGCCTCTAACAATGTTGATTTACCAGATCCGTTTTCTCCAACAAAAAATATCACATTTTTATTAAAGGATAATCTTTCAAAGTAACGAATTGCAGATATGTTAAAGGGATGCTGATTATAATTTTTTATTTTTTCACTTAATTTAATAACCTCACGTAAAAACATTTTTTAAACTCCTTTTCGGAAAAAAAGTATTATACGAGAAATCCCTTAAAACTCTTTTCCCCATTCATCATCTAAAATCGCACCATTTTCAGCAATATATTCCATAATAACCGAACCATGTTGCAATTTATCATCGCCTTTTAGAAAAGATATGAACTCATTAACGATTTTATCGTCCCCTTCGCTCTTTTTCCGGTGAACAGTAATACGAATGATTGGTGTAACAGCGAACTCTTTATAACTTCTAGGATTAACAGGGTCAATACCCAGTTCTTGCCCAATTTTTTCATTGGTAAAGAAAACGTAAGAATCAGTTGTTTCTCCAAAATTTTCTTTAATAAAAGGACGTATTTCAGATTGTAAATCATCCGCCCATTTATCAGCAATGTATGTGTCAACCATTTGTTTTGTTTCACCATCATAATAAACTAAAAATTGTGTACCAGTTTTCTTATCCCTAACCTTCGCAGCATATTCAAATTCAAAGTTCCCCATATTATCATACAAAGTGTCATATATCTCGAAGTTATTATTAAATTTTTCTTTTAAATATTGCTCTGCCTGAATTTGAACCTGTTCTTCCTTGTCTTTATCTGGCTTCATATCTTGAATAAAGGAAAAAATTAAAATACCAATTCCCAGAATAATAACCCCCGAAATAATCAGAGAAATTTTTATAAATTTCCTCAATCAAAGTCCTCCCTTCTGGATGATTTTTATCTTTTGATATTGTGTTAACCTTCAACTTTTGAATTTGAGAGTACAATTTCTTCAATCTGTTCTCCATCGATATTCATTTTATATAAATGATAATCGGGAGCACCTTTGGCAAAATTTCTGTCTAGCATAAAGTAAATCGTCTTTCCATCTGCACTAACAATAGGATCACTTACATGCTCGCCAAAATGAGTTAACTGTTTTTCTTCTTTTGTATGTGAACTACATCGCCATTGAAATGGCGAGCTTCCAGTTCTACGCTACGAACTGCTGTCCGTTGAACGTATACACTGTTGGTGTGTCCAACACCACTACTGATTGAACATGTAGTTCTTTCAGATACTTTTTGCTGATGTTAATGGCTCCATTTACATCTGCATTTATGACCACATGACATTCTTTGCATTGGTAAAGCCCTCGATATTTACGGTTTGATTTCTTGGCATGTTCTTTAGAGGGAATAGGTTTGCAATTAGAACAAGTTTGCGAAGTATATTCTTCGGTGAGTAACTCTACATGGATACCTTTTTCTTCTGCTTTATAAGTAATCATCTGTATCATTTTGCGAAAAGGCAACGCATGAAACTTTTGATTTGTAGTCTTACCAAGGCTGTTCTTTTCACGAATTCCTGTAATATTACCAATTACAATTGTTTCAACGCCTTGTTTAACAGCAAAATCAACCACTTTCTTTGTCATACAATGCAAAATATGAAATGTTTGGGCTTTCCTTTTCTTATATAACTGTAAGACTCTTTTTGACTTTTTCGGATACTTGATTCCCTTAGCTGATTGTTGAGCGTCAGAAATAGCTTGATAGTAGGCTATTTTCTTATGAAAATATCGTTCAACAGACAACCATTGCCTTCCTGAAATGATATAAGATTGGCCTTGATAATCATAACAGGTTAAAGCATTTGCTATACCAATATCAATCGACATGAATTTTGTGCTATTCTTTTTAGTTAATACATTCTTATATTCTTGCGCCAGTATAATTTTGTATGCTCCGTCAGATAATGGTTTTACTTCAACAGTTTTTACAATCCCTATTTCAATGTGATTGGGTATAGGGATATAAACAAACTTTACTTGAATCCCACACTTTTCACGAAGAAAAGCTTTTTGTTTTGCCGGAATAGAGAGCCTTATTCTGTTTCCTTCTATTCGAAAGCCATTATTGAGATACTTTACATTGAAATTCTTTTGTTTAAAACGTGGTGGTTTTGGGTTTTCGATTCCTCCTGTCTTTTTAAGTTCAAAAAAGGATT